>JAOUME010000011.1 GCA_029881655.1 Deltaproteobacteria bacterium | reverse complement strand
TAAACGCGCCACAAAAAGTTTTAAGTTAACCTTATATATTAAAAAGCAACTTTACAATCCCTTATTAATAAAATGACGATTTTGCGGTTTGCTGATTTTTTTATAATAAAAAAGAGGTCTATCCGTAGTATTGATATTAATAAAGAGAAAATTCTCAAACCATCAGTTAATCGGAGAAGTGTCATAGTTTGACACAGGCGAGCTAAAGGCTGGAGACGATCATAACCAAATTAATGACATCTCCACCCATGATGAGTTTGAAACCTTATTTCTTTAATCCTCTTGGATCGGTGATCAAAAGCTCGGCGATCTGAATGGCGTTGAGAGCTGCGCCCTTGTAGAGTTGATCGGCAACCACCCAGAAAGCAAGCCCGTTTTCAACGGAAATATCCTCCCTGAGGCGACCCACATAAGTTTCAAAAGTTCCCGAGACTTCAAGAGGTACCGGATAACCTCCCGGCTCTCTTTCATCCTTGACGATGATTCCCGGTGCCTGGCGGAGGATTCGGGTCGCTTCTGAAGCCGTGAGTTTTTTTTCGGTTTCGATTTGGATCGATTCGGAATGAGCTCTGAAAACGGGAACCCTGACGCAAGTAGCTGAAACCTTAATTTCCGGCGCGTCCATGATCTTGCAGGTCTCTTCGACCATCTTCATCTCCTCCTTGGTGTAGCCATTTTCCATAAAAACATCGATATGGGGGATGACGTTGAAGGCGATTTGATATGGATAGATAGATATCTTCATTTCAGACCCCTTGACATAACTCTCGATCTGGCTTTTAAGTTCCTCGATTGCCTGGGCTCCGGTACCGGAAACGGACTGGTAGGTCGAGACCACCACTCTCTTGATCCTGGCCGCGTCATGCAGCGGCTTTAACACGACGACCATCTGGATCGTCGAGCAGTTGGGATTGGCGATGATTCCCTTATGGCTGAAGGTCGCCTCCGGGTTGACTTCCGGAACGATCAAAGGGACTTCCCTTTCCATACGAAAGGCACTGGAATTGTCGATAACAACAGCGCCTGATTTTACCGCTGAGGGACAAAACTCCTTGCTACGGCTGGCTCCGGCTGAAAAAAACGCGATATCAATTCCCTGAAAGGAATTTTCTGTCAACTCTTTTACCGCAATTTCCTTCCCGTTGTAGTTTAGTTTCTTGCCCACAGAACGTTTCGATGCCAAAAGCGTCAGATTCTCAACTGGAAAATTTCTTCTTGCCAATAAATCAATCAACTCCGCGCCAACCGCTCCGGTCGCTCCGGCGATCGCGACATTAAATCCCATATTGCTCCAACAGAATAAATGGTTTAAAATTTAATAATAACACTTTATAATAAATTAATAAAAATTCTGACAGCCTGTGCTAAATTTAGTCAAGCGGTGATCAGAAAACCGGCGTTAAATAATCTGGTTTATTGATCTTCGCCAAATAATCATTCCAAATATTAAAGCTGGAGGATCATGACCGGGAAAATCGTTAAAGATAAGAAGGAATGGCGTCAACTGTTAAGCGATGAAGCCTATTATGTGTGCCGCGAGAAAGGAACCGAACCGGCTTTCAGCGGAAAGTACCTGGATCATCATCAAGAAGGTGTTTTTCACTGCGTATGCTGCGGAAACAAGCTCTTTGACTCTGGAGATAAATTTGACTCGGGAACCGGCTGGCCCAGCTTTACAAAACCATACTCTCCAAATAACGTCTCGGAGTCGCCAGACCACCAGCGCGGTATGATCCGAACCGAAATTTTATGCGCCAGGTGCGACAGCCATTTGGGACACGTTTTTAATGACGGGCCAAAACCGGGAGGATTGCGTTATTGCCTCAATTCCCTATCCTTGATTTTTGAAGAGAAAAAACCTGAAAATTAGACTGGACTCGGGATTTGATGTGATGTCAAAGTATGGATCGATCAGATATCATTGAATTAACTTAAATGATTAACGGGGGTTTGCTTGATTGTCTCGGGGATTCTTTATGTTTTGGGATTTTTTTACCTCTGCGTATTTATCTTAAGTCTTGTTTTTTGGTCTTTATTGCTCTATGGGGTCTTTTTGATCAGGTTATTGTTTTTCATTACCCCTGCCAGGGCTTTATTCCTTCACGCTTATGTTTTTATTGTGGAAACATGGTCGAGTATCAATATTTTTCTGATCGACTTGGTTTATAAAAATAAATGGGAAATAAACAACCCATGTAATTTCAATAAAAAAGCATCTTACCTGATTGTTTCCAATCATCAATCCCTGATCGACATTCTATTATTCCTGTATCTTTTTAACAGGAAGATTCCTATGGTCCGTTTTTTTACCAAGAGTCAGCTTATTTGGGTGCCTTTTCTGGGACTGGGGCTTTGGATTCTGGATTTTCCCATCATGAAGCGTTATTCGGCAGCCCAAAAGAAAAGAAATCCGCATCTTTCGGGAAAGGATCTTTTAACCGCCCAAAAGGCCGTTAACAAGATCAGGGATCGCCCCTTGACCCTGATTAATTTTTTGGAGGGAACCCGTATCACCCAGGAGAAACACGAGAGACAAAACTCTCCCTTTAAGCACCTTCTGAAGCCGAGAGCCGGCGGAATCGCGACGACCATCAACAGTCTTCCTGGGAAATTCGACCGCATTTTGAATGTCACGATCGTTTATAGTGACGGGAAAAAGAAACTGTGGGATTTTTTAAGAGGCAAAATGAACCGGCTCGTCATTAAGGTGGACAGCAAACCGATTCCGAAAGAATTGCTTTTTGGGGATTATTCGACTGACGAGCATTACAAACGGCAATTTCAGATATGGGTCAACCGTCTCTGGCAAGAAAAGGACGATGAGATTGACTGGATTCTTAAGCGGGACAAACTTTAACTCATTATACTCGGGGTAGGGCGATGGGCTTACTGGTCGAAGGGAAATGGCGGGACAGTTGGTATGATACTAAAAAGACGGACGGCGAGTTTCAAAGACAGCAAAGCCGCTTCCGACACTGGATTCATGCGGACCCGGATTCCGACTTTCCCGCGGAAATGGAGAGATACCACCTTTATGTATCCCTGGCTTGTCCTTGGGCTCACCGTGCCCTGATTTTCAGAAAAATGAAGCGGCTTGAGAAGGTTATCTCCGTTTCAATCGTCGATCCTCTGATGCTGGAAAACGGCTGGGTCTTTAGCGAAAACAGGGGTTGTACTGCTGATTGGGTTAACGGATGCGAATATCTATACGAAGTCTATCAAATCGCTCAAAAGGACTATTCGGGCAGAGTAACGGTTCCGGTACTGTGGGATAAAAAGAAAAAGACCATCGTCAATAACGAATCATCCGAAATCATCCGCATGCTTAACCGGTCTTTCGACAAATGGGGAGACCAGAGCCTTGATTACTACCCTGAGCCTTTAAGAGAGCAAATCGATGAAATCAATGCCTTTGTCTATGAGCGGATCAACAACGGCGTTTACAAGTGCGGTTTCGCGACGAGTCAAAAAGCTTACGAGGAAGCCTTTCATCTTTTATTCGAAGCACTTGATGCAATAGAAGAAAAACTATCGACGCAAACCTATCTGACGGGAGAAATGATCACCGAGGCTGATTGGCGGCTTTTTACGACCCTGGTCCGGTTTGATCCGGTCTATGTCGGGCATTTTAAGTGCAACCGCAACCGAATCCTGGATTTTAAGCATCTCTCGGCTTATCTTAAGCGACTCTGTCATATCCCCGGCATCAAAGAGACGATCGATATGGAGCATATTAAAAGGCATTATTACCAAAGCCACAAAACCATAAATCCCAGCGGAATCGTGCCGCTCGGCCCTAGAGAAGACTAATCCACCTATGAGACCGGTTCCGAGCTGAGACGCAAGGAAGACTCAACAACCGCTTCATTTGTTGACTGTACTCAACAATCAATAGACGCAATGGCTATTGCCCTTACAGAGTTATCGTTTATCTGAAAAAATTACCGACCCTTAAATATCCGCGTGGATCTTGAATCGGATGATAAAGCTGACGCAGTATATCCTGTCATATCAACAATTTGTTTTATTTACCGCTTTACCAAGTTTAATCGGTTGTCTATAGTAAAAAGTTCCTTTGCGATAATAGGGTTTTTTAGCGGTCATATAGCTTGGATTGATAGACATAAATGTCATCATTAGATAAAAAAAACAAAGACCTGAGCGATATGCTCTTGGGTTTTAAAAAAGTGATGGTAGCGTTTTCAGGAGGAATCGACAGCACCTTTTTATTGAAGCGCGCCATTGATGAATTGGGAGAAGGGGTTACTGCGGTGCTGGTTAAAGCGGAATCCTTTCCGGACTGGGAATTCGATGAAGCCCAGAAGCTGGGCAAAAGTCTTAAGGTTAAACTGGTCACAACCAACGTGAATGATTTTGACAATCCCAATATTCTTGCTAATCCAGTAAACCGCTGTTACTACTGCAAAGAGGAGTTTTTCGGGCATCTGAACGAATTGGCCAGCGAGCTTGATATCCCCTATGTACTGGACGGCACGAACGCGGATGACCTCGGGGATTATCGACCGGGCCTTCTGGCGAAAAAGGAAAAGGGAATCATAAGCCCCTTGGCGGATGTCAAGCTGACCAAAGACGAGATCAGAGAGCTGTCCAGAGAGCTTTCGCTCCCTAATTGGGATAAGCCGTCCTTTGCCTGCCTGAACTCGAGAATTCCTTTCGGCTCGCCTATCACTCCCGAGAAAATTAGTCAGATCGATAAGGCGGAATTCTTTTTGAAATCCCTCGGATTTAAACAAGTGAGGGTACGACATCATGATGAAATAGCGCGAATCGAGGTTCTCACGGAGGATTTTGAAAAACTGCTCAAGCGATGTATGGAAGTGACAAAAAAGCTCAAAGAACTGGGTTTTTTATATATCACTCTTGATTTAAACGGTTTTGAAAGCGGCAGTATGAATAAAAAATTAACCCATGGAAATCGAAGAGCTGATTGATTCCCTGTTGGCGGGGAAAATTACGAAACAGGAAGTATTAAGCCAACTGAAGACGATCGAGGATTTGGGGTTTGCCAAGCTTGATTTTAACCGGGAATCCAGAACTGGGTTTGCTGAGGCGATATTCGGCGAGGGAAAAAGCCTAAGTCAGCTGCGCCAAATCACCAAAGCTTTTTTAGACGCGAAAAAGCCTTTGTTGATAACAAGGTTGTCCAATGAAGTTTTAAAGGAGCTTTGCGAGGAATTCAAGGAATTATCCATTAGTGAGGACGCGGGTATCCTTCATTGGAAACCGGAAAAATCCATCTTATTACCCGAGGGATATATCTCGGTGGTGAGCGCAGGAACATCTGATATCGCTGTCGCTGAGGAAGCCGCCCTGACCGCGGAGCATATGGGATGCAGGGTGGAGAGAATTTATGATGTCGGGATCGCCGGGGTGCACCGTTTAATTAGCAACCTGGACAAGATAAAAGAATCGAGGGCGATTGTCGTCGTCGCGGGTATGGATGGTGTTTTGCCTAGTCTGGTAGGAGGGTTGGTCAAAAAACCGGTGATTGCCATACCGACCAGTATTGGTTATGGTGCCAATTTCAATGGTCTGGCCCCCCTATTGACCATGTTGAACTCCTGCGCGGCCGGAGTAACGGTCGTTAACATCGATAACGGTTTTGGGGGAGGGTACGCGGCCGCCCTGATCCATCTAAATTCCGCTTCCTCTCAAGATAAAAAATGACTCAATCCAGCAGGATTAGTGCTTGATTTAATCAAAGACAACGCTATTTCGTTGCAAAAATAGTTTTTTATACCTAAAATTATGCTTTTTAAAGGGATAAGATTGCCCCGTCGAATAGAAGAACGTACCGTCACCCGACTTATCCTGAACCCACATATTGGTTTTAACTTGAAGAATATATTCGCTAACAAGCAGGCCCTTTTCGTTTTGTTTTGTTTATTGTTTCTGGGGATTCTCAGCGAAGCTGGCTTTGCCAGAAGCAAACCGAAAACCCAGTTGAATTTTGATGATGTTGAGGTTGGCAGCATTATCAAACTGATGAGCAAGGTTACCGGAAGAACTTTTATCTACAATGAAAAAGAGTTCAAAGGCAAAAAGATCACGCTTCTTTCGACCGAAGAGTTTACCGCCGATGAGGCTTATAAGATATTCGAGGCTGTTTTAAGCATCAACGGTCTTTCAACCATCGACGAGGGAAAAGTTACCCGGATCATTAATTCTCAAGTCGCGAAAACGACTTCGACACCTATCTACAAAAAAGGGAAGAATATCAACCAGGGCTCCTTCGTGACCCGGGTCATTCCCGTTAAGAACGTCAACATCAGAACCATCCGCTCCAGTCTTGCGCCTTTGATCTCAAAACACGCGGTCCTGGTCGGGATCGACAGCGCCAACATCTTAATCATCCGCGACTCGAAACAGGATGCTCAGCGGTTCGCCGAGATCGTGCGCATCATCGACCAGGAAGACAGTTCAGATACTCTTTTGAATCTGGAGATCATTCCTTTGATTAATGCGGACTCGACCGAGACGGCCGGTTTGATAGAGCGGATTTTCAAGGAACCAGGAACCCCAAAAAACGTTGATCCCATCATTCGGGTTTTGGCCAATAAACGAACCAATGATTTAATTTTAATTGGCAATCCCAAAACGATAATAAAAATCAAACAATTGGTAGCCCAATTGGATCAAAAAATGGATTCGGGAGAGGGTAATATCCGGGTTTACCGCCTTAAAAACGCGAACGCCGAAAAAATTTCCAAGGTCCTTCAAAACGTCGCCAAATCCTTGCAAAACGCCAACCGAAGGGGCGGCAAAGGAGGCACTCCGCCAGCCATTGTTTCAATTATCCCGGATATCCCGTCTAACGCACTGGTGATTTTCGCCGATACATCGGATTTTCCAACCCTGGAAAACGTGATCAAAGAGTTGGATGTCATGCGCTCGCAAGTCTTTATCCAGGCTTTGATCATGGAAGTTAAACTGGATAAGAGCCTGGACCTTGGAATTGAGTGGCAGGCCGGAAACGTTTCCACTCAAACCGGCATCAAAGATACGGCAGGAAACGATATCCCCGCGGTGACGACGGTGGGCGGCGTTGGGGCGACCGGACTACCCAAGACCTTTCCCCCAACAACCCCGGGGGGAGCCGTCATCGGAGTGATCGGGGGACCGATTTCCTTCGGCGGAAAAACCTTCAGTACGTTCAACGCTTTCATCAAGGCCACTCAGCAGGATACCGAAATCGACATCCTTTCCAGTCCCAAGATCCTGACCTTAAATAACGAACCCGCTGAAATCAAAGTCGGTGAAATCGTTCCGACCCTGGGCAGTACGAAAGTAGATCCCAACGGCAATACAACAACAACGATCGACTACAAGGAAGTTGGCATCTCCTTAAAGATCACCCCTCAGATCAACTCGGACAATTCCATTGAATTGCAGATCGATGAAACTTCCAGCAACGTGGTCGAAGGCGCAGTTGGTTCCATGCTCAACCAAGGGGCCATTACCACTTTAAACCGCTCACTTAAAACCAAAATCGTTGTCGAGGATAAACAGACCATCGCCCTTGGTGGTCTGATCAGTGACGAAATCAGCAGCATCGAACTAAAAACCCCCTGTCTTGGTTCCATTCCAGTACTGGGCTGGCTCTTTAAGACCTATTCCAGCCAGTCGAGAAAGACGAACCTTCTGATTTTCCTGACCCCAACGGTTATTAAAACCGCGGAAGACCTAAATACAGCTACCCTTAAGGCGACCGAACAAATCAACCGATCCAAATCTGGCAAATTTAGAATCGATATTTCCAAGGAATATAAGATGATTGATGGGAAGGGAGAAGAATAACAGGGGGAAGTTGTTCGACTCAGGAATTAGTAATGGATCCTTGAAAAAGTTTCCAGATTTGATCGAGGGCTTCTCCGGCCTTTTCTTCGATCTTCACGTCAACATAACCCGATATTTCTGTCTCAGAAGGATTGATTTCGACCGTTGGAACCCGTTTTCTTTTCGCGTCCAGCATGGGTTGGGCTATGTAGGGAAAAACACTGGTGGTCCCGATAGAGAAATAAACATCAAATCCTTTTCTGAATTCCTGATCAAGCCTTTGCAGCTTTTCATAGGGTAAAATCTCCTCGAACAAAACCACATTCGGCCTTAAAACCTTTTGGCAACTAGGGCAGTATGGCGGGATGTCCATTCCTTGATAATTCTCAACCCGGTTGGTGTAGTCGCACTCAGCGCAAATCAAATCGTGTACGTCACCATGAATATCGATGACGTTGCTCGAACCCGCCTGGTGGTGAAAGCCATCGATATTTTGGGTTAAAACCAGAACATTGTTGAAATAGCCTTCCATCTCGGAAATGATTTCATGTGCCCGGTTAAAACGTTTTCCTCTGCAGGATTCTTCTATTTGAGCGATATATTTCCAGGTGATTTTCGGGTCGCGTTGGAACATCGGTCCCGATAAGGCCGTTTCGATCCGGTAGCCGTCCTCAGTCGTGGTCTGGTTGTAAAGTCCCGTAATGCCACGGTAGGTTGGAAGGCCTGATTCGGCAGAAACGCCAGCCCCGGTTATCACCAAAACCCGTTTTGCGGATCTGAGGAATTCAACAACTTGAAAGTATTGCTTTTCTAATAGCTCCACGATTGGGTCTCATTGAATAATTATTTGTTCCTGGAAGCAAAAAACCTCAAAACCATCTTGGTTTATAACAATTTAATACAATAACCCAGCTACGTCAAAATATAATAACATTCATGAAGGATGATTAAGCGTAATTTAGTTCAGATTATACCTGGAAACGGAAAAAAGATGTGCCTGACCAAAATAAAATAAAGATGACAAATCAGTGTTTTTATTTAATAATTTTCATAATAAAACCAACTAATAGAATATTTGTATACAATTTATGGGCTTAGAAGACCTGAGATTATGAAAAAAATAAAAGGAATTGTTATAGCGATCATATCTTGTACGCTCTCCATAAGCGCCTTCGCTTTTGACTGGATGCCTGAGAGGAGAGAAGCCAAAGGGGATTTCGCTTTCGGATGGCTGGTCGCGCCGACTCCTTTTTCTATTTCAGGGATTGGCTCGGCTATTCCCGTTTTTGGGATGCTTTCTAACGTTTACAGCCGTACCGACCTTATTATGATCGATACCTTACCTGGAGGCGCCATCGACCTCCAGGGGGTTTATGTCAATCAACTGCCTTTTTTCAACGACCATTTTCTCTTTACACTGAGTTACCAGGAAAATCTCATGGTGAACACCGATTTCACCCGGGGAGCCGATTCAATCAAAGATGAGGGGATCTATCAACTCAACCAAACCAAAACCCTCTATACTCACCTGAAATATTTCTTTTATAAAAGACGGTTCGAGTTTTTTGTCGAAGTCGCCAAGAGTCAAAGAGAGTACAAGATGAGTTATGATTATTTAAAAAATGATTTCGAATATTTAAATCGTGCGGAGGAAATTAGTTTTCCCTATTACTTTGGCGGGAAAATGGATTTTACCGATAACCGTCTTGATCCGCACATCGGTTGGCGGTTGGCTTTCAAGCACGCCAGATCTAACCCAAATCAGAATGTTTTCAGCGATTATACCGTTACCGACTATAACCTGACGGGCTTTATCCCTTTTTTTGACCGGGATGTATTGACTTTGAACCTGTTTAGCTCAACAGCGAGAGTCACTAGGGCGGGTATCACCGACAAAAATGAGTTAAAAAAACTGCTGGGTCTAAACTGTATAGCCGCGACAAACCCGGATGCTTGCGCAAAGACCGAAAGCCAGATTATCGAAAACCGTCTTTTAACCAACCAATATGGAACCTCCACTTATCTCGGAGGCCCAAACCGATTGCGCGCCTATGACATGTTCCGGTTTACCGGAAGCAGAACATCCTTCATCGGAGCGGAATACCGACTGAATTTCTCCTCGGTCGTCGCCCCTGTAAACTGGTACCTGTTAGGAGGATTAAAAACGATCATGCAACTGGCGTTTTTTGCTGAAGCGGGAACGGCAACGGATAACCCGGGTGATCAATACAAGAACTTCAAACCTTCCGCGGGTGTCGGCCTGAGAGCCATCATATCCGGCCTGGTTTACCGCTTCGACCTTTCATCGGGAGACGAGGGCCTCACCACAACCCTTTTTCTCGATTACCCCATGGATATTATCTTTTTGACGAACTAGAAATTTCTTTTCATTCAGGACTTCGGTGGATTTTAATAAAAAATAAGCCCCTGTTTATTCTTATTTTCAACGCTATACAAATTGTTTTTCATGCTATGGCGCTATAAAATATTCAAATACGAATCAATTACTTTGCAAAATTAAATTTGGCGTGTTAAAAACTATATTAATAATTTAATATAGCATAGAAAATCACAATGCATACAGAAACTACAGACCTGAACCACGCCATCCAGATAACTGAGGATATTTTCTGGGTCGGTTTTTATGATGAGAAAGCGGATTTGCACTGCAATCCTTATATTCTGAACGACCAGGATGATGTGGTTTTTTTTGATCCAGGGTCAATACCGCATTTTCCGATCGTGATGAGAAAGGTCATCGAACTGGTCAATCCTGAGAATATCACCGTTATCGTAATCCATCACCAGGACCCCGATGTTTGCGGCAATCTGGCGATCGTGGAGGATTTGACCAACAATCCTGATTTGAGAATTTTTACCCATAAAGAAAACATCCGGCTGGTGAATCATCTGGGTCTAAATACGGATCTTCTCGGTGTTGACGCTAATAATAATCAGGTCACCTTAAAAAGCGGCCGGGTGCTGGAGTTTATTCCTTCGCCATTTCTGCACTCGCCTTTCGCGATCGTAACATATGATCATCAATCCAAAACGCTTTTTAGCTCCGACATATTCGGGGCTGAATCAGAAAATTGGAATCTTTTCGCTTCCGGTGATTTTATAAGTCCCATGAAAAAATGGCATGAGACGACCATGCCCTCTCAAAGACATTTGAGGGCCTTTCTGGAGGTGATAGAAAAAAGAGAAATCAACTGGATTTTACCTCAGCATGGTTCGGTTTTAGATCACAAGCAATCCTTTGAAGCCATTAAATTTCTTAAACAACTGAAATGCGGAATCGATCTGTAAATGGAAAGGACGATAGAGATCGCTCTCTTGAGTTTAAAAAATACATTTTATCTGAAATTACCGATTATAATCGTCGGCTAACCGAAAGAGCGCTGACTTTGAAGTGTCAGGCCTATTTTGCCGATGTCAAATCCAGCCTCTTGATGCAGACTTTATTTGAGTTTAACCGGAGCAAGAAACTGTTGATCATAGAAATCGAAAAGAGAAAAAAAACGGAGTCGGAGCTTATTGAAAGCGCGGAAAAACTCAGAAGACTGAATCTGCAACTAGAAAATCTTTCTCTTACCGATCCGCTGACAGAGATTTTTAACCGCAGAAAATTTAATCTTGATCTTCAAAAAGAACTCGCCCGTTATAAACGCTACGGCACTCCCTTTTCGGTTATTTTTATGGACATCGATTATTTTAAGAAAATCAATGATGATTTCGGTCACGTCGTGGGCGATTGTGTCTTAAAGGATTTTAGCAAACTGATTAAAAAAAACTTAAGGCAAATCGATATTTTAGCCAGGTGGGGCGGTGAAGAATTCGTCATCTTATCGACCGAATCGACCAAGAAAATGGCGATGCAACTAGCCGAGAAGCTAAGGGCGGCAGTTCAAAAACACATTTTTGAAGGGGTTGGATCGATTACCTGTAGTTTTGGAGTCTCGCAAATCCAGGAAAAGGACTGCGTCGAAATCATCCAAAAAAGAGCCGACAACGCGCTTTACTTAGCCAAGAAATCGGGCCGCAATAAGGTTTGCTTTAAATGACTTGGTCTACATGATATTTCGCGTCGCCTGCCACCACCTTAAGTACGGATTTAGTCGGTTTTGGTTAATTTTTCCACATCACCCATGATGTTGTCGATGGTGTGAGAAAGTTTATCCGATTCCCTCACAATGATCTCCGCGAAACTTTTTAACTGTTTGTTTTCCGCGAGATCGCCGAGCGCTTCCGCGTAACCCAGGATCGAAGTCAGGGGCGTTCTCAGGATATGGGATACTTGCTCAATCATCAAATCCCTTGACGAATTTAACTTATTGATTTTGCTAAAAGCCTGGGCAAGTTCCTGGTTGGTTTTTATCAGGCTTTCGGATTGATCCTTCAAAAGGCGATGGAGGTAGACCTGCTGTATTCTCTTATGCGCATGTGTCTTTACTCGGGCTTTTAGTTCCAGCAGGTTAAAAGGTTTGATGATATAGTCTGTGCCCCCCAGTTCAAAACCTTGCGTGATGCTTTCGGTATCGGTTTTCGCTGTCAAAAAGATAATGGGAATTTCCCTGGTCGAGTCGTTTTGCTTTAAGATCCGGGCAACTTCGAACCCGTCCATCTCCGGCATCATGATATCCAAAAGGACCAGATGGGGCTGTATCTTCTTGATGGCTTCGATAGCCTCCGCTCCGGATAAGGAGGTCGAAACCTGATATTCGTTATTAAGGCATCTATTGACCAGTTCGATGTTGACGGTATTATCATCTACAGCATGGACTTTGGGCAAATGATTTTGTTTCATCGTACTTCCTTTGATAGTGCGGTTGATTATTTTTGATCTTCCAGGTAATGATCAATGGTCTCTAAAAAAACATCGACATTGATCGGCTTTTTTATAAAATCGGCGAACCCGGCCTCACTGGCTTTTAAAAGGTCTTTCTTGAAGACCTTGGCTGAAAGCGCCAAAACAGGGATCATGCGGGTTTTTTCATCCCGCTTTATAATCTCCAGAGCTTCAAAGCCATCCATACCCGGCATGGCGATATCCATTAAGATTAGATCGAAAGCCAGCTCTTTCGTCAAATCGATTCCGGTTTGCGCGTCCCTGGCCAAATACAGTGAAATATTCTGACGTTTAAAGAGAATGTTCTTAACCAAATCCAGATTATCCCGCCTGTCATCGACATAAAGAACTCTTTTTAGGCCGAACTTGCTTTGTTTTTTTTCAGGCGCGAGTTTTTTAACCCCATCAGCCTGGTTCCCGCTTTTGATCTTAACGAGCGGAAACGTCAGCGTAAAAGCCAAACCTTCACCCGGTTTATTTTCAAATTCAATCCCCCCCTGCATGAGTTCAACCAGTTTCTTGGTCAGGACCAGGCCGATCCCCGTGCCCTCGATATTCGACGCTTCTTTTCCCAAACGCTCAAAAGGCTCAAAAAGTTTTTCTATCTTTTCAGGGGACACACCGGGCCCTGTATCGCTGACGATGATTTTAACGCTATCGCCGGAGGTCTCCTGGAAAAGCTCGACCAAATCATCACTGTGACTGTATTTGATGGCGTTTGAGAGTAAGTTGATCAAGACCTGTTTTAATCTTAAAGCGTTGGCTTTGACGTAGACACCTTTTTTGATTTTCTGACGCAGATTCTTAAAACCGAACCGTAGCTTCAAAGGTTGAAGGATGGAGACGGTTTCAGTGGCGATTTCGAAAAGATCGACGGTCTCAAGGGGAACCTCGATTGAGCCGGATTCAATGACCGAAAGATCCAACAGGTCCTCGATTAATTGCAGCAATAACTTGCCCGAGCCGTGAATCATTTGAATCTGCTGCTTTTGATCCTCGTTTAAAGAATCCCCGTCGTTTAAAATCAGTAGCTGGGAAAACCCGATCACCGCGTTTAGAGGCGTCCTGAGCTCATGGCTCATATTGGCCAAAAAGGCGGTCTTTGTTTTGCTTGCTTCTTCGGCCTTCTTTTTGGCCTCGATGATTTCCGATTCGATTCGTTTTTGATCCGTGATATCCCTTACGGTGCCTTCGATCGAAAGAGGAATTCCCTTTGGGTCGAACACCTGGATGATCCTGCAATGAATATTCTTGGAGTTTCCCAGTTCCGTTATGATACGGTGATCGGTGTCGTAGGGTAAATGATCCCGATTGATCCTCTCGATCCTTTCCATAACCATTTCATTATCATCCGGGTGGATATGATCTAAAAAATACTGATAATCCAGCACTCTGTCTTTAGATTCGACTTCAAAAACGCGGTACATTTCCTTAGACCAAAAACTCTTCCCAGTCGTAAAGTCGACCATCCAGCTACCCAGTTTCGCGATCCGCTGCGCGTTTTCCAGGTGTTGCTGATTCAGCTTGATCTCCTCTTCAAGCGCGTACCTCTCGGAGATATCATTGATCAGGGCAACGAAGGCCTTGGTCTCGCCGTATGGGTAAAGTTGAAGGCTGACTTCGGCCGGGTAGGTCGAGCCGTCTTTTCTTTGGTGAATATTTTCAAACCGTATGATTTCGGTTTCCTGTTTTCTCAACGGCTCCAGAAGTTCAGCGAAGTCTGCGGCTGTGAATGAAGTTTTTATATCCAACGGTGTCATTCCCTTTAATTCTTCTAAAGAATACTGGGTATTTTTAACCGCCCCCTTATTGGCGTAGATGAACTTAAGTTCCCGTTCATCGAAAATATAGATTTCATTTAGGGAATTCTCCAAAATCAATCCCAATTGCTCGGTCTCGGCCTCCATCCTCTTTCTTTCGGTGATATCCTGAACCGTCCCCATCAAGACCCACCCGTTTTCATCCTTATCGAAAGTGGGATGCACGTTGGTAAAAACATACTTGATGCTCTGGTCCTTCATCAACAACCGGTATTCAATCTGACATGATTTTCTGGATGCCAGTGAGTCTTGAAAGGTCTTTACGGCAAACTCATTGTCATCAGGATGAATCTTCCCGACAAACGACTGTAGATCGAAATCGTCTTTATTTAGACCATAAATGGAGAACAACTCGTCTGAGCCTTTTAAAAGATCGGTAGAGGGGTTAAAGTGAAAATGGCCGAGTTTGGCGATTTCCTGGGCTTTAAGAAGGTTTTTCTGTTTCTCGGATAACTCCCTGGTCTGTTCAAAAACCTGCCTCTCCAAGTCATCGTTTAAAATTTTCAGTTCATTGTCGGCTTTTTTCCTGAGATCGATTTCATGAAGCAGTTCGGTCTGGTTTTCTTCCAGTTCAGTCGTTTGTTTGGACAGGTGCTCCTGTAACAGGTTGATTCTCTCTGAAAACCCATAGGAAAAAAGAACGACCGATAAAATCACCCCAACCATATAGGCGTATTGAGTGAAAGAGTTCACGGGGAATAATCCCAGCGGCAAACACATTATGACGAAAGCCCCCATCAAGAAGACCACCCATGAGTAAAAATAGTATTTCGCCGGCAGGTATCCTTTTCTCCAGGCAAGCAGACCCATAACCAGACTTAAAGGGAGGAATATAAGACCCATCATAAGCTGAAAAATAAATATGACAGTATAATCAAGGACCGGAATAAGGCTGGCGAAGGCGCTTAAAAGGGTAAGGACAAAGAAAATCCGGTAAATCCTGGATATCCGGGGAAACGAAGATGAAAGGCTTAAAAAAGAATATCCGAACAAAAGGATCGTAAGCTCAGACAAGCCGATAAAAAGGATATGGGCTCTTTTTCCCCAAAGAGGCCAGTCGGGCCATAACAGTTCATAAGCCAAACCATAATCGATCAGGCCGTAAGCGCCGAAAATAAAAAGAAACAGGCTGTAGTAGAGATAACCTTTGTATCTTGAACGCAGCCCGATAATCAGATGGTATAAGCCCGCGAAAAAAATAATCCCAAACAAGATTCCAAACAGCAACTGATCAAAATGATCGTTTTTGATCATGTTCCCGGCTGTATGCAGGTGGGCCTCCAGCATCATGGCTTCCTGAGTTTGGACACGCACGTAGTAGGTCTTGAGCGACCCCGGATCGCTATCCAGCGTAAATATACTGTTGCGGTGTTTAACTTCCCGGTTTTTAAAGGGCTCGAGGCGTCCGGCCTTCTTCAGAGAAAACTGATTTGACTCGGCAGGGCTATAGAGTTCGATTTTGTCCAGCAGGGGGTAGGCGAACTCTAAAAAACGCTTTTGGTGTTCAGAAAGGGGGTTGCTGATTTGGAAACGGAGCCAAAAAGCCGCGCCTGTCAATCCAAAGTTGGTCTCACCATCTTCTATGGGATTAAATTTAACCGAAAATTCCTTGGAGCTGATTTCATCAATCGTCAGAAGATTACTCTCATCAATTAAAAAATCAAACTGGTGGCAAATATTTTCCATCTCCTTTTCTGGAGACAGAGTAAGCGTGCCGGCAATTGCCCAACCTATGGGCAAAACGGTCAATAAAATAACCGCTAACAAAAACTTAAGGCGGCTGGAATAGTTTTCTTTGGAACCGAAAGACTTCATTTTCGATTACCGGTAAGGTTGTTTATATAAATCAAAACTCTATCTTCGAAAATAAGCTGTAACAGACTGACAGGATTAGGAATTTCTCCTGATTACTTATATCACAAGTTTTATTAATAAAACAACCTGCAAAATACCGTTTTTCATAAAATAATGAATAAATTTAATCTGTTTAATTATGTAAATTTTGTCTGGTTTCAGAAATTGCCGGCAAGAGTATTCTTATTGCGCTTTATTTCCATTGTCCAGGACAGACTGGATGATCGGGGATTATTGATAGAGTATTGATTTTTATGGCTAAGGCTACTATTTCTCCACTCCAAAAAGACGATCCAGGTACTTCACCAGTTTTTCGCGGTAAAAGCCTTTGTGCCTGGTCATGGAATCGATATGCTCTCCGTTTTCGATAAGCCACAGTTCCTTTGGCTCGGTAGCGGCCTGATAGATATGTTGCCCAAACCGAAGCGGGACAATTTTGTCTTTGGTACCATGGATGACCAACAGTGGTATAGGTCCGCGGTTACGCAGGGCATCCAGGCCATGGAATTTTCCTGGAATCAATAGAATGACCAGAGGCTGGAAGGGCCAGGTTATTACACGGCTGGAGAGGAAATGGCGGGCGATTTCTCTAAAGGACAAAAAAGAACTGTCGATCACAAGGGCGGCGATTTTCTCTTTTCCCTTAAAAGATTCCAGCGCATTCAAAGCGAGAGCCCCGCCTATGCTTTGTCCGAATAGAACGATATTTTTATCTTTGGTTGATGGATGTTTCGAGACCCATTCGATGGCCGCGACGCTATCTGAAACAGCCCCTTCCAAATCCGCCTCGCCTTCTGATAGTCCATATTCGCGGTAATCAAAAGTAAAGACGTCGTATCCTTCTGAAATCAGCCAAACCAAGGACAGATAATGGCTCGACATGTTCTCGCCGTTGCCATGAAACTGCAGAACGACCGCTTTGGATTCTTTGGTCCTGGACTTAAAAAACCAGCCGAAAAGCCGGGTTCCGTCCTGGCTGCGAAAGGAAATGGTTTCGGGCTCCAGCTTAAACTTGCCCGGGTTATGAAAAAGTTGCTTCGACGGGTAAAAAAACATCCCGGAACAGGATGAAAGAGTTAAAAGTAAAATCCCCAAAACCGAAGGAAAGCAAATTTGATATCTTTTCATCATCGAATTATAAAACCCCTTTTCACCGCGGCGTATGGTACTAAACAAAATCGGAGTATTAAGAATTTAAACGCTAAGTTCATAAGACAAACGGGCCATTAAAATTAATGACCGAAGCCAGTCCGAGTCAGAGGAGATGCCTTAATCTTTAAGTATATTAATCATATTTCATGATTTATATCCATGAAATAGCGTGTCTGGAAGATATTTTCCAGAGATGAATCCTTTTGACCGGTATAAAGCCAATCTATATCATCATCGACATATTATTATGACACAACTGTTTTAATCTCTCAGTAAGAAGGCATAAAAACCAGTGGTGATTATTATGCCCCCTATTGGTTGAATAAGATTAAACTTCTTCTGGCAAGCCCAAATTATCGCCGATGGGTTCCTCCAGACGGTCCTGCTGGTTGTTGATCAACCATAACCCCATCAGACCCGCCACCAGGATCAAACCAAGGACAACCGCGTTCAGGCCCAGCCAGCCAACCGTAAAATACAACAAACCCGAAGTCATGGCGCAAAATGACTGGGTCACTAAAACGGAAAACTCATTTAGCGCCTGAACCGAAGCCCTTTCGGATTCGCGGTAGGTCTCGGTCAAAAGACTGCTGGCGCTGATGTAGGTGAAATTCCATCCAATTCCCAAAAAGATCATCGAAACAAGATAATGCTCGAAATTGGTTCCGCTGAAATGAAAAAGAACGCAAATGAGATCGAAGAAGAATCCCAAATACATAACCCGATAAACCCCAAAACGCTGGATGAGATGGCCCGTGATAAATGAAGGCGCGAACATTCCCAAGACATGCCACTGTACTACTTGGGTGATGCTGGCGAATGAAAGAGCCTGGGATTTCATTTCCAGCGGGATAACCACCATTAAAAGCGCCATGATCATATAGCTCATAAGACTTCCCAAAAGCGCCATCACAAGCTTTGGCTGTTTCAGAATCTTTTTAACAGATCTGCCTTTTTCGGGTTGACCGGCCGGCTTACTCTCAAACCTCATAAAATTTAGTATGAGTAATGAGATCAGCGGCAAAAAGATCAACAGCAGATAAGGCCCGCCATAGGGAGTTTTACTCAATAATACGGTATGGTTGGCTAAGAAGGGTCCGGCTACGGCAGCCAAGACTCCTCCGGCCATAACCAGGGATATTGCCTTGCTTTTATATCTTTGGCTTGCTCCATCGACCGCGGCGAACCTGTAGTAGGGCGCAAATCCAACCATGACCCCGATCATACCCGATCCCAGGCAAAACAAATAAAAATTCGACCAGCTCAAACCCAAAAAGGCGACTATTCCTCCCGTACTGCTACAGGTTAAAGCGGCCATAAATCCTTTCTTCCATCCAAAACGCTTCATAATATATGACGCGGGTATGGTCGAAAGAGTCGCGAATAAATATTGCAGAAAAAACGGAAATGTCGCCAGGGCCGGATCATCCGCGATACTCATCGCCCCTAATGCCGATACGGAAAAAACAACGATATTCCCCGTTACCCCCAAGCTAAGACAAAACGCGAGCAGGATAACGTTTCTAAGTTCCATGAATTTATGCATTTCATCCTCAATCAGGCGGATTATAGTAAAGCGGAGCAATCCATTTCGAATTGATCATCAAAGAAAATAATTGACCATGGTTTTTCGGCCACCTGGCCGCTCTCATCAAGCTTCCTGATCTGTCTTGAACCCAACTAGGAAGCCGTAGAAAAAGCGTTACTAAATGACAAATATGAATTAATAGAACCTTGTCTTGCGTTCGATTGATGACGAGTCTTAAAACCCGTTTGGCTAGCAGTAACATTTGTTGTCTCCATAAAGGGTTAAAAAAGGCAAAAAAAAAGCCGTGAAGGAAACCCCCACGGCTTATTTGCTGTGGGTTCCACCACAGCGACATATTTTATCATGACTATGGCTTTATTTAAGACAGACCTCTCCACACGATGGTTTTTCTGATACTCGCTTTACGTGTATCACCCAGAAGGTTCAAATGGTTTTTAATTACAGTCATATCCATTGTCTTTAATAAAGTTTATTACAAAAACGGGTTGAGTTTGATCGTTATCCCCGCTTTCCAGATCCCACTCTATGATTGTTTTATCGATTTGTCAAAATACAAGTGAAGAATTTATCCGGGAATTGGTTTATTTTGCGATATGGCAGTTTTTTTTATTGGTAAAATAATTTCATTAAATTTTTATCAATAATTTTATAGCAACAGCAAATCCAACATGAATGCAAATCTAGTCCATTTCATCGTTTACGTTAATTTTTTTATCATTAACTCAACTTTCTAAACACTTGTTTTTTACGTTCCTGAATAATATAATTATAATAAAATATTATATGGGATGAAATTAACAGGTGAGATTAGATTTAATTTTGGCAGAATTAATTTATTAATAAACGACTTTTAAGAAATGCTGATAGGCATTGTATTGAATATTTTCCTTTAAACAAAAGTTGACAGAGGATGAATGCCGATTTTATTTAAATGGCCCAAAATAAACAAGAGCTTCACCCTGGGAATGATTGTATTGATTACTTTGTATATCATTTCCTGGCAGGCGCTCGTCAGCATTGAGAATCATATCAGAGAAAACTTAAACACAATTTTAAACACGACCCTGGATACATCTCATAAAACGATCAAGAGCTGGGCGATGGAAAAACTTTATGACGTTAAGCAATTCGCGAGCAGGCCGGATCTGATCGATCAAACCCGGCTTCTTTTGGAAATACGTCATCAAAAAAAGTCTATACTCGGCTCAAAACCCTTGAAAGAGATTCGCCGAATCCTAAAACCGATGATCGAGGATCACAAGGATTTGGGTTTTTTTATCATCGCGCCCGATTATTATAATATCGCCTCGATGAGAGACAGCAACCTCAATACCTTGAACTTAACATCCAAACAAGGCGGCTACCTGGAGAAGGCTTTTAGTGGAAAGCTTCAATTCGTACTGCCGATATTATCGGATGTTCCTTTGCCGAATATAGCGGGAAAAATCGTGGAGGGCGAAGCGACCATGTTCTCCATCGCGCCTATTTATGACAAAAAAGGTAAGATCATCGCCGCTCTCGCAATCAGAACCGATCCTTCAAAGGAATTCACGCGCTTTACTCAATTATCCAGGGGACTGCGAACGGGCGATATCTACGTCTTTGACAAAAAAGGCCGGCTGATGACCGAGCCGAGATTTGAGTATCAGTTAAGAGAAGGCGGATTATTAAAGAAAGATCAAAGAGGGATCTTAAACTTAAGCGTCCGGGACCCGGGAGGCGATATCACCAAAGGGTTTAAACCGAGAGTTCCTCATAACAGACTGCCCTTGACCGAAATGGCCATAAGCGCGACCGCCGGCAATAGGGGGCTGAGTATCGATGGCTATAACGATTACAGGGGGGTCAAAGTCGTTGGCGCCTGGCTTTGGGATAAGGAATACGGGTTTGGCTTGGCCTATGAGATTGATTTGGACGAAGCCTATCAAAATTATTATTTTAATCAACGGGTTATTCTGATTGCGTTGTCGATCAGTTTATTTGTTTTTATCGCCATTCAGATGCTGTTGATTATTTACAACAGGAAAGCCAAAGCGGAACTGAGATTTCAAGTTTTAGAGCGCACCAGGGAGCTTTATCAATCTAAGGCTTTTCTGCAGTCGGCTCTGGATAACTCACCCGCGGGTATCATAATCGCAGAAGCGCCAAAGGGTAATATCGTCTATATCAATCAGGCCGTTTCAGACTTCAGAGGTCAGGAAAGCCCTCCGGAACCAGCCACTCATATTGAGGAGGAATTACAAAAAAAACGGCTTTTTGATCAAGAAGGCATTGAAATTAAATTTTCGGAAGTCCCTTTGAACAGAGCTTTGCATCTAGGGGAGGTGGTCAAAGGTGAAGAGATCTTCGTAAGAGAACAAAATGGAAAAGAAAGCTGGGCGGTCATGTACGCTTCTCCCATCTATGGAGAGGATGGACAGATTATCGCGGGTATCGTCGTTTTTATCGATATCACCCGTCAGAAAATATCCGAACGGGAAGCCCATAATGCTAAGAAAACCGCCGAGTTGGCGAATCAGGCAAAAAGCCTTTTTCTGGCTAATATGAGCCATGAATTCCGTACTCCTCTCAATACGGTGATCGGGTATTCGGAAGTACTCGACAGAATGATCCATGATCCATCTCAAAAGGAACACTTATGCCGCATCATGAAAAGCGGCCGGGCTTTAATGAACCTGATCAACAATGTTCTAGATCTGTCAAAGATCGAATCCGGCAAATTCGAGCTGAAAAACCGTCCGGTTATCTTGGGTCATCTTTTCGAGGAAATCCGGCACAGCTTCCAAAACGATTTCACCAAAAAAAATCTCCAATTTGATTTTGAGATCAGTCCCGATTTATCAGGAGCGTTCCTCATTGATGAAACCCATCTGAATCAAATCATAACCAACCTTTTAACCAATGCGCTTAAATTCACCAAGGTCGGCTATGTTTCGCTCAAGAGCTGGTCCGCATCTCCTAAAGACAATTCAAAGGGCGGAGTCGATTTTTTCATAGAGGTTTCAGATACGGGTATCGGAATTGCCGAGGAGCACCAATCGATAATCTTTGAGGCGTTTGAGCAAGTCGAAGGGATATCGGTTAACTATAGCGGGACCGGGTTGGGGCTGAACATCACGAAAAAACTGGTTGAGATGATGGGAGGTGAAATTTCACTGGTAAGCGAGGAAAACAAGGGGACGACCCTCACGGTGCGCTTTAAAAACTTGGAGCCATGTGAGAGCAGCCACATCATACTTGAAGAAACTGATTTTGATTATCTTTCGATTATATTTAAGCCGGCGAGAGTTTTAATCGCCGATGACCTAGATGATAACCGCGAATTGATCGTCCGATACCTTGAAAATTACGATTTTGATCTGATATTAGCTTCAAACGGAATAGATGTCCTCGATAAGATTCGCTTGAAAAAACCGGATATTTTTTTACTGGACCTGAAGATGCCGAAAATGAATGGTTATGAACTGATCCAGACCCTAAGAAGAAACTCAGAGTTTCAGTCGGTTCCCATTATCGTCATCACCGCTTCGGCTTTAAAACAGGAGGAAGATCAGGTCCGCCTGATCTGCGACGAATACATCAAAAAACCTCTTGAATCTAAAACTTTGATTCAGCATATGATGAAATATCTCCCCTATGAGAAAAGGGAAACAGCCGCCAAAAAAATCAAACCGGATAAAAACCTGTCAAAAGATGAAATATCTAAACAATTGAGCGATTTACCTAAGGAATATACCTTTTTGCTCTCCCAGGCTATAAAAACCGGCAGGGTTGAAAGCATCGAAAAACTGGCGCGGGTCCTGCCAAAGCAAAACAGCTCACTGGCAAAAGTCATAAGCGAGCTCATTCAAAATTATGAAATGGAGACGTTAAGAGATATCATTCGTTGAAATGTCAACTACGGGAAAAATGCAGGGTAACATACTCATTGTCGATGATTCAGCCGATAACATCCGGCTGTTGTTTAACCAATTTTCCAAAAAGGGGCTGGATGTGAGAGTCGCGAACAGCGGATCCTTGGCTTTGGAAATGGTCGAAGTGGAATTGCCGGATTTGATTATCCTGGATATCAAGATGAGTGGTATGGACGGCTTTGAGGTCTGTAGTATCCTAAAAAGCAAAGAGCGTCTCCGGGACATTCCGGTCATTTTTATCAGCGCGTTATCCGAAACAAACGCAAAGGTCAGGGCATTTCAATCAGGCGGTGTCGATTTCATTACCAAACCCTTTCATGAAGATGAAGTGTTCGTGCGTGTAAAAACCCATCTGGATCTCTATCGGCTTAAAAAAGATCTTCAGCAATTAAATGTCAACTTAGAAAAAACAGTCGGGGACCGGACCAAGGAACTGAGGTTGATAAATGAGGTTTTAAAACAGGAAATCAAGGACCGCAAACGGATCGAATCCGAGTTGAAGGTCGATATCAAAAAGCGAAAGCGCACCGAATCAAAACTGGAGAAATTAAACCGGGCCTTAAGGATGTTGAGTGATTGCAATCAGCTTCTGATACATTTCCCTGATGAGCTGAAATATTTAAAAGAGGTCTGTAGAATCATAGTCGAAGTGGGGGGCTACCGAATGGCCTGGGTTGGGTCGGCTGAGAATGACAAGAAAAAAAGGGTTCGGGTCGTTACCCGGTTTGGTTCAGGTCAGAATTATCTGGATAAAACGGAAATCAGATGGGATAACAGCGATAAAGGCCAGGGGCCAACCGGTATGGCGATAAAAAACAATAGAGCCTATATCGTCGATAATATTAAAGATGAGAAAATTTTTGAGCCCTGGAGATCTGAGGCGCTCGCGGAACATTTCGCGTCCAGTATCGCCTTGCCGATCATGATGGATACAACCTGCTACGGAGCACTCAATGTCTACAGTTCCAAGGTCAAGGCCTTCGATCTGGACGAGGTGAAGCTTCTTGAGGAATTGGTCGGGGACATCTCGATTGGAATCAGGAACCTTAGGGAGCGTAAACTACGCCATAAGTTCGAGGAGGAACTCATCCGAAGCGAAACGAAATTGATCGAGGCTCAACGGATAACCCATCTGGGACATTGGGAATTGGACCTGGCGACTAATGAAATACTTTGGTCCGATGAAGTCTGTCGCATTTTCAAAGCCGATCCTTCAGATTCAAAGCTTAACTATGAAATCTATTTGGAAATGATCCATCCCGATGATAAAGATGAAGTGGATCAAACCAAAAGGGAGTCCATAAAGAATAAAATTCCATATGTCCGTTCTTATCGTGTTATGCTGAAAAACGGCGACATCAAGCATGTCTGCGAAAGAGGCAAAACCGAATATGACGCTGAGGGTGTGGCTACGCGTTTGATCGGCACGATCCAGGACATTACGATCAATAAGGAGACCGATGAGGCTCTTATCGAAGCCATTAAGGAAAGTACCCGCTTCTCCACGGCGATCGAACAGACAGACGAGTCGATCGTGATAACCGATGTCGAGGGAACTATCCAGTACGCCAATCCGGCTTTTGAGAAGTTAACCGATTACAGCAGGGAAGAGAGCCTGGGCATGGATATTCGAAAAATCAACAGCGATATCCATGAGGATGGTTTTTTTGTCCAGATGTTGGATGATCTCGCGAAGGGAAACGTCTGGCATGGCAACATGCTTATCTTAAGAAAGTCAGGCGGTTATGTCGAAATCGAGCAAACCATAACCCCGGTCAAAGACGAGCATGATAAGATCGTCAATCACATTTTTATTCAAAGAAACGTAACCGAAGAAAAAAAAATCAAGATGCAATTGCGCCAAGCTCAAAAAATGGAGGCGATTGGAACTTTGGCTGGGGGAATCGCTCATGATTTCAATAATATTCTCTACGCCTTAATCGGGTTTTTAAACCTATCGATGGAAGATGGCAATCTAAGCGAGAAGATCAAGGATTATTTGAGCGAAGCCTTGATCGCCAGCAACCGTGCGAAGGATCTCGTACAACAGATACTGGCTTTTAGCCGTCAGCAGGAAAAAAAGTTCAGCCACGTATCACTCACCCCCATCGTCAAGGAAGTCATCAAACTGTTAAGATCGACTCTCCCAACAAGCATCAAGATATCTCAGTCGATCGATTCGAACTGCCCAAAGGTTTACGCTGATCAAACCCAGATCCATCAGATCCTCATGAACCTCTGCACCAATGGGGAATTCGCCATGAGACAAAATGGGGGAGAACTCATAGTTAGTCTGGCTATGGAACATCCTAAACCGACTATGTTTGAATCAGGTGAAATTTCTCACGGGAAATACGTTAAGCTCTCGGTACGCGATACAGGGACGGGTATTGACGAGTTTTTGATCGACAAGATCTTCGATCCGTTTTTTACCACCAAACCGGTGGGCGAGGGTACCGGCCTGGGATTATCCGTCGTTCACGGAATCGTCAAAAATCATCAGGGAGTCATTAACGTTAGCAGTAAACTTGGAGAGGGAAGTGTCTTTGATATCTATCTGCCGGTCAGTGAAGAGGATGAGCTGAAAGAAAACAATGACAGCCTGAAATCCTTTCAGGGCAAAGAAAG
The DNA here is from genome assembly GCA_029881655.1 of Deltaproteobacteria bacterium. Classification (GTDB taxonomy): domain Bacteria; phylum SAR324; class SAR324; order XYD2-FULL-50-16; family XYD2-FULL-50-16; genus JAOUME01. The sequence goes on along the minus strand of JAOUME010000011.1, from coordinate 11,395 downwards.
GATTCTGGTCGTCGATGATGAAAAACCGATTGCCAAAATGACCAAAATCATTTTGGAGAAACTGGGATATGTCGTTACCGTATCGACAAAGAGCTTGGAGGCTTTAGAGATAGTCACCTCATCCCCTGATAGTTACGATCTGGTTATTTTAGATCAAACGATGCCTGAGCTTACCGGCGATAAATTGGCCCGTAAAATCGTTGAGATAAAACCGCATATGCCGGTTATCCTGATGACCGGCTTTAGCCACATCCTTAATGAGAAGACCATCAAAGAATCAGGGATAAAAAAACTAATCTACAAGCCGACAGAGCCAGAGAGTTTATGTGAATCGGTTAGGGAGGTCTTGGATCATGCGGCTAAATAAAAACACTGATTTTAAGGGCAGAGTCCTGGTTGTCGATGATGAAAGACAGGTGCGAAAGATCATCCAGATTCAGCTTCAAAACAAGGGATTCGAAGTTTTTACGGCGCAAAACGGGCGGGAGGGTCTTGAGGTTTTTCATGAGTTAAAACCTCAGATCCTGATCGTTGACCTAAAGATGCCTGAAATGGGAGGGATTGAGCTTTTAGAGAGCTTAAAACGAAATGAAGATTCCGATTATGCTATTATCGTTCTAACCGGACATGAAACCGATCAGCAAATCGAACGTTGCTATCAGCTTGGAGTTCAGTCCTTTTTAAGAAAACCGGTTAATTTCTACGAACTTCTGGGTTTGATCAATCAGGCCAATCAGGTTGTCGAGTATTCTATAAAATTAAAACATGAATTAAAGAAAAAAAAGCAGGCCAATGAAATGCTGATGAGGATCTTCAATCAGTTATCAGAAAGCGTTATCTGTCTGGACCATCTTTTTAAAATCAAATTTCTTTCTGAAAAAACATGCGATCTATTGGACGTGAGTCTGGAGGAGACAATAAACCAGAGCGCCCTATCCATTCTTGGAAACAAGGTCGCCGGGGGCAGCGGGGTACTGGCTAAACTTACCAAAGACAAAATGAGACACCAGGAAATCCAAAGCGAATTTCTCACCCAAAGCGGCAAGGTGATTCCCGTCAGTATGTCCTTGATTCCCATGTATCTCGATCCATTGGATAAAAAGTTCGGCTGGCTGATTTTATTTAATGATCAGTGGTCTGAGGAAAAACAGTGGCGGGTTAGTCTAACCAAGACTTCCTTCGGTCCGATTGTGAGTGGCGATAAGGCTATGCACGAGATTTTCGATTTCATAGAAAGCATCTCGTTATCGAAATCAACGGTTTTAATCGAGGGAGAAAGCGGAACGGGTAAGGAATTGGTGGCCAGAGAAATCCATAAACGTAGCAAAAGGGCTCAGGGTCCTTTCCACGCGATCAACTGCGCGGCGGTCACGCCATCGCTACTTGAAAGTGAATTTTTCGGACACGTCAAAGGCGCTTTTACCGGAGCGCATCAACGCAAGTCAGGCCGATTTGAAGTAGCTCACAAAGGCACCTTGTTTCTTGATGAAATAGCTGAAATACCCCTGGCATTGCAACCGAAAATCCTGAGGGTTCTACAGGAAGAAGAATTCGAGCTCGTCGGCAGTACCAAAACAATCAAAGTGGATATTCGCGTCATCGCGGCTACGAATAAAAACCTCATGGATATGGTAAAGCAGGGATTATTTCGAGACGATTTGTTTTACCGACTTCACGTGGTTCCCATTAAACTGCCTCCCTTAAGACAAAGACTGGGCGACATTAGCCTTTTGGTTTCTTCAATTATATTTAAACTGAACAAAAGTGAGAATCGTGAGGTCAGGCAAATCTCCAACGAAGCCTTAAAATTATTATTGAAACACGATTGGCCCGGAAATGTCAGAGAGCTTTTTCACGCAGTTGAATATGCCTTCGCTGTCAGTAAAGACGCGTCTTCTATATTAAAGGAGCATTTGCCAGCTTATCTTAAAGAGGGATCGAACGAGGAAATAGAACCCTCTGAGTTAAGTGGGAACGAAAAGGATATGATCATCAAGGTTTTGAATCAGACGGGTTTTAACCGAGGCAAAACAGCGGCCTTGCTTGGCATCAATCCTTCCACCCTTTACAGAAAAATGAAGAAATACCACATTTCCTCCTGATAAATATTTTATTGAAAACCCGGGTTTATATAATCACTGAAAAGCAAGTTATTAATCCCAGGTTAGTCCCCGTTTATTTACCAAGACCTTAAATTCGTGCGAAATATTGCTTTCATTTGGATTGGACGCTTATATCGTGCATTATCGTGCATCATCCCACAAGAATAAATCCCGGAGAAGGTCATATTCGAGATATTGTCCATAATTAATTGTAATAACAGTTATTTTTTTATGGCACAGGTGGTGCAATTAAACATTAAATCATATTAATAAAATGGAGCTCAATGGATAACCTAACCATACTAATCATCGATGACGACCCGCATTTTATCAGACCTCTGGAGTTGAAGTTTAATAAACTCGGCTATGGGGTCAAATCGGTCCTTTCGGGAAAGGAGGCAATTCATTATGTCAAGAAGTCACCCGTGGATATTGCCCTGGTCGATTGGCAGATGCCGGGGATGGATGGTATCGAAACCCTGATCGCCTTAAAAACTTTGCAGCCTCAATTACCGGTGATCATGATAACCGCTGAGGAATCAACCAAGCTCTGTCTGGAGTTCATGAAAGCCGGGGGCACCAATTATATACATAAACCGGTTAATTTCTATCACCTGCAGGTGGATATTCTCCATGCGTTGCAGCAAAAGGAACAGATCAAAAACGCTACGGAACAGGTGTTTGAAGTCAACAAAAGCCTGCAAGACGCAAAAAAATTAATCGCATCCATTCAGGACCGGATTAATAACCCCTTGCACGCTATCAAGAATCTTTCGCAAATGGGAATAAGCAAGTGCGAAGAAACGAATGAAGATTCACTGAGGGAATATTTCGAGAAAATAGCGGGCAGTGCCGTTCGACTCAATAAAGAGATCGGAGAGTTGATCAACGAAAAACTGGATCATAACCTGACGTTTGATTTGGAAAGTTACGATATATTCAGCCTGTTTAAAAAGAAAAAGCCATGAACCTTGATAACATCATCGAAGTGATGAGGAAAACGAACTGTGATCTGTTCGATTCATTATCTCAGTTCCCCTCCCAGGCAAAAACAATCGGTAGCATCAGCAGACTGGTTGAGACTTTAACCGAGAAAGGGGTCGTAAACCACAAGGATTTCCGTTTATCAAAAAAGTGTCATGATTGTACTTTATTTTGTTCTACTTGTTGCAATTTCACACAGGCAAACAGTCTATAAAACTTAACCCTCAATTTATAGTGAATAGCGAAATGGACCAATCACTTCTACGTTATTTAAAGGAACTGGAGAATTTAAGGAACAACCAGATCGAAACCCTGGCGAAAGTGAGTCACGATTTGAGATCACCAATTCACAGCCTAAAGGGGATTGCCGATTTGGGAATCAAGAAAGTCAATAAAACTTCCAAGAGCTTAAAATCCATGCTCGAAAGAAATAAGCAGATCAGCAAATCCTTCGTGATCGACAAGCCGATACAGGAACTGGATGTGATATGCGATTATTTCCAGCGTATCATCGACATCAGTTCGGACGCGGCTTTTCTTTTGGAGGACATTCTGGATTCCATGAAGCTGGACAATGATCAGGTAAGATACCGGATGAATGAAAACAAGTTGATGGATGTCGCCAGGTCGGTGGAGAGCAGGCTTAGCGCCAAACTGGGAGCCAAAGGCATTAAACTGCTTATCCTCGATCAATCGGAAGGCAAAACCTGTTGTTTCGACATCAACCGGATCGTTCAGGTCGTATCGAATCTGGTGGAGAATGCCTACAAATTCTCTGAAAAAAACACGACCATCACTTTATCGGTTAATCCCACCAACCTCGAAGTAAAAGACCAGGGAGCAGGTATACCCGAAGACCATTTTTCGTCCATTTTTGAAAAATTCAAACAGGGCGGGAAAAACAGCTCAAAAGGACTTGGGCTGGGTCTTTTCATCTGCAAAAAGATTATGGCGGATCATCATGGGAAAATTGAAGTCCGCAATAATCATGACAGAGGAGCTTCTTTTAGAATTGTCTTCGGAGAAAATTAAATGGGTAGCGCAAAAAAAATTCTGGTGATCGATGATGACCCGGTCATGGTTTTCGAGATCGTATCGGTCGTGGAGGAATACTTCCCCGAAGTTGAAATCGATGGGGCCAATTCCAGCGAAGAGGCTTTGGTGCTTTTTAAGCAAAATCTCTACGAGTTGGTGATCACCGATATCAAGATGCCCGGTTTAAGTGGTCTAGACCTGATAACCCTGTTGCACAGAAGCAACACCAAAATCGAATTTATCGTGATGAGCGGAGAATATAATATTTTGCAGGAATTCGACAAACTCTTGATCAACCGGATCGTGCCCCATAAGTTCCTTTTCTTGGCCAAGCCCTTCCAGAATGAAGAACTTTATTACTCGATCAGAAAGTCGCTCTTTAAGATTAAAGTCGAAACCGAGAACTTGGAGCTTTTGACCAATCTTCAGAAAATGGCCGATGTCGGGGATCTGGTCAGCGAAATCGTTCATGACCTAAAGGGATTGATCAGCGCGGTAAAGATGACGACCGAGCAGCTGATCGCGCCTTCGGTTGAATTGCTTGAGGGAGATAAGGCCACCAAGGAAGATATCAACCAAAGCTGTGATGAGATTATAGAGACAAGCGATACGATGCTTGAGTTCGTGGAGTCGATCTTATCTATGAACCGGAAGGATGAAGGCTTTAGAGCGATACAGGTGAAGGAAATCTTCAGCAAGGCCATTATGCCACTGCAAAACCGCATGCACAAGACAGGGATTAGCTGTACGACCAAGTTCGCCAACAGCGTTCCGGTTAAAGCCAATAATAAGATCATTCGGGTCTTTTTAAATCTGATCAAAAACGCTATGGAGGCTTTGGCTGACAAGACTGATGCCGCCATTGACATTGAAGCGATCGAAAGCGAAAATCATACGATTATTAAAGTAAAGGACAACGGGACTGGAATTCCCCCTGATGTCCTAAGCAAACTGAGGCGAAATATCCAAGTTTCTACCAAGGGACAGCATGGAAATGGTCTGGGATTAAAAGGAGCCAGGAAAATAATTGAAGAATTCGGTGGAAAATTCGAAATCGACAGTGTTTTGGGAGAGGAACCGAGTTCATCATAACCTTGGATCAATTCAAGACAACCGAAGAGGAGGTCTATTATGCATGAGATGGATACAATACTGTTGATTGATGACGATGAAACGAATCTGGAGATCCTTGAGGGTTATCTGGAGGATGATTACAAGATCATCAAGGAGACCCAACCGCAAAAATGCATCCGGATTCTGGATAAAAACCCGGGAGTCAAAGCGATCATTTTGGACTGGACCTTTCCCGATTGTCCGATGGATGGGCTTGAACTATTGCAGGAAATCAAGAGCACCCGCTTCAGCAACATACCTGTCGTTATGCAAACCGGCCGGGCGACCAGCGCGGATATTACCACCGGTATCAATGGTGGCGCCTATCAATACCTGACCAAACCTTTTGATGGAAAAGTGATCAAGTCGATGGTCCGTTCCGCGGTCATGGAATTTGACAAGCTTGAGAATCTTTCCTCCCAAGCTCAAACTGAAATCAAAAAGGTTAAGGACTATGTTTTCCGTTTTATCCAGAAAAGCAGTGAAAAATCGGCTTTTGACAATAAAACTCACGCCGTGATTCAGGAGTTTTTTATCAACAGCCTATCTTGCTTCAATCACGAAGAGCTAACAAAGCTCCTGATGAACTCGATCAAGGAATTCCGCTTCTTATCGGCGGGCGACCCTGAGGACTACGACAGTCAGAAACTTCGTTGTTCGGTGAAACTTTCCTCTGAAGAGGAAGTGGATCTTTCTGACCGAGGGATCAACAGCAACGTTGATCAATTGATTCTGCAGAAAGTTATTGAGACCGGTGATATGCTGCAAAAGGGATCTTACACCGCGATCAGTTCAAAGGAGAAGAACGCGGCCATCCTGATCCGCAACACTCCCAAGGACCTTCATGAAGCGAAATCCGCGATCAACATCATGAGTATGCTGCTTGAGATGTTCGAGACCCGTCTGATCCATTTTGAACAGGAGGTGCGGATCAGAAAAAGAGAGAAACAAATCCAACAGGTTGTTTTAAAGGTTTCCAGGGAATTGGATAACATCAACGGGAAATACCAGTCCATCAAGGAAAAACAAATGGATGTGATTGAACAATTCACGAACGCCCCAAAGCAAATTCCCAATCTGTCAGAGATCGACAGAGCGTCATTGAAAAGTATCTTCGAGAAGATCACGGACAACTCCATGGGGTTATTTGGCGAAGATCAGATTACGGATCAGGTATTCATGAAGTCGATCAATGATTTAAAGCATTTATTCGGAGAAGGCGCCAGCAACGATCAGGCTTTTGCCAAACAGCTCGGAGGCGCTGATCAAAGTGATGTGGACAGTCTATTGGAACAGTTTGGAATGTAGCGAGGGTTATATATTACCATAATAATCGGCATCAAGCTAGTGATAACAATTCCTTCGTTAAAGATGACATGATAATACCAAGAGTTTTGATCGTGGATGATGATCCCCATATACGTTTTGAGATTTCGGAATTTATCAAATTCGAATTTGAGGATATTATCCTGGATGAGGCGGAGACCAATGCTGGGGTAATAGAACTATTTGCAAGAGATAAATACCGCATCGTGATCTCCGATGTTATGCTTCCCGATATTTCCGGCTTGGATCTGATTTGTCAGCTTCACGAAAAAGATCCCTTGATCGAGATGATTGTGATAACGGGTAAGAGCAACGACTTAAAAGCGGAAGAAAAAGATTTGATCAGCAAGATTCCCCCTGATCGTTTTTCTTTTTTACGAAAACCTTTTGATAATGACGAGCTGTTTTTCCTGATTTCGAAATCCCTTGAAAAAACCAAGCTGGAAATGGAAAACCGGGCACTTTTGGAAAACAATCTCAAACACGCCGAAGTCGGTGAGATGATCAATGGCATAGCCCATGATCTCAAGGGATTTTTATCCGCTGTTCAGCTTATCGCTGGTGATAAAATCAAATTCATCCTGCAGAACATGGACGTTTTGCAGGAAAAACCAAGAATGCTGCAAGGATGTGACGACATAGTCGAAATTACCGATACGGCTTTCGAATTTATCGAATCGATATTGGCGATCGAGCGCATCAACAGCTGTGAAGGGGCTGTGGATGTGATGGAGTTAATAAAAAAATCGATTATGCCACTTCAATACGAGATGATTCAAAAGGGAGTAAAACTCAACCTGAGCGAACAGATAACACCTTTGATGGTCTATGGAAACAACCAGGTTATAAGGGTGATCATGAATCTATTAAAAAATGCCATCGAAGAACTCAAAGACAAAAAAAACGCCTTCATCGATCTCAGCGTTAAAGAGTTGGAAAAACAGGTTCTGATCACCATAAAGGATAATGGGCCCGGCATGAAAAAAAACATCCTGGAAAAATTAAGAAAGGGTGTCCAGTTTAGTAGCAAGGGATGCTTCGGCAATGGTCTCGGAATCACGGGAGCTCATAAAATCCTGAAAAAAATAGACGGTAACCTCTTTATCAACAGTTCTCCTGGGAAAGGCGCCGAATTTATCATCTCTTTGAAGGCATGCTCATCTAAATGACCTAAACACTTCATCATCTATCCCAATAACCGTTTTTTTGTTGACCTTTCTCCCAGCAGACCTCCTGACTCAAGCCCATCCATCTCTACAAAGATAACCTTAAGTCAGAGACAGGCTCCATTATTAAATTATCTGAAAAGGGAAAGACGAGAGGGGGAAACTTGCTGCTATGCTTTATTTTGCTTATCCAACTCGCTTAGACGAAGAAGTTTTTGGGAGTGGTTGGTGGCCAGTTCTGTAAACATCTGGTTTTTTGACATATCTTTTTTAATAACCGCTTCGATAGCCCTAGAGCTAACGGCGATTAGCTGTGATTGTTTTTCCGGCTCGAAAAAACCATATGTCAGCTCAGCCAGAATTCCCAAATTAAAATAAGGATCAGACTCGTAGGAACAACAGATCGACTCACCTTCCATCGTAGACAACATCGAACAGTTGTCTTTATAAATTATATTTGCCAATTCCTTAATTTTGTCGATATCGCCTATAATCAACGAGACCTTGAGTTTTGAGAATAATCCGGATGATTTAAGCGATAGTTTTCTGAGGCTAAGCCCTTTATGATTAGGGGGAAAAATTGTCATGATCGATTCCACCATAGGCAGCATGATGGGGATATGCGAAAAAATATTGAGTATGGCAAAAAGATACACGATCACTTCGTTTACAGTACCTGATGGGAGTTTTTCCTTGAGGTTTCCGGTCTCGAAATGGTTCAACGCTTCCTGGATCTCCGATATGCTAAAGGCTGAAACGTAAAGGGATGATTTTAACTTCTTTTTTAATTGAGCTATGATATTCGTGGACCGCTTCTTTTCGCCGATCAGTTGATCGCTTATTCGGCCAGCAAGAATCAAGTCTTGTTTATACCGGTCCAGGTTATTATCCTGCTGGATTTCTGAGATCAATCTGGTCTGATACCTTTTTTGTCTCTCCAGAAGATTAAAGTAGATTTTAATGAAATTTTCCGTATTATAAACACTGATCCCATTGTTAAAAAGGGCATACGCACTCTCTTTCGTCGCGCTTTTTAGCCCGCTTAAGATATTTTCAGTGCTGGCGCCGCTCATCAGCATACCGGACTGACAAATCGCGGATAAGGTGTAAAGGTTTGGATTGCCCGGATACTGCTTAATCAACTTGATCACTTGGGATCGAGTCGTCCCGGGTGATTGCGCGGCTGATTTTCTCAACTCAGAGAGTTCCTCTTCGGCAAGTCCCTTTTTTTTAATCAATCCAAAAAGGGACTTTTCCTTGTTGGATTGATCCATATTGACTTTCAATAACCAGTCTTCATTTTGATATGGCAAAGGAATATCCATCGCTTCTTTGATATCCTTGGCTAATCGCTGGCCGATTTCTTCCGGTTTCGCCTCTGGTTGATCGGTTGGATTTTCTGGTTTGTTTCCGTTGTTTTGCCGCATTTCAATTTAATCAGTTTATTACGAATTAGACTTTGTTTGTAATCGTTATTATTCAACAATTAAAAAAGAAAATCAATTCAAGTAGGTTGTTTTCTCGATTAAAATCATCCCAGATATGGCGATGGCCTAATAAACGTTTATTGACAAATCGATTTCCATGTCCAAAACTCTCTATAGTTCGTCGAAAAAAACCTTTTAAATCTAAACCGCCACTAAATCCGCCCTTAACCAATTTATTCAAATTGAGCATAATTCAGATTGCAATTACTAAAGCCTTGTGATAGAAAGAAAGATTACATTAAATTGTGTCGATGGTTTTAATTTCCAAGCTTGGCATTTCATCCCTTAACTAATGAGCTTGACAAAACAAGGCTATCAGAAACTGATCGCTTTATCGCAGAACGTTTGTCAAGAACTAGGCCTTGAGCATATTGAGACAAGCTTGAAGAAGCAAGACGGTCAGCAAAAAATCGTGCTGGTTCTCGATAAGCCTGGAGGCATCATGATTGATGATTGCGTTAAAGTCAGCAAGAGATTGTCTGAACTATTGGATTTAGAAGACATCATCCCTTTTGAGTATCATTTAGAAGTAAGTTCAGCTGGTATTTTCAGGGAACTTAAAGGTCAAAAGGATTTTGAGCGATTTATGGGACATCAGGTTTTAATCTCTTTAAAAAATCCTTTTCAGGGTAAAAAACGATGGATCGGGTTTCTAAAGGGTTTTGAGGACCCGATGATTTTGGTTGAGCAAGCTGATGAGGTTTTCAAATTCAATCAAAATCAAGTTAAGAAAATCCGGCTACACCCAGATCTATAGATCAATGTTAACTATTATTGGACAACAATCACTAAATAATTACAATAATCAAGAATAATTTTAATCCTTTTTTCATCTGGATTAAAAAAACCAGGAGTAAATATGAAATCCGGTGGTTTATTAGAAGCTATCGTGGAACTTAGTCACGAAAGGGGTTTGGAGCAAGAATCGATTATAGAGGCGATTGAGGACGCAATTGTCGGAGCCGCTTATCGTAAATACAAAAACTACAGGAATATCGAAGCCAGTTTTAATCGGCAGTCAGGCGAGATTGAGCTGATGCATTTCAAAGTTGTAGTGGACAATCTCGATGATGAAGATAACCAGATTCTGCTTTCAGAAGTATTGAAATTGGACCCTCAAGCCGAATGCGGTGATGAAGTCGAATATATCATTGATAGTTCCGAATTCACCAACGTCATTGCTCAAACAGCCAGACAGCTGATATTTCAGAAAATTGGCGAAGCGGAAAAAGAAACGATCATCGAAAAGTATCAGGAGAAGAAAGGCGAGATCATCCATGGAACCATTTCCAGGGGAGAAAGAGGGTCGCTGGTCATGCTGGTTGGTCAGTCGGTTGAAGCCGTTATTGAAAAAAGGGAGCAGATTCCCTTTGAAAAGCTTCAGCCAGGCGAACATGTCCGTGCTTTGCTGATTGATATCAGGACGGAGGGTAAAGGGCCGATGCTGGTAGCTTCAAGGACACATCCGGCCTTTTTGATGAAATTGATGGAAGTTGAAGTTCCCGAAGTGTACGATGAAGTGATTGAGGTGGTTTCGGCCGCGCGGGAACCAGGCAAGAGGGCCAAAGTAGCGGTTAAGAGCAATGACCCTGATGTCGATCCGGTCGGTTCTTGTGTTGGAGTAAGGGGAACCCGCATTCAAGCGGTTGTATCAGAGCTTTGTGGAGAAAGAATTGATGTGATTGAATGGTCCGGCATGCTTGAGCAGTTTATCGCCAACGCGTTGGCTCCAGCGGAAATCATGGAAATGACACTGGATAAGGAACACAGGGTTGCCGATATTAAGGTTGCGGCAGACCAACTTTCTCTCGCCATCGGTAAGCAGGGACAAAACGTCAGGCTGGCATCCAAGCTAACGAACGTGACCATCAATATTTCCCCTTGGGAAATTGCGCTTCCGGCTGAAGCGGATAACGGGGATGTTTCTGATGAGCAACAGGATTTAGAAAACGGGAGGATGGATAAACCGGCCATGGAAACTCGAAATAAAGCCGTGAGTCCCTTAGAAGCGGCCTTTAAACCGGATAAAGAAATTGACGACGCCTCAGAAGAGGCAGTTTTCAAAACTCCCGAGGAAGTGATCGAAAATAAAGATGGAAACCCTTTGGACGCAGAGTTGAAGCAGGTAAAGGAAACCGAGGACACGTCTAAGATTGAAACCCAGGCAAAAGAGGTTGATCCT
>JAOUME010000099.1 GCA_029881655.1 Deltaproteobacteria bacterium | reverse complement strand
GGCTGATCAATCTAATCAACAAGCTTTATGACGCTTTGAGCATCGGTGACTCCAGATCGGTTTTGGGTGATATTTTTAATGAATTGACACTATATATAAATAAGCATTTATTGTTCGAGGAATCCCTTTTTGATAAATTTGGTTTCCCGGGGGGAGGTGAGCATAAAATCATTCACCAAAATCTGGCCAAGCGGGTCATGGAGCTTAAGAAATCCTTTGAATCGGATGAGAACCTGATGATCGGGATCGATACGATGAATCTTTTAAGGGAATGGTTAAGTCGTCATATTCTGGAAGAGGATAAGAAGTACGTCGAATTTTTCTCCACCAAGGATATCTGACTGAGGGGGGTCGCCGCTCATAAACGATACAGCCGTTAATTCGTTTACCGTTTTTGTGATCCAGAAAAATCAGCAATTCATCAACTCAGCCCAACCAGCCGGTGATCATCAGTGGCGTCTGTTTTTAATTCAATCCCTTCTGCGCAACCAACCCGAAGCGTTTCTTATCAGAGCCTTTATATTTTTATAAAATATCATTGTACATTCCAGGCCAATCAGTTTAAGCTTAAGAATTATTGAAAAGAAAGGATGGTTTATGCACCTCAGTGATTATATCAAAGAAGATTCGATTGCGTTAAAACTAGAGAGTTCAAACAAGCAAGAAACGTTGAGGGAGTTATGTGAGATCCTGCAAAAGACAGCGGTGATAAAAAATACCGAGAAAATCGTCGCTCTTTTGGAAGAGAGGGAAAGACTCAGCACGACAGGCATTGGCTTTGGGGTAGCGGTTCCCCACTGCAAGTCGGTTGATGTAGATGATCTTAAAATCGTTGTTGGCCGTTCCGAGCAAGGGGTTGATTTTCAGTCCCTGGACGGGAAACCGGTTAATCTGATATTTTTATTGATCGCGCCCGAGCAATCCAGTTCGCTTCATCTAAAGGCGTTGGCGAAAATCGCTCGTTTCGCGAAAGACTCCGAAATCAGGCAAAGTCTTTTGGAGTATAAAACAGCGGCTGAGATTTGTCAGTTCATCAGGAACAAGGATGAGGATATAAATTAAGGGTAGTATCGGGGTAAAATTTCTTCAATTCCATAGATCTTCCCGGTTTAATTCGACTTGTATTTTCGATGAGAGAAATTCTAATTATCACGCATGGCAATTTGGCGATTGAAATATTGGCGGTCGCTGAAAGCATCCTGGAGAAAAAGACGCGAGCCAAGGCTGTCTGCTGTGACTTGGGACTGACTCCTGAACAATACAAGACAAAAATCGAAGATACCCTCAATTCGCTAGTGGCGAATGAGCAGGTGATTATTCTAACCGACATGTTCGGCGGTTCTCCCAGCAACCTATCGATTCCCTTCATCAAAAAAGATCAGCTCGAGGTCATAACGGGCCTTAATCTCGCGATGCTGCTTTATATTCTTTCGGAGGACGAAAGGACGAGCTTCCAGGATCTGTGCAAGGGAACCAAAAAGGCGGGCGAAGAGGCGATCGTGATCGCGGGTGAGTTTCTGATCTGACCTGATTATCTGAATTGTTTGACAACTAGCCTGAGTTTTTTCTTTTGCCATGGATATTCAAAACCATTATCCAAAGAATTTCTATTTTATCCGCCTGTTGGCCAGAGTCATGGATCTGACGCTGATATATAGTCTGGTTCAGGCTCTCGAGTTAGTTTCCGAGTCTTTTGACTTCAACACCTTATTATTATATTTTGTTTATAACATCATCGTTATTGGCGTGAGTGGCCGAACCCTGGGCAAGTTCGCCTTTTCGATTTACGTCGGGGGGCTGGATGAGGGATTCCCGGGATATTTAAAAAACATAATCAGAGAAATTTTGGTTATTGTTTTATCGCCGATTTTGTTTTTGAATGTTCTGACCATTTCAAATTTAGCTCTTCACGACCGTCTGCTTAAAACCAAAGTGATTTTTGATGAAAGATAAAAGCGCCACGATCCGCTGTCCCATCCACGGATCGATTCATCTCAACTTAAAACCAAAGTGATTTTTGATGAAAGATAAAAGCGCCACGATCCGCTGTCCCATCCACGGATCGATTCATCTCAACTCAAGGGAACTCCGGCTTATCGACAGCCCTTATTTTCAGAGGCTCCGCTACATCTCACAGTTGGGATTCGCCTCTTTTGTCTTTCCTGGCGCCGTGCATACGAGATTTGGCCATTCTTTAGGTTCGGTTCATCTGGCGGGGAAGGTTTATGAACAGTTGATGGAAGCCAGCGGGGACCTTTTAAAGAATTTCTACAATAAAGAGCAGCTGGAGTATTTTCGTCAAATCCTGAGATTTTCGGCTTTGCTGCATGATATAGGTCATCCTCCTTTTTCACATGCCGGCGAGTCCATACTTCCTGATATCGGGACCCTGCCCTACCTTAAACACTCTAGCAAACAGCAGGAGAGACAAGCGACGCATGAGGATTTTTCGCTCGCTATCATCCATCACCTCTCTGGAAACGAAAAGATACTCACCAGGGAGGAATCCCAGGACATCATCAGCATTCTCGCCCTTAGGGACGAACCCTCCGCAAGGATGAATTCCAGGGAGGGGAGTCCGATCATTTATCCTTTGCTATGCCAGCTGATAAACGGCGAGATCGACGTGGACCGGATGGATTATCTTCTTAGAGACGCCTATTACGCGGGGGTTCCATATGGAAAGTTCGATCTTGAGAGACTGATTGGTTCATTTTCATGCTATTTGGAAAAGGATCTCAACCAGTTTTTATTGGCCATTGACGGCGAAGCGGTTCCGACCTACGAAAACTTTCTTATGGCCCGGATTCACATGTTTTATCAGATTTACTTTCATAAATCGCTTGGGGCTTACAGCTACTATTTGAAGAAGGTTTTTGATGAGGAGGAGATCGCGTTAAATTTGAACGGGTCTTTGGAAAACTACCTCAATATCAGCGAAGCCGCATTAATGGAGGAATTCCGCAAGGCCAGGGATAAAAAATGGTCGGGTAAGATTCATTACCGCATACCGGCCAAGAATTTAATCAGAGTGAACAACAGCGACAAGGAAAGGCTTAAAATCCTTTTTGATGTCGAAGAACTTTTAAAAACAAACCAGATTGAGACCTATGTGTCTTATTCCTCGAACCATTTTTCCACCCAGATAAAAAACGTCAGGATTCACCGAAAAACGATCGTGGTGATTGACGAGGAGTTCGGATTTAAAACGGCCACCCCTCTGGCGGAGAAATCCTCCCTGCTGGAAGACAGGGAAAAATTGATCGAAATAACCCAGCTATACATCAACAGGGAACAGTATCAGGATGTTATCAGCCTGATCCAAAAACACCGGCCCCAGTTATCCCCAACGGCCGATCGGGTGATCAGTCTTTAAAATCAAACCGCGTCAACTCATTCTCCTTTAAGCGTAAAAATCCTGTGGAACAGTTTGTTTTACCCCAATGGTTTTTTGGGTGGCTTACCCGCGGGTAGGCGCTAAAAACCGCCTGAACCGTGATCCGGCCTGGTTTAAAAATAGATTCATCCTTACCCGCTCTAAAATAAAACAATTATACGCATGGGTAAAATAAACGGACCGATTAAGTTTGATCCCGATAAAACCAAGGGATGATCGGCCGCGGGTCATTTAGGGGAAGCGCGGGTAAATGGGGAGGAGTGAGCGTAACCGGGGTTCCAAAGGATTTGCCCTTTGGCTGCCGGAGGCTAAAAAATAAACGGCTTGGCCGTTTCCAAGGATTAACTGGCCGTCCTCCTTGAATGAGTCAAGCGAAGCTTGATTTCGGCCATCCGTTACGAAGGTAGAGAGGGTAAAACGCAATGATCGGTTGCTTGGCATTGTCGTTTCTGTTTGGATTCGAGGCTAGAGTAAAAGGGGTGGGGATTAGGTCAGGGGAAAAGTCCTATAAAAGCCCTGTGGTTATTCAGATCCCTTTAAATGCCCTTACTAAATTTTATTTCATTGATTTTGTGAGAATATAATGTCGCCCTGAAATTCCCTTTTCATTTATTACCAGTAAGTGCCAACCTTGCTCATAGAGCTTTTTAATGGTTGTGCTGTGACCCATGATTTTAGTTTTCATGTCCTTTTCACTGGTTCCAATGGCGCAAAATATCGGATCCAGCATATAGCCCAGATTACTGAAATTTTCAGAATAAACAGTCCAGCAGTCCAGCACCCCGTAGGCTGGTAAAGGGATTTCTATCCAAACGTCATTTTCCTTCGCCATTAGGGGCAGAGAAAAAAGGCTTGCTATGAGCAGAATAAGGAGAAACTTTTTCATGGTTTCCACTTTTTGATCAAATCAACCAATGGGTCGTTAATCCCCAGTTTTTCTCCCCGCTTTTTCTGTGCTTGTTCTAGATGGTCCAGTAATATTTTTTGTATTTCCAGTTCTTTTTTTTGTAGTGCAAATTCTCGTTCTTCCAGTTCTAGTGTTTTTTGTTTTAGTTTTTTCTCTCGCTCTTCTAGTTCTTTTTCCCGTTCTTCCAGTTCTCGATCTTGTCCTTCCTGTTCCAGCCTCAAATACAACGCCTGTAATTTTTTCTCCTGTTCTCGTCTTCTTTCTGTCGCGGCCTGCATTTCCAGCTCCAGCTCTTGCATGCGTTTTTTATGTGCTCGATTTTCTTTCCACCCCATAACGTTACAACTCCCCTTTGAAGGCCCATTGCGTCAGACTGCTAAAGTGGGCATTTCTCCCCCTAAGGTTTGATCGCGACATCAACCAATCAAGAAGAAAGACCCATGAAACCAGTGATTACGATACCTGAAGCGCAAGAACTGATCAAGAAAATCAGTAATCCAGAGAGCTTTTTGGATTCGATGCGCTTTGATGCTCATTAGCCGGTCGGGGATTATCAAACCCAGGTGATGCCAAAGAAACCCCACTCTCCGCCCGTATCGCATAGTCAAATCAAAACAGAGACATAGGGTCAACGCCTTTTAGCCATCTTATCCGTGAAACATTTTTTCACTTCAAATTCTGAAAAGAAAAAGCTCTAAAAACTAAACAAAACAGATAGTTATAAAAACGGGTACCCGAAAAAAGGGGTAGTTTTGGCGACTAAAGCTCCAGGCGATCAACCCAGGTCCAAGGTCTTAAAATCCGGAATCAGCCTGTCTGGGTTTCACATGCGCAGCCCCTTAACGATTTCGCGCCTAAAGCCATCAAGATCGGACAGGTGGGTTCGTCACCCCATTTCAAAGGTTATAGCCGCCGCTCAAGTGAAAATTGTTTCCCGTCAGATAAGTCGAATCCTCCCTGAAGATCATATCCAGAATCGGCCATAGGTCTTCATAGCGGCCAAAGCGCTCCTGCGGGATGTAATCCTTTGGATCTTCACTTGTCTTGATGACCGAGTTAAAAAGGGTTCCGGGCGAAATCACGTTAACGCTGATTTGGTCTTTCCCCCATTCCTTGGCGAGCGTTTTGCTTAAGCTGATCACTCCCATCTTGGCAATGTGGTAAGGCTGGCACTTCGAGGCGGCAACCCTGTCGGCCGCTGAATAGGCGAAATTGATCACCCGCGCGTTTCGGCTCTGTTTTAGTAGGGGATAAAAATTCTGGCACATCAAAAAGACGGAATCCAAATTGTTCGCCAAAATGCTTCTCCATTCGGTAAGCGATATCTCGAGGGTTTGCCTTTCCAGATAGCTCCCAACGACATTGATCAGACCGTCCAATCGATCGGTGTATTTCTTCACCTGATCTACCATGAAACGGACATCCCTTTCGCTTGACACATCACCCTTTACAGCTACAACGCGATCCTTTCCGAAAACTTCGATCAAGTCATCTATGCCTTTTCTATGGTGGTGAAAATTGGCTACTACATGAGCTTTTTGTTCGATTAAATGCCTGGCGATCGCGTGACCTGTTCTGGATGCCGCTCCTGATACAAAAATCCATTTATTCTCATGATTCATTGAAGCCATAATATCATATTGGTCTTAGGTTCTAGGTCTTTGCTTTCGTCAGGAGTTTGATAATATACTAAATTCAAATATAGACTATTTTCATAAAACAAGGCTAAAACAATTATAAGCCCATCGGCAACCAGTTTTGAAAAAATTATAATGAAAATCTGAAACAAAGCGATAATAGGTATCACAACCGGATTGATTGCTTATGGCATTTTGGCCTTAATACGCAAGAAACAAGTCATTTAATTAATGAAATCTAAATAATAATCATTAGAATTGGTTTTGCGATTGGCGAAAAAAATAAAGCCGCGTTCAGCATTTCGGAATCGTTAAATTCGGTAGCGCAAGCCAGCAAAGAATCAGTCATGAGTCTGCTAAAGTCAGAGCAAGAGTTCAAGGAAATCAATCAAAATTTAAACTTAGCTTTCAAAGCCGCCAAAGAGGCATCCTCCAACTTGGGGGACGCTGCTGTGGGAATCAAGTAGAATGCAAGCCCTGCATGGAAGCGGAATATCAGACAATAATTTTGAAGGTTTTGAAAAAAGCGGTTTCTTTTTTTTAAATTTAAGTTTATTGTTACTGATCGGCGAATTTAAAAAAGGAGTGGGGGTGGATCAAAGAAACAAACCTTTTAATATAAAGGTTAAGTCAGGTGATAAAAAAGCTTTTTGCGCCTGCTTAATGACGAAAAACCCACCATTTTGTGATGCCTCACATAAAACGACTGATAAAAAACCGATTCGGGTAGAATTTGAAGATGACAAAACTGTCCGTATCTGCGGTTGCAGTAAATCCGGCACTTTTCCATATTGCGATGGTTCTCATAAGGAAACAACCTAAGCCGAATCAAAAATACTCGGTTAAAGATAAGTTTGATTCGTTGAGCTTTTTGACTGAAATAGGAAAAAACTTTCAAATATGCCTAAATTACTGAGTCTTGTTTTATAAAAAAAAGTCTTAAAAAAGATTATATTTTGTTTTTTTTTCTTTTCAAAACAATTTAGAAATGTTAGGTTCCATTGCGTTCATTTGAGACTATTAGCTAGGAAAGCAAGTAGCTTAATTTAAGTGGCGCTAGGAGTAAAAAATAATATTTTTTATTATTTTGGAAATAGTACCCTTGATAAATTATTGAGTCGAGATTGGTGAACAGGTAAGCTCCCAAAGGATAAATTAGGGAAGATACAAAAAACATTGTTGATAAGGAAATCATAGGTTTTAGTGTGCTTTTACTAATGATTTTATATACGTTGAATAAAGAGTTATTTAATAATAATTAGTTTGATTTAAAAAATTCAACAAAAAACAATGCAAAGAAAAATAATCCCTACGTTAATAGTTCTTTATATTTTGGGATTCGCTTTAATCGGTTGTAAGGAACTTGCCCCAGCAAACAATTCAGATCTGTACTCTGAGCTTGAACCGTCTAATAAAACTTCTGAAATCATTCTTGAATCAGACAGTAGCATGGCATCTTCCAGGGACCCCCTAGGACTGATCTATCTAAAGATAACACTCAACGAGCAAAACGAATTTTCAGGTATTTTATCAGGATATGACCAGATGTTTTGCTACAGCGGTGATTTGTGTTTTTTCGAAAAAAAAGACGATGAAAAAAATGTTCAGGGAAATTTTTTCGAAGGCAGTAAGGAAGGTCGGATCATAATCAATGATAAAACTTATTTCATTGAATACCTGACGGATGATAATAAGACCGTCAGATTTTTCATTTCTGACGCGATTGGTTTTTATAATATCAGCTCCATTGTAAAAAAAGCCCTTTAGTTTAACGCCTTTTTTTAACCCACCTTTGACAATCAGCGATTATTTGAGGGTATTTCATCTACAAGTTCAAGTGACATCGGAATACATTTCAATGATTTTTTGTATGGCACGAAAATCCGCTTTGGAATCAAGACATCGAGTTGGTTGGTTTAATATTTCAACAATTGAAGTTGGTATATCTGGTTTTTTGCCGGTAGCTTTATATACAGCGTCGCTGAATTTTGCGGGATGAGCCGTTGCCAGACAAATCACGTTTGAATAGCCTGATTTTTCAGCCGCTTTAACACCTACAGCCGTATGAGGGTCAAGCAGGTAGCCCTTTAAGAAGTATTGCCTGATAGTCTCCGCAGTTTCCTCCTCGGTGATGCTGAAAGGTTGGAAAAAAACGCCCGCTTTTTTAATTTGCTCCTTAGTCAGCGTCAACTTGCCAGTCGCTGAAAAAGTTTCCATCAGGTTCGTGATTTGATGGCCGTCTCGATCAACCAGATCAAACAAAAACCGTTCAAAGTTACTGGCTACCTGTATATCCATTGACGGGCTGATCGTGTGGGTGACCCTTCCGACTTGATAATCCCCGGTTTTTATAACCCGGCACAGGATGTCATTTTCATTGGTAGCCAAGATCAGTTTGCTAATTGGCAGTCCCATTTTCAAAGCAAGGTAACCGGCGAAGATATCTCCGAAATTACCGGTAGGCACGGAAAAGTAAACAGGTTGGTTAGGGTAGTTTTCTTGGAAGCGAAAAGTGGCGTAGAAATAATAAATAATTTGAGCCATAACCCTTGCCCAGTTGATCGAATTAATCGCTCCAAGATGGAAACGATCCCTGAACTCAAGGTCGGCGAAGATTTGTTTGACAATATTTTGGCAATCATCGAAGGTTCCCTCTACTGCGATATTAAAGACATTTTCATCCAGGACGGTCGTCATTTGTTTTTCTTGAATCGGAGTAACTCTTCCTTTGGGATGCAAAATAAAGATTTTGATTCCTTCTTTTCCTTTAACGCCATGAATGGCGGCACTTCCCGTATCACCTGAGGTTGCTCCCAGGATCGTCATGGTTTTATTCTTGTGCTTTAAAAAATGCTCAAAAAGATTGCCCAGAAACTGAAGAGCAAGGTCTTTAAAAGCCAGGGTGGGACCGTGGAACAACTCTAAAACCGCTATCTTGTCTAAAAAGCGTAGAGGAGTGATCTCAGGGTTTTCGAAGTTCTTATAGCTTTTTGAGATGAGTTCTTTTAAATCAACAACTGATATTTGATCATCGATAAAAGGTAAAATAATTTCAAAAGCTAAATCCTGATAGCTAAATTTCCTTAGGGAATCCATCCGCATACCCAGGTTGGGAAGTTTATCCGGGACGAAAAGTCCAGAATCTCTAGCTAGACCTTCTAGTAGAATATTTGAAAATAACTTCTGATCATCTTGACCACGGGTACTGATGTACGGCATGTCGCTACCTTTAGTTGATGTTAAATGTGAAATAAGGGTTTTAATTTTTATTCTTGCGGATTTTGATCAAAAACCATTCCCTGTAGGAACTTAAATCGTGATAGATCTTGTAAAAGTTAATATAACCAATAGCAATCGCCAATAACAAAGGAAAATAAAGACTGATCGCATAAGCCTTCCCATCAACGAACATGGATCGTGCCTTTGAAAAAATCGAGTAATAGATAATCATCATAACAATCATGCTGACAAACTTAGCTGTTTTGGGATTCCTGGGGTCGATAATGCCCATTGGTAGAGCAAAAATCGCAAAGCTAAAACAGGATAAAACAGTGACGATCCTGCCGTGAAATTCATCGACATACTCTAGATACGCTTTCTTGTTGGAGTCTTTTACCCTGGTGATATTTTCATATAATTCACCTTGGGTCATTTCCAGATCAAGTTTATTTTTTGTCTCTCCAGAATTTTGGTACCTGGTCGGGAGACGGCTTTTATCGGTGTCTGGTGAAGCCAAGTCATACTGCAGCCGGTTGAAATGAACCAACCGAAACCGATTTGGGTTTTGGGTAGAATGAATCTTGCCATTTTCCATGATGAAAAAGATTTTTTTGTTATTTTCATCAAAATGGATGACACCACTTTTAGCCTCAATGACCGAACTCCCTTCATGTTGATCCCAATCGGTAATGAAGAGGTCTTTGTATTCATCATCTTGTTGGTCGAATATATAAATCATTTTTTGGTCGAAAAAATTGGTGACTTTTTGAACCGATAAGTTAATCTTCGTTTGATTTTTTAAAATGTTGAATTTAAGGTCTTCTAACTGGCTGACCCCTGTCGGGCTTAAATAAAAAGACTGGAGCAAAACAAAAAGCGAAACCAAAAACGACAGAGAAAAAACCGGCTTGAGTAGAAAAGCCAGGGATACCCCCGAAGCTCTCATAGCGATAACTTCGCTATCTGCTGAAACTCGGTGAATACCGACATAGACGGCAATCATCAAACTGATCGGTGAGGCAATCATCAATATTGTGGGCATGGAAAAGATGACCATAAGGAATAAAACCTTAATCTCCACCCCACTCGCCTTGAAAAAAGGAATAAACTTATAAATCTGATCCATCATCAAAATAGAGCTGATTACTCCCGTAGCCAAAATAAATGGAAAAATCAGTTCTTTAATAATGTAGGAAAATAAGGTCATAATAAATATAAAAATAGTATTAGAAAGTTACTGAAGTCTAAATTTATTTTCTAAAAGGGGGAAGGTAGTAAATGCTAAATTCTCTTACAACTCTTCCAAATTGCATGGTGGCGATATCTCCCAGATG
>JAOUME010000259.1 GCA_029881655.1 Deltaproteobacteria bacterium | reverse complement strand
TGAAACCCGGCTTGAGCGTCATCTGAGCGTCTACTTGCGCAGAGTGTCGGCTCTTAATTTTAGCGTGAATTTTAGACCCTCCCCTTAATCAATCAACTCCCTCGATGTCTTCCGCCTGCCGGATTCGGGCCATCCTCACGCTTTTTCGGCGGGGTCGTTGGCGTATTGGGTGATGGCGGCGATGAGTCTGGATTTCTTGATCGGTTTGCTCAAATGCTCGTTACAGCCCGCGGCGAAACTTTTCTCGACATGCGCCTTCAGGGCATGAGCCGTCAGAGCGATAATCGGGGTGGGTTTAAGCTGGTTTAGTCTCTCATGCTCTCTAATCGCGCGGGTCGCGGTCAAACCATCCATCACCGGCATTTCCATATCCATCAGGACCAGATCCCAATCTCCCCGCTTGAACTCATCCAGCGCCAGCGCGCCGTTTTCCACGGCCGTCAGCTTAAAAGATGTCTTTTTCAGGAAAGCCTTGACGAGCCTTGAGTTGTCTTCGTTGTCTTCAGCCATCAGGATTTTCAAAGGTCGTAAATCTTCTTCCTGTGCAAGGGCCGTCTTTTTGACTTTATCTTTCCCGCTCCCCAGTATCTCGGTTAAAATATATCTTAATTCGGTTTTTTTAATGGGCTTGATCATGGTATAATCCATCTTTGGAAGCCCTCTCCCATCCTTATCAGAATTGATGGGCGATGAAGACAGAATCATGCGCTTCCCTTTGATTTCGCTATTTAAATTAATCCGCCTCAAGGTCTCCAGGCCATCCAGTC
Organism: Deltaproteobacteria bacterium; assembly: GCA_029881655.1. Classification (GTDB taxonomy): domain Bacteria; phylum SAR324; class SAR324; order XYD2-FULL-50-16; family XYD2-FULL-50-16; genus JAOUME01. The sequence continues at coordinate 1,988 of JAOUME010000259.1, read as the reverse complement.
CCGGCATCTGATAATCAAGGATGATCAGATCATAATGCCGGTCTTGTTTCGCCTCCGCGATTAATTTTTCGAGACCGGCCTCCCCGCTTTCGGCCTCTTCGCACTCTATCCTCCAACTCCCAAGAATTTTATTTAGAATCAAGCGATTGGTACTGTTGTCGTCGATAACGAAGACCCGCTGTCCCTCAAGGGGGAAGGCTCCCTCCTTTTCTGTCATCTCAACTTCAGAAAACTTATCAAACCGCGCCGTGAAAGAAAAAACGCTGCCGGTCTTCTCCCTGCTCTTCACGCTTATTTCCCCGCCCATCAAACTGACCAACTGCCTGGAAATCGTCAGCCCCAGACCTGTCCCCCCGAATTTCCGCGTGATCGAGCTGTCCGCCTGAGAGAAACTCTCGAAAATCAGCTTCAATTTGTCCTTCGGTATACCCACTCCGGTGTCCCTGACCGAAATTTCCAACTCGACCTGCTTGTCGTCCTGAGACAAAAGTAACGTACTCAGCTCGACCTCTCCCCTGTCGGTGAACTTGACCGCGTTTCCGATCAGGTTGGTGATGATTTGTTTAAGGTGTGTGGGATCGCCAATAAGCATATCGGGTATTTGTATCGGAGGATAATGTAAAAGCTCCAGACCTTTTTTGTTCGTGCGGTAACTCATGATGTCACACACCGCTTCCAGCGTTTCGGTGAGACTAAAGGGGATAGACTCGATCTCAAAATTGCCGCTCTCGATCTTGGCGAGATCCAAAATCGCGTTGATGATATCCAGCAGATTCTCCCCGGCGTTGTAGATGATCTCCAGGTACTTGGCCTGTTCCGGCTTAAGTCCGGTTTCCTTCAATACTTCCGTCATACCGATCACCGCGTTCAAGGGAGTTCTGATCTCGTGACTCATATTCGCCAAAAAATCGGATTTAGCCTGGGTCGCCTCCCGCAATTCGCTCTGTTTCCTTATGAGATCCTCCGCCTGCTGTTTCGTTTGGCTCAGAAGTCGGGTCAGTTCATGCTTGCTCTCCTCCAGCTCGGAGGTCCGCTCCCTGACTTTATCCTCCAAACCGTCATTCGCCCTTTGCAGCGCGATTCTGGAGAGTTCCCCCATAATCAAGGTAAATAAAGTCGTGACCACCGATAAGACCAACGCCAATATCACGACCACAAGCAGCGTCCACCTCAGGTTATAATAAGAGGAAAAAGCTTCCTCCTGGTCCTTTTCGGTCGTCAGTCCAAGCCCCAAATGCGACTGCCAATTCCAGGCGCCGACGACCCGTACCCCGCGGTAATCGCGATATCCCTGAACATCAACTTCAGGCTGGCTATGGGCATTGCCTTTGTCTGATTTTAAACCCAAACTGATCGCGCTATCGGCCATGCGCGTCAAAGGCCTATTGGATTTGGGGATCGAGGGGATGAAACCCTCTTTCATGTTCCCGCCGGGATCTCTGATATCGATGTTCAGTATACTGGATTGGCTCTTTCCAAGCAGACCAATCTGCCTGAGTTGCCCCTCGAAATGGCTTCTCGATAGAAGCTTGCCCTGATTATCGAAGGCGTAACTTTCGCCTGTTTCGCCCAGCCTGAAAAACTGCAAAACCTTTGAGAATTCTCTTTCGGGATCGATCCGCTGCATCAGGACGGCGATGATTTGACCGTCTTTTTTTTGAACCGGCGCGACAAAGAACATCGTCGGAAGATTTTTAACTTCATCTTTCCCCGATACGCTCAGCGGAACGTCCGAGCGGACCGGGGGTACGAATCCCGCCTTACCCGCAAACGCTTTTTCGATAATCTCGGGCTTTTGAACAGCGATATAATTCGGGATACCCAGGTTGGAGTCTCTCTTGGAGCCGATGCTGATATTATCAGGATTGACGATGAAAAATCCGATCTTTCCAAATACGGATGCCTTTTGATCGAAAAATCGTCTTAAATCACCTAGAGCCTTCGATTTGATTAAACTTTCGGAATCGGCTTTCACTCTAAGCAAATTC
>JAOUME010000098.1 GCA_029881655.1 Deltaproteobacteria bacterium | reverse complement strand
CCAACCGCAGCCCTATGGGAAAAAATAGGTACCATTTTCATCACTCAGAAGAAATACGACGAAGCCGCGGAAGCTTTTCGATGCGTTAAAAAATGCGACCCAGAATCCAATGTAGGCGATGAAAAGTTAAGGGAAATTCACGATTATTACGCCAACAAGGGTGAGGTGCTGATGCTGGACCGGAAATTCAAAGCCTCGAGCGACTATTACCATAAAGCATTGGGCATCCTTCGTTTGCCTGAGACCTTAAAGGTCTTGGCCGGGATTTACAAGGAAATGAAAAATCCCGATAAGGAAAAAGAGCTCATGGAGGAATGGAATAAACTGCTCGAGGAAGAGAAAAGCAAGGAAATGGAAAAAGAGCGGCAGAACATGATCCTGGTCGCCAAACAATTCATGAGTAAAAAAGATTACCGCAAGGCGATCGAAACCTATGAAAGTATTTTCCGCATGAAACTCGATAAAAACATCTTTTTGCAACTCGCGACGATCTACAAAGGCCTAAAAAAGCAAGACGATCTCCAATCCCTCATTCAGCGCTGGGAAAAAATGGTCGAGCATCAAGAAAAGATGGAAAAATTTGAGAAAGAAAAAGAAAGGATGCAACAAACCTGACTTTACGGCGACTCGCTAAGGTTTGACCGCTCTGTGAATGGCCGTGGCGCCAAAACTGAAATTGTAATATCTCGTCTCTTTAAACCCCTCTTTCAGAAGCATATCATTTAAGGACTCCTGAGAGGGGTACTCCAAAGTCGAGACCGGAAAATAATCAAAGAGATCTTCCTTGGGATAAATCATTTTCCCGATCAGGGGAACAACGTTAAAAAAATAAACATGGAAAAGTTGTTTGATCAGCGGCAAGCGGACTTTGCCCATATCCAGGCTTAAAAATCGGCCACCTGGCTTTAAAACCCGAAACACTTCCCGTAGACAGATTTCGATATCGATCAGGTTGCGCAGTCCATAGCCAACCGTTACCGCGTCAAAGGCATTATCCCTAAAAGGCAGTGCCATCGCGTCACCCTGAAGGAAAAAAGTTTTCTGTTTCTTGTTTCTCTGACCCGCGGCCATTAACATACCTTCCGAGAAATCAAGACCGACGACCTGACCCTTTTTGCCAACGGCCTGTACCAGCCTTTGGGTGATGTCTCCTGTTCCGCAACAGATATCAAGTGCCTGATCACCGATATTTAAACTGGCTTGTTTGACAAGAAAGTTTTTCCAGTAACGATGCATACCCTGGGTGACGATATCATTGAAGAAATCATACTTCTCAGCGATTTTGGTAAAACGGGACTGAACGAACTGATATTTCTTATCATCTTCGGTTGGAATTTCAAACGGCATTATAGACCTGTTTTTGGTTGTTCTTGGAAGTCGGTATCAGTCTTTATTTCAACCCTGAACCTTTCAAGGTCAAATTCATAGTAGCGGCCATACATCTGCTTGCGGTCAGTAAAGCGAATCCCGTAGATATTGCTTCGCAAATCTTCCCTGTACAGGGAAAGCTCCACTGCCCCGACCCAACCTTCGGAAATATGTTTCTTTAGATTTACCTTGACCAGGTCTCCCTTTTGAAAAAGCGGTTTTTTCGGCTTGGGCATCAGGCATGGCGGATCGTACTGGGATGTATCTCCATAGCATTTCCAGGTTGCTTTAATCAAAACCGAAAGCCGATTTCCGCCTCCGTGTGTCGTAAGATATTTATCAGGACTAAAGCCGGTCACCGTCTCCATTTTGGTCTTGTCGATATGATCGAACACCTCCAGCAAAAATGCCCTGTATTCCGCTAATGCGACTGCCTTAAATACAGCCAGATAGACAAATAAGACTCCAAGTACCTTAAACCCTTTGAGTAGTGGTTTAAAGACCTTATTTTGGGTTTGACAATTTAACGAGTTCTTCAATTTGTTCATCCGTCAGGAGTTTTGATTCCCCCTGCATCAGTTCATCCAAAGCGATGTTTCCGATGCGGTAGCGTTTTATTTTCAATACGTTATAGCCAATCTGAAAAAACATTTTTTTAATATGATTCTTTAAACCTTCTTGCAAAGATACGGCCAACCAGGATTTGTCATTCACAAAATGAAGGAAATGAATCTTGACGGGTTGCCTTTTCTTTTTGTCGATCACGGGCCCGCTGGCCAGTTTTTTAATCTCACCCGGAGTAATTTTCCCCTTGATCTTAACTAGATATTCCTTCCAGACATGCCTGCTCGGATGGGTGATTTGATTGGCGAAATCCCCGTCGTTGGTCAGAAATATCAGTCCTTCGGCATTATAATCCAACCTGCCGACAGGAAAAAGCCTTTCTCTGGTTTTGGGAAAAAACTCAACGATGGTCGCTCGACCCTGAGGATCGCTGAGCGTCGTCATACAGTTTTTCGGCTTATATAGAGCGTAAACGACTCTCTTTGGTGGCGTTTTCCTGATGGTTTTGCCATCGACCTCGACTAGATCTTTATCCGGGTCGATTTTAGTCCCGAGTTCATAGACGACCTCGCCGTTGACCTTAATTCTGCCTTGGGTGATCAGGTCCTCCGACTTTCTTCTTGACGCGATACCGGACGCGGCAAGATGTTTATGCAGTCGTATCATATTTTGCTTTTATTGTCTCAAGAGCTATTATCGCCGCGTTTTGTTCGGAACTTTTTTTGTTCTTTCCCTTTCCGACACCGAACACCTCATCATTGATCAGCAGTTCCGTAACGAACCGCTTGTTATGCTCAGGACCCGATTCTTCAATGATCCGGTAATTTATTTCGCCAATTTTTTGCTTTTGCACGATTTCCTGAAGATCGGTCTTGAAATCAACCTTGTTAAAATTCGTTTCAGCCAGGTTGATCGCTTCCTTAAAAATATGGATCATCAATTCGTTAACTTTCGTGTAGCCGTGTTTTTCCTTGCTGTCTAAATAAACGGCCGCGAAAACAGCCTCCAACGCGTCAGCCAGGATCGATTTTTTATCCCGGCCTTCGGTCAACCGCTCCCCTTTTCCCAGAAACAGATAATCTCCCAGGGAAACCTCTCTGGCTATATCCGAAAGACCGGTCTCGGATACCAAAACCGCCCTGAACTTTGACAGTTGACCCTCGCTCATATCTGGATAGGCTTCCATCAGATGGGTACTGATGACAAACTGGATCACCGCGTCTCCCAGAAACTCCATCCTTTCATTATTATCGCAGTTTTTTTCAAAGGCAAAGGACTTGTGCGTCAAGGCCTGGATCAAAAGTTGAAGATCCTCAAAGTGATACTGAATTTTGTCCTGGAGAAGGTTCAGTTTCTGTTTTTCCTGTTCGTCAATTGGAATTAAAGCCATTAGGTGTACCCTTCAGACAGGTCCGGTCAGAATTTTGTAGAATTGTTCCATAAAAATAGCTTATCCATTCAATAAAAATCGTCAATATAAATTCATTTATTTTAGTTTGGCGGACTTAATGTCGATGACAAAATACATTCAAGCCATTAAAATTAAGTTAAAATACAACCCGTGAAATACAACCCGTGAAATACAACCCGTGAAATACAACCCGTGAAATACAACCCGTGAAATACAAACTCATTAAATACAAATATCTCATCGCCGTTTTAATCGGCGTCTCTGTCATCCTGCTCGCCTTTGGTATCTGGACTGCAGGGAAGCAGAGATTTTCCATGCAGTCGCAATTAAATTCCGAAGATTTGGATAAAACCAGAGAATTTTTCGAGGATAAAGGCTCCGACAGCACGCCTATCGACCTTTATAACCTGGGAAGTCTCTATTATCAATCGAAGGATTACCCCAAAGCCCTTGAGTATTATGAGCAGGTACTCGGCATGGCTGAGAAATCCCGAGAAACGACCCAAAAAACGCTTTATAACCTGGGCAATACCCATTTTAGACTATCCGAGGCGACCCAAGACCTAAACGAGAAAATTGAGCATCTGGGTAAAAGCCTTCAGTACTATAAAGATACGCTCTCGCTTCAAGAAAAACATGACCTGACTGATTCCGATCCTCAAGGTGATGTGGACGCTAAAGCCAACTTCATTCTGGCGAGAAACCGATTTAAACAAATGATGGATCTTTTAAAGCAAAAGCAACAAGAAGAAGATAAAAACAAATCCTTTTACGTTTTAATCAAGCAACTCATTCAAAAAGAGGAGAGCATCAAATCCAAGCTGGCACAACTCGACGCGTTGAATAACCATAAAGAAAAAGCAGAGTCGCTTAAACAACTCATCGAGGACAGAAAAGACAATTTGGATCAAATCAGGTTACTTAGGGACAAACTAATCACTTTGAAAAACCAGGGAAAACCCCAATCCCCTAAATCCATGCCCCCAGCCTCAGGCAGTGTTTTATAGAGCGAGATAGTGATTAAGATTATTCAAGAGATTTTGAAAAGACGAAACGGTTACCCGATATTTCCTCGGTGATAATCTTGATTCCCTTTTTTTTGCCTGCCAAACGGATTTTTCTTCTGAGCCGTCCTTTCTCCAAATTCGTGAAATATTCGATTTCAACCAGATCGGGAACATTCTTGATCTCTGAAAGCGATTGATATCCCTCGAAATTTTCAAGAATTTTCAGCAGTTCATCGATCTCGTCCTCTGAAAAGTTCTTAAAGACCATTAAAAAATCGTTTCCGATATCCCCAACGGTCTTATAAAATTTCACGATGTTCTCAGAGCTTTGCACTGCCACTTCTTTTCCAGCCTTGATTGAGGCTTTGGAAAGGGCATTGCTCCAATCAAAGCTGCCGGGTCTGGCATCTGTGATCTGTTTTTGGTGGGACTGAACGCTGGAAATCAACCTGCCGGTCGAGACATCATAAACTTTCATTCTCACTTCCGCGTTGGCCGCGGCGAAACCATAGCTTGATTTCCTTTTCTGTTTGCCTGCTATTTCAAATTCACCCAAAATATCAACCTGCTGGTCATTGGCAATTTTCATCCAATCTTCCATGAATTTTGATTGACGGCCCTCTTGATTGATTTTATTGAAAAGGTGATTCACCGATTTCTGCTCATAAATCCTAAATCCATACTCCTGGAGTTGCTGGTTGATCGTTGTTTCCGCCGAAAGGACGGCCGCATGATCATCCTTAAGGGCTTCAGGATGTTCCGGATGATAGATCACCATCAAGCGCTTGTTTCCCATCTTTTGGTGCAAAATCCTGAGTTCCTTGAGCTTGTCTTTTATTTGGCTGGTACTCTCCGAGACTTCGGCGTCGATTTCAAAATACCACTCAGCGCCTTTTTTTTCGTCTTTTATAATTTTATAATTTTTCACGAACCCGACCGCCGAAGTGATCACCTCATCGCGGATAACTTCCCAGTTTTGAACCTTCGTCTTGGAATCAAGATAGGTTCCGGCTCCTTTTTCCACGGCATCCCTAATGGCATTTCTCTTGGCCTGAGATTTGGCCGCACCTTCGTTTCCATTAATTATCTGGGCCTGGCCTTTCCCGATGACTCCGGCATAAACGCTTCCAGCAAATAACACCAAGAGAAGCATGCCAAAGATTACGGCTCCTTTTATATTTATTGAGTTCATCATTTTCCTGTTTGCGCGTGATTTTGGTTCAAATCGGCTAATTCATTAACGATCTAGGTTTCAACCTTTTGGATAACCTTTTACTCACCTGTATCCACTGGTTCCAAGGGTATTGCTCGTAGTCGCTCTTTCTTGCTTGTTTCTTGAGGCTTTAAATCGTCCTGCTTCATAGGGACCTTATTTTTCAAAAGAGGCTCGAATGGCCATAAAAGTCTGGGCTTTAACATAAAATGATCATCACTCTCAAGACCCTTGATAATCTCGATTTTCTCTTCGACAGGCTTGGCCTTGATTAAGGCGAGCGCCTCCTTCTTCTTTTTCCGGACTAATTTTTCAATTTCCTCTTGTTTTTCCTTTTCCAGGGTTTCTTGCCGTAAAAGAAACTCCCGTCTCTTTTGAAACTGAAGCCAGCTATACATACTGTCGCCCCAAGCTTGTGCGTATTTTAGTTTCTGGGTGATGCGATTTGCCTGTGAAAACATCTTCGCGGCTTCCCACCAGTTTTCCTGCTGAAGATAAACCAAACCGATATTATAATAGGAATTCGCTCGGTTTTTTAAATAGACCGTCTCATCTTCGTCATCTTCAGGCCCAAACAATACAATTTTCCAAACCCAAAGAGCCTTATTCAACTCACCCGATTCGGCCAGCCGATTTCCCTTTAGAACCCTTCGGTTCCCAAAATCATATATATATCTCGACAACCAATCAACTCCAAATCCGTTCTCCAGCACATATTCGGTTTGCTCCCTCATTTCAGGATTAAGGTTGCTTAGTATTTTTTTAATCAAAAGACTGCAAACCCGATACAATTCCTCCTGTTCAGTCGGTCTGTTTTCCTTTGCGGACTGAGTCACGTAAATCTGTTGAAAGGGTTGTGAAAAGGTATCAGATAAAAGCGCTCTGCCCGTTTTCGCCTCGAACAAACTAAACCTGACCGTGATCAAGACATTCCTGCGAATCAAATACTCCCTTTTCGGCTCCTCTTTTTTAATCTCTTTGGTTAATTTTTTCTCAATTTCCAGTTCGTCATTTTCATCGTCCTCGTCTTCTTCACTCTCGGATTTGGGGTAAAGTCTCCTTTCAATTTCGGAATAAACCCTTCCCGAGTTCTTCTTAATGGGCTCTTCTTTTTCCCAGTAATTGTAATCCAGGATCTTAATTCTCAAAATTCCGAGTTCATCATAATCCTCTGGCAACAAATCCAAAATGGGAATATCTTCCATTTCCAGTAGCTGACTGTAAAATATTTGCCTGAATTCATCTTTTTTGGGGCCACTTAAAGTCTGGATATAAAGAGACCTGATGTTTTCAAAAATGTTTCGATGGTTGGCGGGTGCATGCAGAGCGAAAGCATCACTGGAAACAAAACCTGTCAAATGCAGGAGGAGGTAAAAGCTAAAGAGTATCAGCCCGAATCGATAGCCGGGCTTAGAAGTGTTTTTTTTCAAAATCATAAAGGGACGAAGTGTTGATTTTTGCTTATGACGACTTGCTAGTTTATTTAAGCAAAATTAAAGCCAATCACCAAATCGTGCAAATAATCCAAAAATGGGTAATACTTCGAGCTTTCCAAATCATCGACGTATGAGTAAATGAGCGTTCTTACGAAAAAAAACAGAACCATGCAAATAACAGTTCCTCTGAACGACCCCAGAACCGCTCCCAAGAGCTTGTTCTTAACTGTGAAAAGATGGACAACAAAGAGAATTTTCGCTAAAAAAGTCAAGATATAGCTGAACGCAATACCGATGAAAAAAATAATCCCATAAGTCAGCGCTTTGGCATAAAGAACATTGCTGATAAACGGCAATAGATAATTGAAGAGTTGGATATAATAAAGCTCGGCGGCCACAAAACCGATGAAAAAGCCCAGCAACTTCAAACTCTCTGAAATAACTCCGTTTTTAATGCCGAAAAAGATAAAACTCAACAGAATGATGGTAAAGATTATATCAAAAAAATTCATACCCTTGTTAAGTCGGATAAAAGGTTATATATTCCATCAGATAGAAGCTCCCCATAAACCACTTTAGGAAAAGCATCCTGAAGGTTTAGACTGCGTTAACATTACAATTAAATCACTTCAAGCGGTTAATCAAGTTTTTTTGTAACGAACCAAGTTTACTTTTTCCAACACCTCATCAAAGGAATCTGAAATTTATGAATCCGACCAAATTAAAGGAATGGGAGACGCTCCAGGAGCACTTTAAAGAAATCAAAGAGCTTCATTTAAAAGACCTTTTTAATCAGGACAAACAACGCGCCGACCTTTTTTCCATCGAGTCCTGCGGGCTGTTTGTCGATTACTCTAAAAATCGCGTCAATGAGCGGACAATGAAATTACTCTTTGAACTCGCCGAAAGGCTTGATTTGAGAAATGAAATCGCCCGCATGTTCAATGGAGAAAAAATCAACCGCACCGAGGACAGACCGGTTCTGCATGTCGCGTTGAGAAACTGTTCGGATAGACAATATCTTGTGGACGGCATCGACGTAATGGAGGATGTCAATCGGGTTATCACGAAAATGGAACGCTTTTCTGACGCCATTCGAGACCAAAGCTTTAGGGGGTTTACCAACAAACCCATTAAAAATCTGGTCAATATCGGGATCGGTGGATCTGATCTGGGGCCTTTGATGGTTTATGAGTCCTTGAAGCATTACTCGCTTAAAAGCCTGAGGCTGCGCTTTGTTTCCAACGTCGACGCGACTCATTTTATCGAACAGACTATGGATTTGGACCCTGAGGAAACCCTGTTCATCATCGCCTCGAAGACCTTCACCACCCAGGAGACGATGACCAACGCCCAAAACGCTAAGGTCTGGCTGCTTAAAAAGCTTAAGGACCCCAACGCGGTAAAAAAACATTTCGTGGCCTTATCGACCAACTATGAAAAAGTTACCCTGTTCGGTATCGATCCTGACAATATCTTTGAATTTTGGGATTGGGTCGGCGGTAGATACTCCCTGACTTCCGCCATCGGCCTGTCCCTGATGATCGCGCTTGGCAAGGAACATTTCTATCGGCTGAGAAAAGGTTTTCAGATGATGGACGATCATTTTGAAAAGGAACCATTACCCCGCAATCTCCCGGTCATTCTAGCCTTGCTTGGGCTGTGGTACAATAATTTCTTTGGTTGCGAGACCCACGCCATCTTGCCATATGATCAATACATGCACCGCTTTCCGGCCTACTTCCAGCAAGGGGACATGGAAAGCAACGGAAAATCGGTTGACAGAGATGGAGAAGCTCTTACCTATCAAAGCGGGCCCATTATTTGGGGAGAACCCGGAACCAACGGACAACACGCTTTTTTTCAATTGATTCACCAGGGAACAAAACTGATCCCATGTGATTTTATCGGTTTTATAAACTCCCTGCATCCAGATAAGGACCCTCATCAAAAATTGATGGCCAATTTTTTCGCCCAGCAGGAAGCTCTGGCATTCGGTAAAACCAATGAACAGCTCAAAGCGGAAAACACCAGAGAAGATATCATCCCTTTTAAAGTTTTTTCCGGCAACCGACCCTCAACCTGCGTCCTGGCAAACAAATTAACGCCGGAGACTCTTGGTAGTCTTATCGCCCTTTATGAACACAAAATATTCGTCCAGGGAATCCTATGGAATATCTATTCTTTTGATCAGTGGGGAGTCGAACTTGGAAAGCAATTGGCCTCTCGAATTCTCCCTGAGCTGAAAAAAACGAGTCCAATAGCCGAGGATCACGACGGATCAACGAAAAATTTAATTGACTACTTTCTCAAACATCAGGAGTAATACAGCTTTTAGACTATACTGGATAAAGCGCTTATGAAATTCGACAAACGACTGCTGGAAATTCTCGCCTGCCCAAAATGCAAAGGCGGGCTAGAGTTCATGGAAAAACAATCATGTTTGAGATGTGATCATTGTAAGCTTGACTACCTGATCAAGGATGGAATCCCCATTATGCTTGAAGAAGCCGCCCAAAAAATTAACGGTTAGAAATTTTGGGTCAAATAACTAACGATTTTTTTCGTAATATTTTCGACCGCCCGATAGTTACCCTCATCCACTTCCATCAAGTTGATATTTTCCGAAAAGGTTTCCAGGCGATAACTTCCCGATAACGGAATCCGCTTAAAAATGGTTGATTGATCCCTTTGGTCATAAAGGCTAAACTCCCCTGAAACAACAAACAGAAACTCGTAATTGTTCACAACTTGGTTCTGGTTTCCCAAGATCGCCGATTCGGTTCTAAGTAGCTTAGCTTCCTTTATCGTTAATTCCACCGAAAGATCCGCGTCATCGCTTTCAGTTTCATGGATCCCTTCATAGGCCAGTTTATTGCTGAGTATTTCCTTAAATATCAAGCTTAACCGCGGGGTAAAACTTTTGTTGTTCACCTGGCGAATTCCGATTGATTTGGCATTATTGAGCAAAGTATTTTGATGACGGTTCAACTGAAATCCACAACTCGAAATAAAAAATAATAAAATAAGAATAACCGCAAGGTAGTATTTGACAAGCTTAGCTTTTGAGTTTAGTCTAATAGATTGCATATTGACGCTTCGATTTTAATAGTTACCTGCTAAACGTTATGTTCGACAATTTATCAGAAAAATTCAATAGTACATTTAAGAAATTAACCAACAAAGGGATATTAACCGAGGGGAATATCGCATCGTCCCTCAAGGAAGTCAAAATTGCCCTGCTGGAAGCGGATGTTAATTACCGCGTGGTCAACGCCTTTTTAAAATCGATCAAGAATCGCGCTCTTGGATCGGAGTTGATGGGTTCGCTCAGCCCAGGTCAGCAATTCATCAAGATCGTCAACGATGAGTTGATCAACATGATGGGTAAGGAAAATCACGGCTTGGTTCAAAAGAGCAATGAGCTGACGGTAGTGATGATGGTGGGATTGCAAGGCAGCGGGAAAACCACGACCGCGGCGAAACTGGCCAACCTGCTAAAGAAATCCGGCAAGAAGGTTATGCTGTCATCAGCGGATATCTATCGGCCTGCCGCAATCGAGCAGTTAAGGGTTTTAGCCGAGTCGATC
>JAOUME010000097.1 GCA_029881655.1 Deltaproteobacteria bacterium | reverse complement strand
TTTGATCATGACAACATCCTTCACACGAATCATCATCGTGCTTTCCTTTTTAAGAAATGCTCTTGGGACTCAACAATCGCCGCCTAATCAGGTTCTAATCGGCGTGGCGATGTTTTTGACTTTTTTGATCATGGCTCCGGTCTGGACGGGCGTTTACGACGACGCGCTTAAACCTTATTTTGACCATCAGGTCTCCCAAAAAGTGGCACTCAATAGAGCGGCAGTCCCATTAAAAAAATTTATGATCAAATTCACAAGGGAAAAGGATCTTTCTTTATTTGTACGGATCGCCAAGATAAAAAGACCCAAGAATATTGATGATGTGCCTATATGGGTCGTAATTCCTGCTTTCGTGATCAGCGAATTGAAAACGGCTTTTCAAATGGGATTTATCATCTATATACCCTTTCTGGTTATTGATATGGTGGTATCATCCGTATTGATGGCGATGGGGATGATGATGTTACCACCGATCATGATATCACTGCCTTTCAAATTGATGCTGTTTGTATTGGTAGATGGGTGGTATTTGCTGACCGCTTCATTGGTGAAAAGCTTTACTGGATAAGAAACTAAATGACTCCTGAATTTGTGACGACTTTTGCGGCAGAGGCTATATGGGTTGCAATGAAACTATCTGCCCCCCTTTTGATGATTGCGTTGATACTGGGGCTTGCTGTGTCCATTTTTCAGGCTGTAACTCAGATACAGGAAATGACACTTGCGATTATACCTAAAATGATCGGTGTCATGGTTGTTCTGATGCTTTTCTTGCCCTGGTTTTTGACTACCGCGGCTGAATTTATGACCAAGGTTTTTAGCAATATCCCCTTTTTTTTAGGACTAGGTTAAGTCTATCCTTTGCGCCCCCCAAAAAAACAAAAGATCGCAGAAAAAGATAAATTTTAAAGTTAATGAAGTGGCCCCCTTTGGGTAGACAGTTTTTCCTTGTCTTTAAGTTGTGCTAATTGAAATAAACTTGCTCTGGAGTTTGATCCCCCAGAGGCTGATGAGGTCTTTTCAAATTATAAAATTGGAAATAACAATCAAGACCTTTTTTCAATTTAAGTTTATCCACGAAATGCCCTGTTAATCATCAAACAGCACATTGATTCAGACCCCAACTTGAAATTAGCCTATAAATACCTGATCATAAACATTCTACAGTCATAATCCGGTTGTCAGAAGTAAGCGTAAAAGCCCAGCCTTCTCTGAAATTCCGGGTCCGACTTTTCGAGATTAAAGCGGATTTCTTGATTGGCACTCAGTGCGTAACGAAGCATGAGTTTGGCTTCAAAGACTTTTTCTTTGAAGCCGGAGAAAAAGGAGACCCCCGCCCATTCCAGCCCGAGCTTTAAACCGGCACCCAACTCGTTGAGGTAGCCGAATCTAAATCCAGCGCCAAGCCGGTGTTTGAACGGCGATTCGGAAAGATCATAAACCCGCCCATAATGATAATGCGCCTCGCTCAGCGCGAAACCAAGGCCTCCCAAAATATGATAGCTCAACCCTGCGCCCGCCTCTGCCTCAAAGTTTACGCAGACATGACAATCCCCGACCCTCTGGCGATAAAACCCGGCTTTAAAACGCCAGGACAGAGGCGAGACAATTTCGTCTCTCGGAGTTAGGGAATAGAGACGAAACAGGGTCACTCGCTCCAAATAATAGGTCTGATCCGTTAAAAAGCGGAGCTGAATTGAAGCGGTCTGAATCTCACTATGTTCGAAATAAGCGCCCCCCTCGTTCATGACGTCGTGCAGCGCGGGCCTCAGATCAAGTTGAAGAAACGGACCCTGATCCTGGATTTGCCCCAGTGAAAAGCCCAGCATGCCTGGTGGGTGGGATCGATGCGGTGGGGTTTGGACGAGTTTTGAGTCCTCGTTATTGGTGATAATATCCAGCTTAGCTCTGTGCTTGTGTATTTCACGCCTGATTATATTTGAATCCTCAACCCGGTTGATCATAAAATAAGCCGAAAGCGCATCCAGAACACTCGCCTTCTGCACCTGATCCAGTCCGGATTCACTTAAAAGCTTCAATTCACCGGCATTGTCCTTAAGGCGTGAGAACCAACTCCTTTCGCTCTCGTCCATCCGGTCTAATTTCCGCCTCAAAAGCCGGTAGCGGGAGGGGCGGTATGTGAAACCATCGGGTTTACCCATTTTTTCATAGACTTGAAGAAGACTATCGGTCGGTAGAGTCCATAAGAAATAATCGCTTTGCAGGTCCAGTTCCGGTCTGGCGACCTCGATAAGAGACAAAAGATGATAGGAACAATTTTCTTTAAAAAAATAATAATCAAAATAAGTAAAGCGAAGTTCCCAAAGATGCCTGATCAGCCTCTGGGTTTCATCTTCGCTTAAATTCAAACCGTACTCCCAAATGTCCCTGATTTCATCGTCATTGTATTCCTTAATCTTGGTATAATAGGGAAAAACAAAGAAAAAACCCCGGAAACCCCCGAAAATACCGCTATAAATGTAGGAGAAGTTATTTTCACTCCTGAGATCGATCACGGCGGCAAAATTAACTGCATGGTTTAAAAGTTTCGAGCCGGGTTCGCTCTTGGAATCGATTCTTAAGAGGGTATGGCCGAACATGGAAGCGGGGTGGTTGATATCGAAACTGGGGAAAACCATGGTGACCGATTTGGGATCGATCTCCTTCCGCCAGTCATGAAAGATATCGCATGGCAAGACTTTTAGCCTCCTACGATCAAAGTCGAGTAACTTATCAAGCCAATAAAAACGCGCCACGAATCGGCACTGTGGATGAAGATTAAAGGGGTAAATTCCCTTTTCTGGCGCGAAGAAAGCTCTCAGGGTTGAGGTAAGTTCGTTTTCAGGGTTGGTTTTGCCGTCCAAAGCGTTAAAAAAAGCCTCTCCGTCCGCCTCGCTTTCATATCCGCCAAATATCCTCGGTTTATAATGAAGGAGTACACGCCAGTAACGCTTCTGTGATAGCTTCAGCTCCTCAGCTCTTTGGATCAACGCCGACTGGTAGCCGTTCTCACTTTCTGACGCCGGCGCGCTCCCATAAACTTTTGAGAATCGATCCGTCATCAAAGCCAACAGCAAAACGCCAAGAAAGACCAACACTCGGTGATTTAATCCAAAACTGGGCAAAATTCATTTCTTTAAATATTTGACCGCATGGACGCTACTCCATACTCGTTTATCTCGCCGCACATTGGCTCGACAAGCCGGAATCCTGGGCGATCATGGCCCTGGTCTTGATCAGGACTTCATCGGCGAGTTTCTGCTCTCCGAAAATTTCGGCGTAGCTCTTCTTTAAACTTTCGCTAAAAGGCAATACGGCCTTTTCTCCGCATCCAAGAAGCGTGGCGTAACTTTCCAGAAATTCACCCTTTCCACGGCTCGCCTCTTCGTTGAGCCGCTCGAGGTTAAAGGCGATAAATTTAAGTGACTTTGTCTCGTTAGCGGCTTTTTTCCCCTTTCCGCAACCACTGGTTCCGGAAACCTCACTCGACGTGTTGCCGAATGACGTACTGCTTGAAAAGGATACCAAAATTAATGCCCCGCCGGCAGAACCGCCACCGCTACCACTATCGATTAATTTCATACCGCATTCAGCCTTTAGCCCGCTACTGGAAAATAAAATAAGCGCAAAAACTAGCAATCCTTTTTTCATCCCGCCTCCATTTTATTAAATTAATAAATTTCAAAGCAAAAAAACTATCGCATAAAAACCTTAAAATTAAAAGAGAAATGTTAAAGTAAGCCACCCCATCTTTTGGGATATCGTAACTCGGTCATCCTGCCAAAACACAAAAACTAAAAAATTAAATTTGACAGAATACCCCTACCCCTGTAGGGTATTTGCAAGAGTCAGAATCAAAAGTCTACCACCAAAGGGGATCAAATGAATACAATCGTCAATATCGAAGGTATGAGTTGTCAACACTGCGTCAATCATACCACTGAAGCGTTAAAAAAACTAGACGGCGTCACTTCGGTCGAGGTACGACTGGACGAAAAAAAAGCGGAAATCGAATCCGATGAAAAGCTCGACTTTCAGTTGATTAAAGACACGGTCGCCCAGGCTGGTTATCAGGTCACTGGTATTGAGTCTCTTTAAGGGTTTCGATTGATATAGGTTCAAAAATATAAAAATCATGTTATTTATCAAGCTACATAACCAAATTTTCTCAAAAAGGCTGACTGCCTTTACGCTGGTCTTTTTGTGGTTGACCGCCGTTGTTTATGCCAATTGCGAACTTGAGCGGTCGGTCCATACGAGACATACCCAGGAAACCAAAAGGACTGATCAAGTATCGCATTTCGGTACCCCAGTCAATTACGGCAAACCACAAATACCGGTCAAAGCATGTGATTTGCATACCCAAACGGTTTCCATCACCGAAAGCGACATCCCTCAAAACAGAGACTCTCTTAACATTAATCCTATATACGACAACCGTTTTTCATACCGCCGTTATCACTCCCCAACTTCTAATCTTTTTGTTACCTTTCCACCAGTTAGCCAGACCTCGCTTTTCGCTCAAAAAACTTCATTTTTATTTTAGCGGGATTTAACACAGGTATTTCCCATTGGGCAATCCCTAGTCCTGTTTCTTTCCCTTATCGGCTCCACCTTTTTAATGGCGGAATAACCTAATTCATTTTGTCCGCGTCTGAGGAATCGGCAAGAGAATAAACAGTGAGCCACACCTGAAGGAATAGCCTTATTTGATTTGAAATACCGATGCGTATTTTTATTGTTAATCGAACTTATTCATCAACATAATAACTAGTGAAGTTTTTTATAAATCACCTATACGAGGCATAAAAATGAAAACCTATCGCAGAAAAAACCGGAATAACAGTTTTTTCAACCCTTCGCGTGAAGAATTGACTGACTATGTGGAGGACTATCTAAATAACGGAGGGAGAATAAAAAAAGCCAACTTTCCCGAGGTCTTTGATTTAATTTCGCGGTCGACAAACAAAGTCATCTTCACTCACGCGGATGAATTCCTGATGGATATACCCTTTGTCCAAAAGGTCTTTTCGCCGGGTTGGAACATGCTTCGATCATAATAAACTGTTAACCTGTCAAAAGAGAGGGTTCTTTATCAAGATGTTTGAGCCCTAACATTAGCTTGTTGTATGAGCGTCCATTATATGGAAATAAGGAACCCTCTTCACGTGACATTCAAACAAACCATAACACTTAGGCTTTAAGACGCTATCAAAATGACAAAGCTTATGAACCGAGTCGCCCGCGCCTAGTTATCAAATAGAGGCCCTTGGTATCTGACTTTCAAAAGGGGAGTTTCACTATCTGTGTTTGGGTCTGTCGTTTTGATAGCGTTTATTGGCATTACCGCCGTTGTTTATGCTATCGGGCCTACCAGGGATAGCTGAATGTGACGCTAGCGTTCGCGCCTTCATCCCCGACGGCCACTTCCGGCCGGTAGACAAAACCGGAGGCTGTCACCAACCGAAATCCAACGCCTAAGTTGGACCGGATTAGCTCGCCCAACTCTCCCAGCGTGTCGGACATTGTCGCGGTTTCATAGAAAAAGGCCACCTGGGAGCCGGTACGGATATCCTTCCATATGAACCAATTGAAGGGCTGGTATCCTTCAAAGAGATTCCAGCGAAACTCAGCGGCCAGGTAACGGGTGTGCGCTCCATGGAAACGAAAAAGGGGATAGCCTCGGAGGCGCATGTCTCCACCCAAGGGAGTCGCCGTACCATATTTGTTGTCAGCCCAGTTTTTCCGCGCAAGATTATCACGGGCCGTTTCGCATTCAAGAGTACCAAAACAATCGATTCCCAGTTCTTGCGTCAATACAGCCAGGTCGGTCTGGCCTTCCCGGACCACTTCCGCGTCGGACTGAAAGTAATTTATCGCGAAAGTGCTGATTTTGCCAACTGGGATGTAGGCCGTCAGGCTGTAATCCCAGACGTTGAATTCAGGGTGGGCCAAATCATCCGTTGGAGTATTGGCGCGGGTAGCCTGCAACCTTACGCCTGCCCTCGGGTCCTGCCGGTCGTCGGTGTAATCGATCACGCTGCCGTAAGTGGTTGTGCTGGACTCAATGTAATGGGCGGGGGTTAGTTCGGCAATCAGGTTGCCCTCGGGATCGAGGATGCGGGCGGTGGTAATCTGATTATTGTATTGTACGCCGAACAATTCAAAACGACGATCGAACAGGCTCAGAGTCAGTTTTGTTTCCAGACCTTCGAACTGCGTCTGCTCGACCATGGTGTACTGGTCAGGATCGGAATCCATACCCCGGCTGGAGTAGTTATTTAAGGTTACTTTACTGATTTTATGTTTAAAAACTCCAAGAATCAACGTTTCCGGCAAAAGGTGAATATCCTCCACAATGAGGGCCAGGCCGTTAACATCACCGGTAATTCCCAAACCGATAACATCCACATTGGTTTTCATGACATTCCCAGCCAGACCAGTCACCACCACCATATCACCGATACCTGGAAGCGTGATGGGTATAGGAAATATCAAATAGCTGGAATCCGTCTGGAACTGCGGCTTACGACGGTCAATCGCGAACGCGTCAATTGATATAGAAAAAAACAAAAAACATACTACGCCGATAAGCGCTCTACTGTTCTTCATCTCAATTCCTCCCAAAAATATTATATGGCAACTCTTCCATGCCAATTACGAAACCGCTGATAAAGCGGTCCTTGGACTAGACTGTGAATTTATAATAAGTCTCAAGTCAAAACATCAAAATAAAGCTGAAGGAGGGAAATTGATTTTGAATCGGCAGGAATTGAATACCTGTTATTTGCTTTAATATCAGCTAGTTGGATATGAACTGATCAAACAACAAAAAACGGGTTAAGAGAATAATATTTCGCGAAAGAGGGAAATCTACCGCGCCAATCCTTCAAAAGTCTGACGGATTTTATCCATATAGGTGCGGCCGACAGGGATGATTTCGCCAGATGAAAGCTCCATTTTTAGAAGCCGGGATTTTGACATTTTTTGAAGTGAGATCACTTTTGACATATTCACCAGATAAGATTTATGGGCTCGTATTAAAGGGGTTTCGCCAAAATAGAGACTTAATTTATCTAGCGAACACCCATTGATATACTCTGGACGTTTATCTGAATCATAATGGAGTTCCAAGGTTGGCGAAGCGGACTTGATATGAGTGATCTCGAATAGGTGCGGTTGCACTTTTCCAATCACAGAGACCAGTTTGTCATCTCTAAAGAGTGATCCAAGATTGCTTTGGGTTATCTGAATCTGATTGATCATACTCTGCGCGTAAGAGGCCGCCTTAGAATCATCAAATGGTTTTCGCTCCAGGTTCCGGTACAGTAAGATCAGGTGATCCGGTAGATGTTGGGGGCTGATGAATAAAAAATGACCCGGCTGATAGAATTGACCTACAGGGTGATTTTGATCGACAGAATTAACAATAATGATCTGGGGTGCCTTAGGACTTAAGTTTATTTTTTGTAATAAATTTTTTGTAGGCGCTTTGAGAGTCTTTTTATTTGTCGCTTTTTCAAGACTTTTGTAAAAAAGCAGTTGATCGCTTTGGAACAATCCCGCTTCATCCACGAAACTCCAATGGGTGATTTGCTCAAACGCGTTCTGAATCATCTCTTCATGACTGGTATATTGACTGATATTATTCGCGAATTCCTTCAAAGTATCCGATTGTTTTTGATGAAGCGCAATTTCAAGATGAGTCTCGACTCTCTGAATCAATTCCGTCCGGAAAAAAGGTTTGGTCAAATAATCGTTTCCACCTATTTCCAATCCCCGAATCACATCCGCCTCCCGATTCTTCGCGGTCAAGAAGATAATCGGAAGATGATTTTGATGATATTGATTTCTCAACAGTCCGCAGACTTCAAAGCCTGAAATTTCCGGCATCATGACATCCAATAAAATCAAGTCAGGCTTTCTTTGCTCGACCAGCTGAAGTGCCTGAGCGCCATTGTGGGCCACTCGCAATGTATAATGTTTTGAATTCAACTGCTGGGAGATCACTTCGATGTTCAGTGGATCATCATCCACAATTAAAATATCCAGAAATCCCTTTAAGGCGATACCATTCTTGAGGCTTACATGTTCTGGAGGCAAAATTATTTGAGTGGTTTGAAGTATTTGTTGGAGCGTTGATTTGGATTCTGGCTCGATATCTTTGTCTGTCGCGATTGGCAAAGTGAAAGAAAACATACTCCCTTTATGTTCCTCGCTTTCGACCGTTAATTTGCTTTTGTGGAGTTCCACCAGTTGTTTAACGATACTAAGCCCCAATCCCGTGCCTTCATACAGTCTTGTTTCCGTCCCGTTTACCTGCTCAAACGCGTTAAAAATCCGGGTTTGTTTTGATTTGAGAATCCCAATTCCAGTATCTGTAACTGAGATGAGGATGTGTTGGTTGATTTGCTGGGTAGCGATAGTGACCGTTCCTTCGTGAGTGAACTTTATGGCATTACTTACAAGATTATAAAGAATCTGCTCCAAACGTGCTTCATCGGCCAAGACCAGAGGAATCCCTTCTTTACCCACTTGGTTTACTAGCTGAACAGGTTTGCCGCTAATTGACGTTTGGCTCAAGGCGATTACCGATTCAATCACGCGATGAAGTATAATGGGCTGAGGATTCAGAAGTATTTCATTGTGCTTTAACTTAGACAAATCAAGAATATCGTTGACCAGTAATGACAGGCGCCTTCCACTGGAAACGATCAGGGACAGATTCGATCGGAATCTTTGTACAGGCCCATTTTTCATGCCTTCAAGTGTCGCTTCCGCCAGGCCAATGATCCCATTTAAAGGTGTGCGGAGTTCATGGGAAGTGTTCGCCAGAAATTCATCCTTGATTTGATCCGCTTTTTGTAAATTATCAATCGCCTGTTGTTGCGCTTCAAGCTTTAATTTGCGCTCATATTTAAATCTCCCGGCCAATGCGAGGGAAAACAGTACCGATTCCAATAGTACCCCGATCCTTAAGCTCAGATACCCGATTTCAAAATAGCCGTTAAATAATTTTAGAATAAACAGGGCGTAGATAAGTCCCCCCACAAAAAATGGAATCTTGGCGTAAAAATAATACTTAGCCGGCTCAAACCCTTTTTTCCAGCCGATAATCACCACAGTTGGAAAAATTGGCAACGCCAATAAAGCCTTAGACGTAAAGAGATAAGAAGGCAGCAGTGATTCATAGGGTACAAATAAGGTGATGATCGTGACCACAATGTCCAATACCACTAAAAATGAAAGGTACCTATCCATCTTAGGGGTGTATTTTTTGGTTTGCAGAAAAGACTTCGCGAACAAGGTATTGAAAATTCCGTTCAGCCCCATGGTGAAAGTGTCCTGATGCTCCAAAACCCAGATGGCATCACGCCATAGCAGGTGAATCCCCACTCCGTCCTTGAGCATGAGGTAGACTGTTAACATCAAGATATAAATCGAGTAATAGAAGTAACTGCTGTCTCGAATCAAGACGAAAAGAAACAGGTTGTAGATGACCATGATCACCAAAAGGCCAGTGGAAAAACCCATCAGGTAGATTTCCCAATCGATATCTAATCCCTGGTCATTCAGCGGCCAAAGACGCAAATCCAAATCCATCGCCTGTCCCGCGCCCAGTCTGACGTAGATGGTCTGCTCCGCCCCCAGTGGAGTGGGTAAGGGCAAGGTTACATGCCTATCATTATAGTTTGTGAAATTAACAATTTCCGTGCCGGCTTTTTGTCCCTGCCAGATTTTCGACCGGGTGAGGTGAAATAGCTGAACCGACTTCCAGTCATCCCTTTTGGTATCAAGCATCCAGGCCTCTCTCGCCCGCCGTGGGGCTTGTAGTTGGAACCTTACCCAATAGACGGAATTCGTAATTCCAAAATTGAGAACTTTATTATGACTGGCGGTAAATCGAGAGTCAAACTCTGATGAACTCACCTCCTCAATACTCAACTTGCCTGTTTGATCTTCCAGATACTCTAGATGCAGCCCAAGCGGATACAGTTTTTTTTTTTCCTCCAGTATCACTGGTGGAGATGCCATCAACAGGGAATAGGGAATCAGAATAGCAAAAACACTGATGAGGAATAAAGTTAAGCTGTTGTTTTTCATATTGGCCTGGTTGGGGACGCGTTGATTATCATATTATTTTTGATGCCGGCGCTTAATTTTTCCCGCCATGTTCGATTCCCAGCTTCTTCATTTTACTACGAAGAGTACTGGGATTGACCCCCGAGAGTTCTGCGGCTTCCTAATGTTAAGGAACTCAGAACTCTGGTTGACAATACTGTTTTTAGTCCTTCGATTGATACGGTCTTTTTCCCGGGTACCGTTGCGTCCTACTATTGGTCGTCCACTACCTATGCGGGCGATAGTACGCGCGCGTGGTTCGTGAGCTTCTACGTTGGCCTTGTGGACAACAACAGTAAGACTGTCAACTTCTATGTACGTTGCGTCCGGTGAAGGAGAGTGAATTGGTGATTGGGTTATTTGAAGAAGCCGGTTTATCCGGCTTCTTTTGGTTCTTCTTAGAAATCTGAAGATATTACCTCTAACGACGCGAGGTGGTGTAAAGTGAGTACGATAAAACTCTTTATAGTCCTCATAAAGCGGGCTATATTCCTGTAAATATTCACAGCGCGAACATTTCCCGT
>JAOUME010000257.1 GCA_029881655.1 Deltaproteobacteria bacterium | reverse complement strand
CTCACTGTTGCTTTTTACTTTTTTGTGAAGTTTAAGCCCTTCAAAGTAGTTATCCAGAGGATGAATATTCCTATTGGTCCAATGGAAAAGAGCACTCATACATTTTATATGTTTATTGACCGTTGATACTGAAATGCTGGGCCCCTGATGAACTTTAATGACCTCCTGAATACCCAACTCTCTATAACGTGGATCTTTCCTACGATTAGCCGGAAGCTTTAATAATATCTCCTTATATCGACTTATTTGCGAACGTTGAATCTGATTCATTGGCAAATCCCCTATAACCTCAATAGCCAGACCAACACAACTATCATATTCCATACTTGTTTTGATAGCCCAGGCATCCACCTGAATCATTTCATACTTATATTTTTGATAAACCTCCGAGAGGGTCGCAACTTTTTCTTGGGGCATATTTACATCATTAACGAGTGAAAAATCATGATATCTTTTAGCATATGGAGTTTGGTTACTTAGATTACCTTTTTGATCATTTTCCAGAACTTGGATAATCCAAGTTTTAATAAAACTAACAGAATCAGTCATAAAATGTCCAATCCTCATCTGTTGGTATATGCCTTGGGTCACATGGTAATATTTCTGGGCTTGAACGCTTGCTCTGGAAAGGTCTTGGGTATGTAGGCTTAGTCGGAATTCTTTTTTGCCTTTTAGAAGGGAGCCTAAATCTTTAGGAATACTGGAGCGAAAAAAATAAAGTCCGTCTGTTTTACGGCAAACAAGATGTTTTTTTGGGAGCATAACATGAAGTTTTTAAGATTGAAAACTTCATGTTAACACAGCAAAAAGCCCATTTAAAGACGAAGGAGTTAGGAAAGAGTTTTAAGTTTTTCTTTGATCTGATCTGGAATGGTTTTAGGCTTTTTCCAGTTCAGTGTAAGACCTTCAACATCGATGGGAAATTCAATTTTTCGGATAGCTTCAAAAGGAATTTTAAAATCCTCATACCCGTTAGTATAAACCTTGTCGGTTGTTACATCGTGTTCATGGCCCATCAATTCGTATCTGATCCCATCACCAATGCCTAAATTTTTGAGTCTTTGCGAGAATGTATGACGGGTGGCATAAAGCACTTTCGTTCCTTGGGACATTTTTAAGGTGTTTCTTAAGTAATCATTATTGAACCAAAAGCTAAGCTTTCGAATATGTCGATTCCCTACAGTCCATTTAAGATCATGAAATAACTTTATTTGCCCTTTGTTTTTTCGCTGGCTTTCAATGAAATCGTGGAAACCTAACAACCTAAGAGTTGGGTGAATAGGTACAATTCTTTCTGCGGAAGTGCATTTTAAATGTTTGTGGATCAACATTTCTTCAGGTTTTGCATCTTTTGTGCTACCTTCTTCCTTGATTTCTCCATTAATATTCATTAACCAAATACCGTCCTTTTCTGAAATATCATCTAAATGAATCTGACAGAGTTCATTCACCCTTAACCCAGAAAACAGAAGCACTAAAGGCCCCCAAAAACGAAATACCTTGGGTGTTTTTTGTGTTATTGACTGGGGCAGGTAATCCTTTGGCGAAAAAATCTGTGCAATTTCTTCCGGTGTAAAAGACCTTCTTTTTTGGGTTTTTTGTTTCTGTTTGCTGATTTTAAGTTTTAACTTGTTAAAAGGATTATTGTTTATATGCCCTCTATCAGAACACCACTCAAAGAAAGCTTGGATCGTCTCAACATGCTTATTAAAAGTCGATGGAGCCATTGTCTTGAAATCATAATCTTTGATTAAGGTTTGAAAGCTTATATTTTCAAATTTCTTTTTCCGATTAGCAGGAAGCTTTAATAAAATTTTTCGATAATCTTGAGCATGACCTTTTGTGTATTCGTCAACTGGTAAATTTTTAATGATAAAGATTAGATTATCAAAATGACCATTCTTTTGGAGGGAGGTCTTTTGATTCCATTCTCCTGTACTTCGTTGTTCCATAGTATATTTTTTAAACAGAGTATCTGCATCTGGTGTTGGTTCAAGGGGTGGTTGTTGAAGATTTGAAACTAACTGAGTGACCCCTACAGTTTGAATGGGTTGAGCAGAGTTTGATTGATTTAATTGCCTGCGAACACTCCACTTTGCAAAAACCTTTGTGCAGAGAATAATTTTTTGGTTATCGGAAAGTTTATTGAGTGCATCAGGTGTAGGTGTTTCAGGGGAGATTGACTCTTCTAATTGCTGAATTTCCTCCATTGATATGTCTTCACTTGACTGCAACTTCTTAATAATTCCACTAGACCCAGAGCGAAAGGGGTATTGCTCAAGGATGAGACTCGCCAATTCATCTGTGAGTTGTTGAAGTAAAGGGGCAGCATATCCAACTAATTCCATTTTTCGCTTGCCCGCAACAAGCTTGGTTCTTTCCATTACGCTGATTTGGCAAGCTTCATATAATGAGTCGCTGACTTTGAGATCAGGTAAGGTTTGAATCAAGTCAATGAACCGGATTCGAATTAGCATATTTTCACTCATAGGATTTCCTCTCTTTCGGGCAACAGTAAACTGTTACCCAGAAAAAAATGAATTTTTTCTACTTAATATTTGCCTCCTCTGCAGATGCTTTTAAATAATACACTTACAGCGGATTTAACTCAAAACTAACTGATAAAAATAGGTTCGTCCAAAACGACGAACCTATTAAAAAGGATAGACAAAAAAAAAGCTACCAAGCCTTGCTACATCAAGCCTCATAGCTTTTAAAAAATAGTGAATAATACAGATTGGTGGAGGTGGCGGGAGTCGAACCCGCGTCCCAAAGACTGAATTGAAAG
>JAOUME010000258.1 GCA_029881655.1 Deltaproteobacteria bacterium | reverse complement strand
GAAAACCATCCGGCATACCTGAATTGGGATTACCAGGAAGACAAGAAAGCTCTCATGCAGGGAAAGCTCCCCTCCAACCAGCAGCTGATTATTTTTGATGAAATCCACAAATACAAGGAGTGGCGAAACCTCCTCAAAGGGTTCTATGACAAGCGGAAATCAACCACATCATTTTTGGTAACAGGTTCCGCCCGGCTGGATTATTACCGCAAGGGAGGCGACTCCCTGCAAGGGCGGTATCATTACCATCGGCTGCATCCTTTTTCCCTCTGTGAGATCAATCCATCGCCGACCCAAACCGATCTTGACACCCTGCTCCGCTTCGGTGGTTTTCCCGAACCGTTTCTCAGTCAGTCGGAAACCGAATGGAAGAGGTGGCAGCGCGAACGGCAGACCAGGGTGATTAAGGAAGATCTCCTCAGCCTGGAACAGGTTCGGGAAATAAGCCAGCTGGAAGTTCTCGCCATACTCCTCCAGGAAAAGGTGGGTTCGCTGCTCTCCATCAACTCCCTGCGCGAGGATCTTTCTGCATCCCACGAGGCGGTGGATCGTTGGGTGCGGATATTCGAGAACCTCTATTACTGTTTCTTGCTCAAACCCTTTGGTTCAAAAAAAATCAAGGCCCTGAAAAAAGACCGAAAACTCTTCATGTGGGACTGGTCACTGTGCAAAACGGACGGTGCGCGCTTCGAAAACCTGGTGGCCTCCAATCTCCTCAAGTATTGCCACCATCTCGAAGACACTCAGGGTGATGAAATGGAGCTCTGCTACCTGCGTGATAAAATGAAACGGGAGGTGGATTTCGTGGTTCTCAAAAACCAGCAGCCTCTTTTTGCGGTGGAATGCAAATCCGGTGACGCCGATGTGAGTAAACACATCGGGTATTTTGCAGAACGGACCGAGATTCCGGTCTTTTATCAGGTCCACAAGGGAGTGAAGGACTATGAGGTAAGGGATTTAAGGGCAAGAGTTTTGCCGTTTCGTCTCTTCGCCGCCGAGATATTACAGATCTAACCTCACCCGGTTCGTAGGTCGAGGACACGGAAGCAATGACAAACCATACTGATTAAACATTTAAACAACGTCCAGTTAGACACGTTTGACACTCAAGTGAATGGCGGGGGTGGGGGTGAGAAATTTCAAAAGGCTGCAAGAGCGGAAAAATTGTTGATGGGAAGTATTCTTGTTGTAAGCGACGCGGGGAGTTGTTAGGGTTTTTTGGGACGTCTGTTCTGGGGTTGGGGCAGGGAGCATGCAAGGGCTTAATCTGTAATGGATGTCGGTCTAAATCTACATAAGACTTTACAGGTAAGCAGGTCGGTAAGGCTATCGCTGAATCTTTCGGAGATAGCTTCCTGGATTAGATGTTGCCTCTGCTTTGATTTATTAAATACAAAGGTCAAAGGGAGACTTGACCCCTTTACTTTTTACTCTCTAACAAATTATGCTTTAAATAATTCCGGTAAATTATTTGTACCACGCAAAAAATACCATGGCGAGATGGAAGAAAAAATTATTCTACAAACAGCACAAATAAATTTGAATAGAAAAAACAAAATAAAGCAATGCTAATATTGCGAAGGTTTCTCAACACTTAGCAAGTTCTTTTTATTCAAACAAAAAGAAATAATTGCCGAACCAGTCATTGCACCGGACTACAAGGGGCGAGGGTGGATTCATCACAAAGATTCGTGTTTAAGGTGCCATTCCAATAGTCACGTTCCCTTGTAGCCCGTGAATTCAAACGTTATGAGGTCCAGTCAAAATGAATATTTTACTAATGGCACTAATTATTCTCCTTTTTGGCTATGCATTTTGGGTCAATTTAAAAGTTGAAAAAGAGAAAAAAAGAAATCGAATCCTTCAGTCATTTGTTGCTGGTATTATTAGGTCAATTAGTGATTATAAAAGCACGACAGATTCTATAGGTGATGACGATGATTTACCTACACTCAACAAAAAAATCCCCATACCTTATGGCAAAGTACTTGAATGTGTAGATTGTGAATTTGAAAAAGATTTTTGGATTACCCCTTACGAAAAATGGCTCCAAGCTGATAGATCTCTGTTTGACGATTCTAATTACGGCAATGATGGCTTTAATTTTGTTTACCTAGATTTTTTTGATAGACAGGCAAAGTCGTGGTTCTCTGCGTCAAATGAATTAATGTCTGAAAAAGAAAGGTTATATCTTCGAAACGATATTGAAATAACTGAAAATAATGTTGACGAATTAAAAGGTGAAATAGGTATGTTTAAAGATTTGCTTAAAGGTGAATTGCCTATTGATATGTATACTCATAGCAACATAGATGAAAAATTGTTGCTAATGTTTGATCACATAAATCCTGAAAGAATAAATGAACTTAAAATGAATATTTTATCAAGAATGGCGAGTTGATAGCGTATCATACTGGTTATTTTAAGTGAGACTGTAGGGAAGAACAAATGCCTTTAAATCCATATATAGCAAACATATTTATTGACTCGTGTGCATTTGACCCAAAATATGAGCCTGTCAAAGGGGTCAAATCTCCCTTTGACTTTTGCGGCGTCCAATGTGACACCAGTAGAAAGGGGTCAAGTCTCCCTTTGACCTTTGAGAAAGTCAGAAAGGGGTCAAGTCTCCCTTTGATTTTTGTGGCGTTCAAGATAACGCCCATTTTTAGAATACCCTTATCAAGGGCGAGAAGGTTCGTGAAATCATAGAGTTCATTGAACGGTCGGGAAGTAAGGACTAGTAATCTCATAAAGAGATATTTGTCTTGACTGAATCTCAAATTGCGAT
>JAOUME010000256.1 GCA_029881655.1 Deltaproteobacteria bacterium | reverse complement strand
AGTATAGATGCAGATAGGTGAATTAATCAAAGCAGGAATGGGTAAAGTGATAGAATCTTTTTTACGGGGAGGAGAGCAAAGGCGTGAATAATTAATTTCGATTTTATATATCGCAAAAAGGTTTGTTATTTTACCACCATCTGCTATGATTAAAATAAATCAGAAAAGTAAGCTCGACTTTCTGGGTTTCAGTGGTTTTTTCATAACCTAATAAACAAGGAGATCTATTGTACACCGCGAGAGAGGATATTGAACAAATTTCTAATTTGATGCATGATCTTCAAGAAGGACGAATCTCCAGGAATAAGAATTACTATACTTTGGCGAAATCAAAGGAATTCAATCGCTTTAAAAGAGCCAAGCTTC
This sequence comes from Deltaproteobacteria bacterium, assembly GCA_029881655.1. Taxonomy (GTDB): domain Bacteria; phylum SAR324; class SAR324; order XYD2-FULL-50-16; family XYD2-FULL-50-16; genus JAOUME01. The sequence goes on along the minus strand of JAOUME010000256.1, from coordinate 2,438 downwards.
TGATATCGCTGATTGAAGATCTTGATAAAACGGCCAAAGTAGTTGGAAACCTGATTAAGGTAGACAAAGTAAACGACTGCATCGAAGTCAGTCTTTATAACCCAAACCTCAAATACAACCGGAGGGTGGTTCTGACCGAAGCGGAGCTCAACCTGATCAGATCCCAGATAAAGGAAGCGGACCTGAGTTAGCAATAATTATATTTTTCTTGATATGCAGCTAACAAAAGAGATATTTTTAAAATTGAAAGAATCGGTCGCTTTTTTCGCTTCTTTTACGGCGGGTGAACTTTTGGCTTTATTGAAGATTGCCGAAACCGAGTCCTTCAATGAAGGAGAGATCGTCTTTAAGGAAAATACCCGTGGCGATAAAATGTACATCATTTTATCGGGAACGGTTCGAATCAGCAAATATCTGGGGAACAAGCAGGAAGAGGTTCTAGTCAAGCTCCTGCCCGGGGCTTGTTTCGGAGAAATGGGACTGATCGATCAATCGCCCAGGTCAGCCAGAGCCACAGCCGAAGGCAGTCAAACCGTTGTCTTGTCCCTCAAGGAAACCCTTCTTTCTCAGCACAATATCCTTTTATCCTACAAACTTTACCGAAATTTCGCGGTGATGCTTTCTCAAAGATTGAGAGAAACCAACGACAAACTTCAAAACGCAGCGATCGAAGATCGTTCCTCCAGCGCCCAGCTAAAAGAGATCATGAAAAAAGGGATTAGCCAGGGAGCTTCCTTTCAGGGAGCCAATCTCAAGGGAGCTGATCTGAGCGAAGCGTTCATGAACAACTCCAATCTGAAGGACGCGGTTTTAATTGGCGCCAACTTCAAGGCTACAAAGTGCAAGCAGGCCAATTTTTCAGGCGCGAAACTCGTCAGCGCCAATTTTTCCGAACTGACCTTCGAGGGCGGGAATTTTCAAAACGCCGATTTTACGGGAGCGGTATTTAAAAGCGTCCACTTTCAGGCTTGCAATATGACAAAAGCCAATTTTAAGGGGGCGGATCTAAACGATACCATAAAGGATGATGTGAAGCCATCTTACGCGGCAAAAAAGAAGCTGGGAAATTAATCAATCAGCAATTCTACGAACTTGAAAAATCAAATGACATTTCTGAGAATAACCCTATTTCTTATTTTAGGTTGTTTGACATTATTTGCTTCTGATACGTTTGCGGTAATCAAGAAAAATCCTAACCAAAATCCCACCCAAACCACAAACCAAAGTTCTAACCGAACCACTAACCAAACCCGATCTCAAGAGGCCGAATTTGATCTCCTGTCCAATATGGAAATGGCTTATGATGAAAGGAAACAGGGTTATGTTTATTTTAGAAGCTATAAAAGAACGAAAGAGATACCCTACTTGAAATTATCGGCGAGGCATGCTCAGAAAGCGATTGAGATTTATTACCAGCTTCAGACAGTGGTATCAAGAAAAACGAAATTTTTTAGAAAGCTGCAGTTAGAAAGGATTAAAACCTGTGATTTCCATCAGCAAGTAAGAATCGTTTCCTCCTCTTTAGACCCCGAGCACTACATCAAGAACATCAAGCAGGATCACTGCGAAGAATAGACTTGTCTTTCGAGTTGATACCATTTTCCCTTTTGATTGTTCCATTTATATTATTTGAAATGACATAAATTTAAAAAGGAATGATAAATGAATGACAAAAAACGAAATTCCGATTAGGAATATCCTTTATTTAAATAAAGCGCGTAATAGAGTCGGTTTTTTGATTTATAGCTTATTATATCATGTCGCAACCAGATCAGCAGTTAGAAGACTATATTCTTTTGCTGCGTAAGAAAGTAGAGAAAAGCCGCAGGGCGGATAATAATCTGATCAATAAAGCTATCGAATACGGGAAAAAAGCTCATCAAGAACATTCCCGTATTTCGGGGGAGTTGTATTACATCCACCCGATTCGAGTAGCGATCATGGCGACGGATTATGATCTGGGAACCAGCGCGATTATCGCTTCGCTTTTACATGATATTATTGAGGATACGATCATCTCAAAGAGCGAGTTGGAAAAGGAATTCGGAGCAACGGTCGCCAAACTGGTCGATGCCTTAACCAAGGATAAACAAAACAAGAAGATCACCCTCTATAAAATATTCAATCTTGGGCACATCGATAGTCGAGCGATTATCATTAAACTATTGGATCGGCTGGATAATTTAAATGACATTGACGTTCATGCCAGGAAAAAACAAAAAAACATTCTCCATGAAACCATCGCTATCTATATAGAGGTCGCGCATGGTCTCGGATTGGTGGAAATCGAGGATAAGATGCGCGACTTGACTTTCAAGTACCTCTACCCGCGATCATACAAAAAGATTTCGGCGAATATCAATGATTTTTACCGCGACCGTCATATCGCGATAAATCAGATTGTCCAGACCATCCAGGACTGCATGCCCAAGAACTTA
>JAOUME010000096.1 GCA_029881655.1 Deltaproteobacteria bacterium | reverse complement strand
TAGCTTTAGAGGAAATTAAATCAAGAAGAACTGAGACCGGCTCAGGGGAAGGTGAGGAAGACGAACAGACAGCCGAGGCGATCGGTCAGGCCGCTATCCGCTTTTATATTCTCAGAACAGGCGCTTTGAAGGAGATTCAGTTCAACCCCAGGGAATCGCTGTCTTTCGATGGAATGACGGGCCCTTATCTGCAGTACACCCATGCCCGCATTTGCAGTCTCTTTAGAAAGCTTGATCGGCAATTGGATCAGGAGATTGACGATGAATACCCCTGGCAGCCGGACGAGATCACCTTAATGGTCCAACTGTCCAGGTTTCCAGATATCGTTCTGCAAGGCGCGCAGGACCGGAACCCCGCGGTTTTATGCGGCTATCTGTATGATCTTTGCCGGAGTTTCAACAAGTATTATTATGATAATCCGATCATCAAGGCTAAGGATGAATCAACGGTATTAGGCAGGGTAAAGCTTTCAGGCGCGACAAGATCCGTCTTGGCGCGGGGACTCGAAATTTTGGGGATAAAAGCCCTGGAGAGAATGTAATCATTATAACAAAGAGGAAATGATGGGAAGCGAAGTTACAATGGAGAAGATCATTTCTCTTGCGAAGAGAAGAGGATTTATCTTTCCGGGTTCAGAGATTTACGGGGGTCTCGCCAACTCATGGGACTACGGACCTTTGGGCGTGGAATTGAAAAAGAAGATCAAGAACCGCTGGTGGAAGGCGTTTGTGGCCAGCAGGCTCGATGTCGTGGGGCTTGATTCAGCGATTATGATGAATCCGAAGACCTGGGAGGCCTCAGGCCATCTGGGAGGCTTCTCAGACCCGCTGATGGATTGCAGGGGATGCAAGACCCGCCACCGCGCCGACAAGCTGATCGAGGAGCTTTTACAAAAGCAGGACAAGCCGTTCGAGATGGTCGGGGGCTACGGTCTGGCCGAGCTTAAAGAGAAGATCGTCGAGCTTAAGATCAAGTGTCCCGACTGCGGCGGGGAGGATTTCACGGACATCCGGCATTTCAATTTAATGTTTAAGACCTCTCAGGGCGTCACCGAGGACAGCGGTTCCACGGTCTATCTAAGGCCGGAGACAGCTCAGGGGATTTTCGTCAACTTCAAGAATATTCTGAACACGGCCAGAAAGAAGATACCTTTTGGGATAGCGCAGATCGGTAAATCCTTTAGAAACGAGATCACCCCGGGCAATTTCATCTTCAGGACCCGGGAGTTTGAGCAGATGGAACTGGAGTATTTCTGTCATCCAGACGAGTCGCTGGAGCAGTTCGGAGTCTGGAAGAAATTTTGCGCCGATTGGCTAAAATCATTGGGGATGAAAGAGGAGTTGACCCGCGTGAGGGATCACTCCGAGAAGGAGCTGTCCCACTATTCGCAAGGCACCAGCGACATCGAGTTCAAGTTCCCCTTCGGCTGGGGAGAGCTTTGGGGCATCTCTCACCGGGGCGATTTCGATTTGAGTCAGCATCAGGAGTTCTCAGGCAAGGACCTGGGTTATCTGGACCCCCAGACCCAGGAGAAGTTCGTGCCGCACGTCATCGAGCCGTCGCTGGGAGCCGACAGGGTGGCTCTGGCGTTCCTTTTGAGCGCCTACGAGGAGCAGGAACTGGAAGACGGAACCAGCCGGGTCGTCCTGAAGCTGGATAAGAAGCTGGCGCCGATCGAGGTGGCGGTGATGCCATTGTCCAAGAAGCTGGGTGAGAAGGCGATGGAGGTTTACGGCCTGATCGCGCCTCACTTCGACTGCGATTACGATGAGTCCCAAAGCATCGGGAAAAGGTACCGCAGGCAAGATGAGATCGGTACCCCTTTTTGCGTGACAATTGATTTTGATAGCCTGGAAGATCAGTGCGTTACAGTAAGGGAGCGGGACAGTATGGAGCAGAAACGGGTAGCGATCAAGGAGCTGACGGCCTATTTCCAAAAGGAGTTCTCGGGATAGGGGACGCGAGGGTTTAGAGCTAGTTGGGAAAGGGGTCCCAGGAACTCTCCAAATTGCTCTAAAGTCTCTATGCTGATCTCTCCCAATTCGTCTTTGATGAAACCCCTTCCCCTTGTAAGATGCTTAAAGTCTAAGAGCATAAACCTAAGTTTTTATTCCTTATTTTTTTGTAAGTTCACCATCATGCTTTGATTAAACATTGGGAAAGGAATAAAGGCCGGATAGTTGGATCTTGTTAAGATATCATTGACATCATGTCGGAAATAAGGCCAAACAGATTCAAAAATAAAAGTTGAAAATTTAGTTTCTAGAGTATTTAAAGTGGCCTTTGAAGTATTATTCATTGAAATCACGTATTCCATATGTAGATTTATCAAAGGAGAATTATCTTTATTATCAGTGTTAACTACTTGAAGGTTTATTTTAGCAAAAGCAACAAGTATCTTATTTAATTTATCAGCTGATTCTAGATGCATTGAAATATTAATATTAGCTCCAAGTTTTATATTTTTGAAAATCGGAGTTATTACAGCATATTGGATACTTTTCAAAATAATGTGATTTATTTTTGGGAAATTTATTTTCATGATCTATTTATTAAAAAGTATCTTAGTTGTTATATTGAGCCCAAATTTCAGCTTGATTGCTTTCTTGCTTGCTTTCATGGGTCAATGTCATATCTTCATGTTGAATAGTAATTGTTTTAGTTTCAATTTGGTTCTTAATAATACCATAAACAGTAAAATAAGGTTGATTTTTATGGACTAATGTAAACCTAGGTTCTACATTAAGATGTTTAGCTATTTCAGTAAGTTTGTTAATAGTTAAATTTCGATCACCACTTAATAATTTTGTAATGGCGGGTTTTGAAACTTTCATTTTATGAGCTAACTCACTTTTACTAATATTCCCTTCAAGCATAGCTCTATAAATTTCACCTGAGACAATATCTCTAAATACGGTCTGAAAAGCTTCAAGAGAGTCTTTTTGACTCTTGGTAACTTCCTTAAACTCACTTAATGCACTCATTGAGTCCTCCTATTTTAATTTAATTCTTTTGGAATTAAAATATTTTCCTTTTTCTCTTCGCATTGCTTCTAGGTTTATCTTAGACCAAGCTGTTTGTTTTTTACTAAAAGCATAAATAGCTACAAGGTTTTGTGGTTTTGGGTCCCAAATGCATGCTATGCGAAGCTGATGGATTTTGATTTCAAATGTATTTTTTTCTAGCAATTTAAATTTCTGATCATGGGTATACATTTTTGGATTAGAATCAATAGCTTTCAAGGTATGTAATAATTTATGTTGTAGGTCCCTATTGCCTTGCAAAATATTTTCCAAATATTTAGATACTTGAGTATCAAAGCATTCTTTGCCAAAAACCCAAAATGAATAATTAGCCTTTTCTTTATCAAGAGGAAACCATTTTGTTGCTATTGATGTTAACATATAAGTTAACCAAAATCAAATAAAATGCAATACGAAAATCTATTTATATCAAAAAACCTAACCAATGTTGAAGAAAAAGACCAAAAAAATAAACATACAAAAGAGTTATGATTTAGTCAGTTTTAATTTATCTGGAATAAGTCGTCAAAGCCTATCAATATCAAGTCAATCAGAGCTGATTAATCTTGTTTTATTAATAATGATTATAAGCTTATGTTAGTTTTAATATTAAAATTAATAGCATTGAATGCAAAGTTACGCAAGATCGTCAGTTTAATCGATCAATATTCTCCTAGCTTCAATACTCATATCAACAATGCCTATAAGAAAAGACACTTAAAATCAAAATAATCCCTACTAGACCAAACCGTTGAGTCTTTTTCTGGATGTTGCCTGCTTCACGTTCCAGTGGGTTCTGGCTTGACATGAAGACCTTTTAATTATATTTATTTTGATAATCTAAAATCGGTGAATGTTCAGCCTATCCATCAAGCAAACTCATCGACAAGTCCTTTCGGCTTAAGCGCGGAATGGATTTCGGGTGAGATTTCATTTTTCGCGATCGGCGGGTTAAATACAACCCTACACACTAACCAAACAGGACAGGACATGAAGGAATTGGAAGAGGGAACTCAGTTGAGGTTCGATTTTACCAAGATCAGCCAGGTGGCCCAATGCGGCCAGGAGGTGATGCCGGCCGTCGCGCAGGACATCGATACCAAGGAGGTGCTGATTTTAGGCTACGTCAACCAGCAGGCCTTCGATCACGCCCAAAAGGAGAAGGTCGCGACCTTCTGGAGCACGTCGAGAAACGAGCTGTGGATCAAGGGGGCGACCTCGGGGGAGTATCTGGATCTGATCGAGACGAGGGTCAACTGCGAGCAGAACTCGGTCCTTTTTCTGGTGCGCCTGAGAGGCCAGGGCGCCTGTCACACCAAGGACGCGGACGGCAAACCCCGGCTCGGGTGCTACTACCGCAGGATAACCGCGACGGGCGAGCTGGAGACGCTTTAGCCCTTCGACGAAGCTCAGGATGACATATCCTTCGATTTGGCTCACCCTTCGTTGAGGCTCAGGGTGACATTCCCATTGGCATGTAAAACTAAATTCCCATTACCCGCCCGGTTCCGCCTTTTGGTTTCTCTTTGTAACCCGATCGGCTATAATGAAGTTACGCTTAGCTTAACGGATGCGAACTTTACCCGTCGCTGAAAAATGCCCAAACAAATCCATTTTTTTATCGAAGACCCGGAGGAAGAAACCAGGACCCAGTTCGATCAGGCGGTGAAGCCGGATTATGTGGAGAAAGCCGCGCTGCTGCCGGACGCTCATCTGGGCTACGCATTGCCGATAGGGGCCGTGGTGGCGGTCAGGGATCAGGTCCTGCCCTCCTGGGTGGGTTATGATATCGGCTGCGGGATTTCGGGATTTCCCACCGGAATCGAGACCGACCGGCTACTCCCAAAAAGAGAGCAAATCTTTCAGGAAATCTATAACCGGATTCCAGTGGGTTTTACCCATCACAAAACCGACCGCCGCTGGGAAGGGGCAGATCGATTTAACCGTTCGGACCGGAGCGAGGAAATCTTCGCGAAAGACGGATTGAAACAGCTTGGCACGCTCGGCGGCGGAAATCACTTCATCGAGTTGGGGAAAGATGAAAATAATCAAATCTGGATTCTGATTCACTCCGGTTCCAGAGGATTGGGCCACTCGGTCGCCGATTATTACATAAAAAAGGCCGCTGAGGGCAAAAAACAAAATCAGGGACCCTTTTCCCTTTCTACCCACTTGAAAATCGGTCGTGAGTACCTTTCGGACCTGTTTTTTTGTCTGGGTTTCGCGCTGGAAAACAGAAAACAGATGATGCGAGTCGTGCTGAAGATTCTCATAGGGAAATTATCCCTGAACAGGACTCTGGATTTTGGGTTGGAAGGACTGATTGATCAGCCTCATAATTTCTGCGAAGAAAAGGACGGTCTGATGATTCACCGAAAAGGGGTCATACCGGCTGAAAGCGGAAAGCTGGCGGTGATGGGCGGCAACATGCGAGACGGCTGTTTCATCGTGGAGGGACTGGGAAATCCCCAAAGTCTGAACTCGGGGGCCCACGGAGCCGGACGGGTCATGGGCAGGCGCGCGGCTAAGAAGTCCCTGAAACTCGACGAGTTCAAAAAAAACATGCGGAGCGTTACCGCCAAGGTCTCCAGGTCCACCCTGGACGAGGCTCCCGACGCCTATAAGGACCCCTTCGAGGTTCTTCAGCGCCAATCCAAGCTCGTCAGACCCCTTCACCACATCTTGCCTCTGATTAACGTCAAGGGCTGATGAAAATTAATCGAAAGATGAGATCAAAGGCGGCTTAATGAAGATCAGGAAATGGGATGTAACCAATAAAAAAGTTGTCTGGACAAATGGGTCCACAATAGAGTATTTATTAGTCCACCAACCCTAGCCTTATAATTGCCAATTAGACTTTTATCGTTATCCCATTCCAATCCAGACAAAGATGCCGTCAAACGCTAACAATAAACATTGCAAAAAATGCCAGGGCCTTAACATCGTAATCATTCCCAGAGGAAAACACGCCTTCGCCGAGTTGTGTCCCGACTGCCAAAAGGCTTGCCGTCTTTGCGAGGATACAGGCTATATTCTTAAAAGGGACGATCTGGGCCGGGAATCCGCCGAGCCTTGTGAATGCGCGGTCATAAAAAGAAAGGTCGAGCTTTATAACGCCGCCGATATCCCCAGCCAGTTCTACGACGCCACTTTTGAAAACTTCCACACCTCAAACAATCCGAGTTTAAAGGAAGCCCTAAACACAGCCAGGCTTTCCTTCAAAAAATTCAATACAGGCGATAAAAAGGGATTCGTTTTTTTCGGGGGAGTCGGGGTCGGCAAGACGAGACTGGTCTGCACCATGATCCGGGTATTTGTCCTGGAACACGTCGTGCCCTGTCTTTTCAAGGAATTCAGCAGTCTCCTCAGCGAGATCAAGACCGGGTACGACAAGGGTCTTTCGGAGAACCAGTTGATTGAGAAGGTCAACCAAACCGAGATCCTGGTGATCGACGAGCTGGGAAAGGGAAGAAAAAGCGAATGGGAAATCAGTATCCTGGACTCGATTATCGCCAACAGGTATAACATGAAGAAAACCACCATCTTCACCACCAACTACACCGACGATCCGAATACGACCTTTACGCCGACATCTGACTCAGGCGAAGGGGATGACCCGCATTTCGATCCGCTTAAAAAGGAGACTCTGGAACAGAGGGTTTATCCCCGTATCTATTCACGGCTGAAAGAGATGTGTGTCTTTATTAAAATGAGCGGAGCGGACCGCAGGTTACCAAAGAATCACCAGAACTATTCCTGATCATCTCATCCCGCGTTGAATCCGTCCGATATTGACTTCGAGCTTTTCCATAAATTCGCCGATGTCTTCCTTGGTCAAAAGAATATTGTTGCGCTCTGGCATGACCGCGAAAATATATTTGATGTATTCCGGCATCAAATGCATCAGCATGACGTTATCCGGGATCTTAAGCTGCTTGTTTAAAAAAGAGTTCATTTGGGGCAGTGACATCTTTCTGAACACCGGGGTGAACGCGCTGACGTCCTGCTCCAGCTCTGTGGTGACGTCTTTCGGATAAAAGGGGACAAAGAAATGCCTCGAACAGACGAGTTTTGAAAAGACAAACATCAAAACACCGACCAAAAGGCTTTCCAGCAGGGAAATATCAGCCAGATTCAAATAGGCCACGCCGACCGAAAAAATTCCCATGAAAAACCCGATCACCTGCAGGGTAATTCTTACTTTCTCGACAGCCAGGTATTTAAAATTATACCTTTTTTCGACCCAATACAAATAAAGGCCATGACTAAACGGCATTGAACAGGTGATGACCTCTTCGGCCCCCGCCTCTCTGGCCCTTAATTCCTTTTCCAACTGCTTCTTCTTGTCCAGGGCGTACCGGTTCATGATATCCTGAATCACGTACCTCCTGGTGCTTCTCATGCGGTCGGCCAAAACCATGATAAATTCGTTGGGGTTTTTCTGGTTTAAGGTATCTGATCGGAAATCCCCCCTTTGGGATATATAATCCACGATATCGTCATAAAGTTTCTTCGTGTTGGTGACTTTCTTTTCCTCTTGCTTTTTCCTCCCGGAGATTTTTTTTCTTTTATGCTCATCCTGTTTCTTATAGAGATCCAGGTTCATCTCGGTCCTGATCAAATAGGTGAAAATCTCGGTCAGAACTTCGTACAAGTCACTATTGAGCTTCATCATCTGGATAAAGACCTCTCCCAGGGAATAGGCGTAGGCGGAAAACTGCTTCTTGGAGACCTCCTCTTCATGCTGGGGACGGTCAGCCGAGCGGTGTCCATCGATAATCCGGTCCAGCATGTCGTCGACGAAGACTTTATATTCTGGAAACTCTTCATCGTGCCACAACAGGGACACCCAGGTGGTCGCCGCGATTTTTTGTGTTTCCTCTTTCTCAAGCAGCAATTCCACCACTTCCAAAAATATGGAATATTTCTCGGGATCGTTGAGGTTTTGATAGATGATACTCGCCACTTTCCCTGTAGCGATATGCTCATCCATCTCCCTCTCGTTGATGATGGTGATTTTAGTCGCCAGTCTTAATACAAAATCCGGCGGCAATTGTTGAGTGCTTATCCGGGATGGCGTAATCGTCTGTTTCTGTCCGGATTCCTGGGAACCGACTTGAGCTTCCATATTCATTCGATTTTGTTTAAAGTTAGAATTAGAACTTGTTTTTCGTTGTCATTGTTTAAAATCGTCTCTAAAATACACTATGCGATTGAGGCAAAAAATATCCGTTTGTCATTAATAATAATGATAATTTCGCTGTCCAACGTAGCCATGTTTGAAGCGAAAAACCCCAGGTAATCAGACGAAGGCTCGCGTTTTATCTTTGTAAGCCGGCCATCGTTTTCAATCTTATAATGCAACATAAATACCTAAGCTGGGAACCAATCCATCCGAGTTGACCGCAACCAGTCCGCGGAAGGGGGATTCTATCCAGCCAAATTGGTTTTTTACTGGTAAGAAACCAAATATTTGGATAAGTACAATGATCAATAACGATGATTGAACGTATTTCCGATGTAGACTTATTATAGTTTAGTTAGCTGTTTCTTGTAAAGAATCTCAAGGGAGTTTAAATTATGCTTAAAAAAATCGCAATTAACGGGTTTGGCCGGATCGGCAGGCTCGCGTTCCGCGTTATGATGGAGCGGGAGGATTATCAGGTCGTGGCCATCAACGATCTGATCGACGCGGAGTATATGGCCTATATGCTGCGCTACGATTCCACCCACGGTAAATTCAAGGGGGAGGTCGAGGTCAGAGACGGCAATCTGGTCGTGAATGGTCAAACTATCCGGATCACGGCCGAGAGGAACCCGGAAAACCTGAAATGGGACGCGGTCGGGGGTGACTATGTGATCGAAGCGACCGGCCTTTTTACGGTGCTTGATAAGGCCCAGGCTCATCTGAAGGCGGGAGCCAAGAAAGTGATCATCTCCGCTCCCTCCAAGGACGCACCCATGTTCGTTATGGGAGTCAATCATAAGCAATACGATTCCAAAATGGATATCATCTCCAACGCCTCCTGCACGACCAACTGCCTTGCTCCGGTCTCTAAGGTGCTCAATGACAACTGGGGAATCCTGGAGGGACTGATGACCACGGTTCACTCGGTTACGGCGACGCAAAAGACGGTTGACAGTCCATCGGCCAAGGACTGGCGGGGCGGCAGAGGTGCCTACCAGAATATCATCCCGTCCTCCACGGGCGCAGCCAAGGCCGTCGGCAAGGTCATACCTGAACTGGACGGAAAACTGACCGGCATGTCCTTTCGGGTTCCCACCGCCAACGTGTCGGTCGTGGACCTCACGGTCAGGCTAGAGAAGCCAGCCAGCTACGACGCGGTCAAAAAAGCGATGAAAGAAGCTTCAGAGGGCGATCTCAAGGGGATTTTGGGCTACACCGAGGATGATGTCGTATCCAGCGACTTCCTGACCGATCCCAGAACCTCGATTTTTGACGCCAAAGCGGGGATTGCCTTAAACGATCAGTTCCATAAGATTGTCAGCTGGTATGATAACGAGTGGGGCTACTCCAACAAGATCATCGATCTGATCACCCATATCAGCGGGTAATATCGCTCCGGAAGCGGTCCGGCCTGAACCCTTGGGGCAAACCACCTTGCGCGGGCTGGTTTGCCGGGGTTGTATCAGCGAAAAGCCTATTTTCAGTCGATGAACTGGTATCTGATGGAAAAACCGATGAGCTTGTCGGAGAGTCTGTAGCGGGTAGGCGTATAACCCGTCACCTTAAGGTCCGATTCGCGTGTCTCCAGCGTATCTCCCACCTCCAACTCGAACTGGACCTTTCGATTCAGCTTAAATCCGATCAGGAGTTTGTCGTGGCTGTAATCCCTCTGACTTAAATAGACTTGGCTTTCAAACAGATTCGTCTCTTTTGAGCTCACCTTCTCGATCTTCACGCCCGTTTCATCGTTAAAGCCGTACTCCAGACCGATAAATGACTGTTTGAAGTCGGTATCCTGAATGATCAGGTTTCCGGCCTGATTCATATCGGTCGCGCTTCTGTTTTTGCGGTAGCTGATCCCGAGATAGAGGCTTGTCATCTCCGAGTAGCCATAGCCAAGCTTGATGAACTCCCTGTAGCCCGCGACCGAGTCGTTGGTCTGGTCGATATTTTCGATGGCCTGGGTTTTCTTGTAGTATAAATCCGCGTAAAAGCCCTCCTTGTTGATCGGATTTTTTACGAATTCATAGATTCGGGACTTGAATTTCGTTTTCTGCTCCAAAAGGGGGGTTGAGCCGGTCCCGACGTAATACTCCCAACTGGATTCCGATTCGGGGCTGTAGCCCAGCCTCATCCTCCAAGGCTCGTAGGTGAGTCCGAACCCATAGGAGCTATAGCTGTTTTTCTCCCTCTCGTCGAAAGTGGACAGGTCGGTATAAAGCACGTTGTAATCCCTGGAGTCGCTCTCGGTCTTTGCGGAGAAATAAAGGTAGCTCAAAAAGGAGATCCAGGCGCTGAGACTGTTATCGACGCTATCGGTTTTCCGTACCTCCGCGTCCACGCTGGTATTGGAAGTGTAGTTCCTGTAGTGACCGTTCAAATGGAAATAATAATCCAGATTCAACTCCATCTCACGGTCGATTTTCTTCTGGCGGATATCGGACATGCTGGTTTCCTCGGTGGTCGTCTCGTTATCCATGTACTTGATGCGGGCGCCGAAGGA
>JAOUME010000095.1 GCA_029881655.1 Deltaproteobacteria bacterium | reverse complement strand
TCGGCTCACGGGATCGTAGAGATGGAAGTTTCCGGCGGAATGCATGTGATGGGCGGGGACGACCTCGAAAACCTGACCGTTCAGGCTGATCGTCATGCCCTTGTCCGGAATGGGGATAAAGGTCTCATCGGAACCTCCGAAATGAGGGGCGAAACTCTTCCACAACCAGGAAATATAACACTTGATGTCCGGCTGAATCTCCTGCCAAAGCGATAAAGAAGAGGCTATGTCCGGGTCTTGATGAGAGGCGAAGACATACTGTATATCCTCTGGGGAGATAAATTGCACCAGGGTCGAAACAATCGTGGGAAAAATAGCAAATCCTCCTGGGTCAAGCAACATATGCTTGTCGCCCTTGGTGATCAGGTATTCGTTGGAATCCAGAATATCCGCCATTTTATTGGGATCCCTGAATAAGACCCTCCACTTAAAATCGCCCTGCTCGAATAAAGTATGGTAGTCCTTCATAATCCCTTATATGATTTCGTTTTTAATATTGCTAAAAAGGCCTCTGATGATCCCGAATTCAACGCTGATGTTCTCTAAAAGCTGAAATAACTTGTCGATCGATTCCTGCATCGTCTCGGTGATGATGCGAAATTTTTCTTCACTTCCCTTGATATAGACGGCCTTGATCTTGCCTCCGATCGCGATGGTTTTGCCGATATTAACCAGCGCAATCAGGTTCTCCAGGGAACGCGCCATCTGAGAAGTATCCCGCTTGAGGTCGGATATGTCGTAATTCTCGATCGCTTTTTTGACTTTCATGACATAGCCACCGAGTTTGGATTGCTCCTTGTGCGCTCTCTCAAAGAGGCTGTAAAACCGAATCTGGGTTAGAAGCATTGCGTAACCCTGAGTGGTGCCGTCGAGACATTTAAAAGCGGTATCTCTTCCCCTGTGAGCGCTTTCGATGACATCGTTTGACATGATCTGGATTTCAGATGATAGCTTCATAAAAGAATCGTTGTTCGCCTGTTTGGAGGCGATCCCGGCGTTAATGGCGATAAATTCCAATGAAGCGCATTCCTCTACCAGCTCGTTATACTGATTCGCGATGGTTACGTAGTTCATCGAAACTTTTTGAAGTTCTTTTAGCATATCCAGTTATATAGCGGGTTTTAATTGTTTAACTTGAATTATATAACGATCAGATGACGATGTAAACGATAAGTCGATGAGGGTCGAATAAAATATAAGGTTAACCCCCAACCACTCCGGATTTATCAGACAAAACCAAAGTACCAAGTTATTATTTTAAACAATCAGGAAAAATATTACAAAGGTTTTGTCATGTAAAATAAACAATCTACAGAGCGAAAAAATTATTTATATTTTCTTGACATACTTTGTGCAGGTGGTTAATTTGAGAGATAAGCATTTAAATATTCCTGAATCTATCGTGATAGTCACAAGGCCATGAGTTTTTCCTCTCTAGACTATATTTATACGATCTATCTAAGCACATCCTCACCCGCAGACCCCTATTTGTTTGTAAAACAAACTCGTGGAGATGATTTGGGAATTGCCGAACCACAAGAACCCACAGCGACTCGTTAAAAGCATATTGTCTTTGAAAATAAAAAATTAAAAGATATTAGAACTATGATAAATCAGAATCAGGACCATGAATTGACGCCTTTGACAAAAAGGTATCGTTTAAATTTCGGTGAGATCAAGTCGATTTTGGAACCACCTCCCCTACTTCAGATTCAAAAAGATTCCTACGGATGGTTTCTTCAAAAGGACGCCTTGCCTGAATCCCGGAAAAACCAGGGTTTGGAAGCGGTGTTCCGGTCGGTTTTTCCAATCTCCGATTTCGGGGGCACTTGCACATTGGAGTATGTTTCCTATCGGCTGGGCGGCCCGAAGTACGATGAAAACGAGTGTAAGATCAGGGGAGTGACGTTCGCGGCCCCCATCAGGGTTTCTTTGCGGCTGATTATCTGGGAGAAAGACGAGAAGCAGGAACAAAGGAGAATTCACGACATCAAGGAGCAGGAAATCTATCTGGGTGAGTTTCCCCTGATGACCGACACCGGATCTTTTATCATCAACGGTACCGAACGGGTGATCGTATCTCAGCTCCATAAATCGTCAGGGGTCTTTTTCTCCCATGACAAGGGCAAGGCCCATTCCAGCGGCAAGTTGCTTTATTCGGCGAGCATCATTCCTCAAAGAGGATCCTGGGTCGATTTTGAATTTGATGCCAAGGACCTTCTTTATGTGCGTATTGACCGCAGACGCAAGTTTTTGGCGACGATTTTGTTAAAGGCCCTGGGTTTCTCGAGTTATGAACTCCTAAACCGATTCTACTATACCGAAGTCATCAACCTGAAGAAGGCGCATGGCAAAACCGAAGAAAAGTGGGTTTTCACCAAGTTTTTTTCACCTCAGTCAGCTCAGAATCAAAGAGCGATCGACGACATTATCGATCCGGCGACAAAGAAAGTGATCATCCAAAAGGGCAAGAAAATTTCGAAGGCCTCGATCAAGAAGCTGCAAGAATCGAAAATCGAGGAGATCCCCACCAACATGGACGATATTTTAGGGCGCTTCAGTTTGGCGGATATAACCGACAAAACCGGCGAGGTGATTTTAAAAAGCAACGATCCCGTCACCAAGGAGACGATCGAGCAGTTGATCGACGACAAGGTTGAGCACATCACCCTGGTTTATATCGGCAACAAAACGATCGGCCCGTCTTTTAGAAACACCCTGGCGTCTGATAAGGTTTTAAGTAACCAGGACGCGATGATTGAGATTTACAAGAAGATGAAACCGGGCGACCCACCGACACCGGAAGTGGCGAAAAATCTTCTTCAAAATATGTTTTTTAACGCTGACCGCTATGACCTGTCCCAGGTCGGACGGATGAAGATCAACAAAAAGCTGCACAGGGATGAGCCTTTGGAAAACACCATTTTAACCAAGGAGGATTTTCTCTCGGTCGTTGATTATCTTTTAAGACTTAAAGACGGCGTGGGCGGTATCGTCGATGACATTGACCATTTGGGCAATCGCCGTGTGAGAAGCGTGGGGGAATTGCTGGAGAATCAGGTCAGGGTCGGTTTGGTGAGAATGGAAAGAGCGATCAAAGAGAGAATGTCGCTACAGGAAACCGAGACGATGATGCTCCATGATATCGTCAATTCCAAACCCGTGTCCGCGGTCATCAACGAGTTTTTCGGCAGCAGTCAGTTGTCTCAATTTATGGATCAGACCAATCCCCTTTCCGAGATCACTCATAAAAGAAGGCTGAGCGCATTAGGGCCCGGCGGTTTAACGAGAGAGCGGGCGGGATTCGAGGTCAGGGATGTTCACTCCTCTCATTATGGACGGATTTGCCCTGTTGAGACTCCTGAAGGTCCCAACATCGGTCTGATCTCCTCTGTGGCAACCTATGCCAGGCTAAACGATTTCGGTTTTATCGAAACGCCTTACCGGAAGGTTTCCGATAGCGTTGTTTTAAACGAGTGCGACTACCTGTCGGCGATTGACGAGGGCAACTATAAGATAGCCCAGGCCAACGCTCTGGTGGATGAGAAGCAAAAATTGATTATGGATTTTGTTCAGGCAAGAGTCGGCGGAGAATCCAAGAGGATCAAGCGGGAAGAAATCGATTATATGGATGTTTCGCCCAAGCAGCTGGTCTCCATCGCGGCTTCCATGATTCCTTTTTTGGAGCATGATGACGCGAACCGCGCCTTGATGGGATCAAACATGCAGAGACAAGCCGTTCCGGTCGTCAAACCCGAAGCCCCGCTCGTCGGGACAGGGATGGAGTATCAGGTGGCTTATGATTCGGGCTCTTGTATCGTGGCCAAAAGATCGGGTGTCGTTGACAGGGTAGACTCCGGGAGAATCGTAGTGAAGGCTGAAGTGGATTTGTTATCGGACCATTCCGCCATCGAGGCCAATATCGACATCTATCACTTAAGGAAATACCAGCGATCAAACCAGAACACCTGCGTTAATCAGCGACCATTGGTGCATGTGGGGAGTTTGATCAAAAAAGGCCAGATTTTAGCCGACGGCGGTAGTTGCGAAGGCGGTGAACTGGCTTTAGGACAAAACATCCTGATCGCTTTCATGCCGTGGAACGGTTATAATTACGAGGATTCGATCCTGGTGAGTGAAAACGTTCTTTTTAAGGACCGCTTTACCTCTGTGCATATTGAGGAGTTGGAGGTTTTAGCCAGGGACACCAAACTCGGAAAGGAATTGATTACCAGGGATATTCCCAATGTAAACGAGTATTCCCTGAGGAATCTGGATGATTCGGGGATCATCCGTATCGGAAGCTATGTTAAGACAGGCGAGATTCTGGTAGGCAAAACGACCCCCAAGGGAGAGACCCAGCTTAATCCTGAAGAGAAGCTCTTAAGGGCGATTTTCGGCGAAAAGGCGGGAGATGTCAGGGATACATCACTGAGAGTGCCTCAGGGTATCGAAGGCGTCGTGATCGACGTGAAGGTCTTTAACCGCAGAGGAGTTGAAAAAGACGCCAGGACTCTGGAAATCGAGGCGGGTATTTTAGAGAGGATCGAGGCGGATTATCACGATGAAATCAGAATCGTTAAAGACACCTTGATCAGCAATCTTTTTCCTGAGATCGAAAAACATACTTTGGCCCAGGAAATCGTTTCGCCGGAGACTCATAGTGTGATTTTGAAAAAAGGAGAGAAACTTACCGGGGAAACTTTTGAGAAAATCCCTCTGAAGGCCTGGATTGATATCGTTTTGGAAGATGCCAAAGCCAACAAGAAATTCCAGATTATTCTGCGCAACGCATCGTCTCAGATCGAGTTGTTAAGCAATGTATATGAAAGCAGAAAAGAAAGGGAATTTCGCACCGATGACCTTCAGCCCGGAGTTATCCGCTCGATCAAGGTGTTCGTCGCCCTGAAGAGAAGACTGTCCGTGGGTGATAAAATGGCGGGGCGTCATGGAAACAAAGGGGTTATATCCAAAATCATACCGGTCGAGGAAATGCCTTACACCAAAGAAGGCACACCGATCGATATTGTTTTAAATCCGTTGGGGGTTCCTTCCAGGATGAATGTCGGGCAGGTGCTTGAGATCCATTTGGGGATGGGCGCTAAAGGCGTAGGTGAAAAAATCAATGAGATGATTGAGTTGATGAAGCCCATCAAGGAGATCAAGCAGTTCATCAAGGAGATATACCATAGTGATTATATCGATGATTTCCTTAAGACAGCCTCAGATGACGAACTTATGGAACTGGCTAAAAGGCTGAAGAACGGTGTGCATGTCTCATCACCCGTATTTGACGGCTCAAAAGAAGAGGATATTCACCGCATGCTGACGATGGTCGGGCTCGATAAATCAGGTCAGATGGTACTGTATGACGGCCGGACCGGCGAAAAATTCGAGCAGAAGGTTTCGGTGGGCTACTTGTATATGCTCAAATTGCATCATCTGGTGGACGACAAACTCCATGCGAGATCGATCGGACCTTATTCCTTGGTGACGCAACAACCCTTGGGTGGAAAGGCCCAGTTCGGAGGACAGCGTTTCGGAGAAATGGAAGTATGGGCGCTGGAAGCTTATGGCGCCGCCTATACATTAAGGGAACTATTAACCGTCAAATCCGATGATATCTCTGGAAGGAACAAGGTGTACGAGGCGATCGTCAAGGGGAACCATTCGGTTAAGACCGGAATCCCTGAGTCCTTTAAAGTGCTTATTAATGAATTGAAATCATTATGCCTTGATTTTCAGTTGATTCGCGACAAGGGATTTTTTGAAAATGTGGGTTAAAGCAAGCAGACTAAATATCATGACAAACAAAATAAAAACTATATCACTTTTAACCGGAGGAGGTTTTTTTGAATCAGCTATCTAGTTTAAATGAATCGATCGACCCGTTGGATTATTACGCGGTCCAGATCAGCCTTGCTTCTTCTGATCAAATTGTATCCTGGTCTCATGGTGAAATTAAATCTTCCGAGACGATTAACTACAGGACTTTCAAACCCGAGCGGGATGGACTTTTTTGCGGGAAGATTTTCGGTCCGGTCAACGATTACGAGTGCATCTGCGGGAAGTACAAGAGAATGAAGCACAGGGGAATCACCTGTGAGAAATGCGGTGTTGAGGTCATTCAGTCAAAGGTGAGACGGGAAAGGCTAGGCCATATCAAACTTGCCTGTCCTGTATCCCATGTCTGGTTTTTAAAGGGCCTACCCAGCAGACTGGCCAATATTCTGGACATGACGCTCAGGGATTTGGAAAGGATTCTTTATTTTGACGCCTATATTGTCCTTGAATCAGGGGGTAGCGACCTGGCCTTGAGAAGTATCGTCGAGGAGAATCAATACCAGGAAATCATCGAGGAGTACCCGGAATTCAGGGGTGGAATGGGCGCGGAGGCTATCCTGGAAATCCTGCAGGAAATGGATGTCAATGAAATCAGCAACGATCTGAGGGAACAGTTGAGAGAGGCCAGTTCGGAAGCCAAGAGGAAAAAGATCATCAAACGGCTTAAAATCGTCGAGTCCTTTAAGGAATCAGGCATCAACCCCTCCAATATGATTCTTGAGGTGATTCCTGTGATTTCTCCAGAGCTTAGGCCTTTGGTGCCGTTGGAAGGCGGGCGGTTCGCCACCAGCGATCTTAACGATTTATACCGGCGGGTTATTCACCGCAACAACCGACTTAAAAGACTGATGGAGCTTAACGCTCCCGAGATCATCGTTAAAAATGAAAAGCGAATGCTGCAAGAAGCCGTGGATGCGCTTTTTGATAACGGCAGAAGGGGAAGGCCGATTTTGGGGACCAACAAAAGACCTCTTAAATCTCTTAGCGATGCCTTAAAGGGGAAAACCGGACGTTTTAGACAGAATCTCTTGGGTAAACGTGTGGATTACTCAGGCAGGACCGTGATCGTGGTCGGGCCGAATCTGCGTTTAAACCAGTGCGGTCTGCCCAAACAGATGGCGCTTGAACTGTTTAAGCCATTTATCTTTAATTATCTGATCGACAGGGGCAAAGCCTCAACGATAAAAGTGGCCAAGAAGATGGTCGAAAGCAACGATCCCGAGATTTGGCCAGCTTTGGACGCGGTTATTGTCGATCATCCGATCATGCTTAACCGTGCACCGACTTTGCACCGTTTGGGTATTCAGGCATTCGAGCCAACCTTAATCGAAGGAAAGGCCGTAACGCTTCATCCTTTGGTATGTTCGGCTTTTAACGCCGATTTCGATGGGGACCAAATGGCGGTCCATCTTCCCTTGACGATTGAGTCTCAGCTTGAGGCTAAAATCCTGATGATGGCGACAAACAATATTTTATCCCCCGCGACCGGCAAACCGGCTATGACTCCGACCCAGGATATGGTTCTCGGAATTTACTGGATGACCAGAATCACCAATAAAGCCAAAGGCGAGGGCAAGGTTTTCGCGAACTTGAAGGAGGTCATATCCGTTTTTGATCAGGGGCTGCTTCATCTTCAAGCGAAGATTAAAGTTCGCTTAAACTCAGAGATGATCGAGACGACGACGGGAAGGGTTCTTTTGTATGACGCTATCCCAGATGAAATCGAATTTTCATTGATCAACCGACTGATCAAGAAAAAAGATCTGGAGGCATTGATCGATTATTCATACCGTGTCGCCGGAAACGTCAAGACGGTCAATATGCTGGACAAACTCAAGGATCTGGGGTTTTATCACGCTGCGAAGGCCGGTTTTTCAATCTGCATGGACGATATGGTTATTCCCGAAGCGAAAGGCGCCTTGCTCGATAAGGGCTTTAAGGAAGTCGAAGAGATTCAGCAACAGCACGAAAGCGGGATTATCACCGACGGGGAAAGATATAACAAAGTCATTGACATCTGGTCGAAGATAACCAACGAGGTCGGGGATTCGATGAAGGTCGCGATGGATGCCGAAAGAATCGGGCTGGACGGACTCAGCATCCCCAATCCGATATTTGTAATGGCGGATTCCGGAGCGAGAGGATCGGAGCACCAGAGTCGTCAGCTCGGCGGTATGAGGGGATTGATGGCAAAACCGACAGGAGAGATCATCGAGACGCCGATCACGGCCAATTTCAGGGAAGGTTTAAATGTACTACAGTATTTTATTTCTACTCACGGCGCCAGAAAGGGTTTGGCGGATACGGCTCTCAAGACGGCCAACTCTGGATACTTAACCCGAAGACTGGTCGATGTTTCGCAAGACTGCGTGATTTCGGAGTTGGATTGCGGTACGACCGAGGGGATTATTATAGAGCCGTTGCTGGAAAACGGGGAGATTATCGTTAAGCTTGAAGAGAGGATTTTGGGTAGGATCACACAGGAAGACATCATTGATCCCTATTCAAAGGAAGTCATTGTCAAGGAAGGCGAGATGATCACGGAAAAACACATGGATAAGATCGACGCGGCCGGCGTGGATCAGGTTAAAATCCGCTCGGTTTTAAGTTGCGAATCGAAAAACGGAATCTGCGCTCTATGTTATGGACGGGATTTGGCTCGCGGAACCCTGGTCAGCGTTGGCGAGGCGGTCGGGGTTATTTCGGCGCAGTCCATTGGAGAGCCGGGAACCCAGCTAACCATGAGAACCTTCCATATCGGCGGTACCGCAAGCAGGAAGGTAGAGGCGACCTTCTGGGAAGCCAGAAACAACGGTACGGTCCGTTTTTCAGAGAGCAAGACCGTTATGAATCAAAGGGGTGTCAGGGTACTGCTTTCGAGGAAGTCTGAGATCTGCATCATCGACGATGTTGGCCGGGAGGTGGATAAGCACCTTCTGCCCGTCGGAGCCCATATCTCTTTTCCCGATGGAGCCAAGATCAAAAAAGGCGATAAGATCGCTGAATGGGATCCGTTTTCCATGCCCATTATCAGTGATGTTGAAGGAAGGATCAAGTTCGATAACATCATCGAAGGCAAGAGTCTTAAGATTCAAAAGGCCGAGGATACGGGTTACGAAAGAAAGGTGATCACCGAGGCGCCGGATCATGATTTAAAGCCGAGAATGATTCTGAAGAATATTAAGACCGGTAAGGATATCAAACTCAGTGATGATCGAACTCATCAGGGTTTTTATATGCCGAACAAGGCGGAACTGATGGTTACAGAGGGGCAAGAAGTTTACCCCGGGGATATCCTGGCCAGAGTTCCGAGGGAAACGACCAAGAACAAGGATATTACCGGTGGTCTGCCAAGGGTGGCTGAGCTTTTCGAGGCGCGATCACCCAAAGACCCGAGTCAGATTTCGGATATCGACGGTGTGGTTGAATTCGGAGAGGATCTAAGAAAGAAAAGAAGAATCATCATCCGCCCCGATGTCGGAGAACCAAAGGAATATTTGGTTCCCAAGGGGAAACATATCATCGTCGTCGAAGGCGACTACGTGAAGACCGGCGAATCCCTGACCGATGGTTCGGCCAACCCGCATGATATTCTCCGCGTGAAGGGTGTTCGGGAGTTGCAGAAATTTCTGGTCAACGAGGTTCAAGAGGTTTACCGTCTCCAGGGTGTTAAGATTAATGACAAGCATATCGAAGTCATTGCCAGACAAATGCTCAGAAAGATCAAGATCATCGATCCGGGTGATTCCTCATTCTTGGTCGGCGAGGCTGTATCCAGAGCGGCCCTGAACGAGGCGAACCGCAAGCTGGTGGACGAGAATCTGCGTGTATCGATCGGGGAGCCGATGCTTCTTGGGATAACCAAGGCTTCTTTGAGTACCGATTCGTTTATCTCGGCGGCTTCTTTCCAGGAGACGACCAAAGTTCTGACGGAAGCTTCGATCAGCGGCAAGCTCGATACTTTTAAAGGCCTGAAGGAAAACGTGATTATTGGCAGGCTGATTCCCGCGGGAACCGGGTTTAAAAGAGATCTGGTTTATTCTTACAAAACGGAGCTTGAACCTGAGACCCCTGAAGTGGAAGAGGTCGAAAATTCGGACCAGGACCAAGGCCACGAAGGGATTGAGGGGATTGAGGAATCCGCTGAGATTTAATACCCTTAACTTTTAAACTACGATGCCTGAAAAGAAAGTAAAGCCTGGAAAAGAGATTTCAGGGGCTCAGGCTTTAGTCAAATTGCTGAAGGATCTGGGTGTTGATGTCCTGTTTGGTTATCCGGGCGGCGCAAATCTTCCCATTTACGATGCGTTAAGAGAAAATCCGATCCGGCATGTCCTGTCCAGGCATGAGCAGGGAGCGGTTCACATGGCAGACGGTTACGCCAGGCTTTCAGGAAGGCCTGGTGTCTGTTTGGCGACATCAGGTCCCGGCGCGACAAATCTGGTTACGGGTCTGGCAAACGCTTTTCTGGATTCCATCCCCCTCGTTACTATCACCGCGCAGATTCCCCGTAAAATGATCGGTACAGACGCCTTTCAGGAAGTGGACTGTTTCAACATCACCATGCCGGTCACCAAACACAACGAGTTGGTTTTATCGGAAAAGGACATCGTTGGAGCGGTTAAAAACGCCTTTTACATTGCGAATACCGGGAGAAAAGGGCCTGTTCTGCTGGATTTTCCAAAGGACATTCTGGATAATCCCTATGCGCATGACTTCGATGCCGAAATACCACTTCCGGGATACAATCCGACCTTAAAGGGCAATATCGGTCAGATCAAAAAAGCCATCAAGGCGATTAAGAGAGCCGAGAGGCCGGTGATCTTGTTTGGCGGTGGGATTTTGGCGGCAGGCAGCAGGGATGAATTTTTACGATTCT
>JAOUME010000010.1 GCA_029881655.1 Deltaproteobacteria bacterium | reverse complement strand
AAAACATTAAATTACAATCTTAATACCCTATTCATACTTTTTAATCAGGTCGAATTTAATGGACATGAAATCAATCTTCCTACAATTATTATTTCAAATAATTAAACCAACTGGCAACCTTTTTCTTTGGTTTTTTCCTTAATCCCAAGATATTGATTCAATCCAGTTGTTTCATTGAAATGAAAATTGTCAGGTTTTTCAGCTATAAGGTTAATTAGAAATCATATCAAGGACTGGTTACTTTCCTCATTGGAATCAACTTTATGTAGAAATAAAATCTTTAGGATTAAAGCGAAAAAAACCAAAAAACCAAAACTATAAAACCCGATGGATGGTGCGGCCAGGAAAACCAACTGCGATTTTGCGACACCCGTACTGCCTAACGCTGGCGCGTTTAAGCCCGCCAATAACCATGATAAGGGATAACCAATCGACCCAATTCCAAAAAATATGGCGATTAATTTTTTCAAACTTTCCGCTACAGGTATACGGCACATAATAATTGTTAAAAGCAACGCGATTGTCGCCATGCCAGTTGCGTGAAAGTGGGCTCTTTTGATGTACACCCAACTTTTACTAACAATTTTATCAGCCTTTGCCTGATCCCCCTGATAGATTTGTTGCAGAACGATTCCAGCGTCCTTTTTTAGGTTATCTTTAAGATTGTCTTCAAAGACCCCAAAGACGATCCCCAATCCCAAACCAAATAAAAAACCCAATAGGATTAATATGATTCCGATTTTCACGCTTCTAAATTCTTTCACTTGATCAAATGGCATTCTTTGCTCCGTTAATTTTCGTTATTCAACAAACTTTATAAAACATGACGCTGAAAAGAATAAGCTATAGCAGCTTGGTTATTTTAAATCTTCAATCATATAACCCATCCCCCTTATGGTACGTATATAATCGATCTCGGAGAACTCAGAAAGTTTTTTACGGATCGATTTAATGTGGACATCAACAATATTAGTGTTCGGATCGAAATTATAACCCCATATATTTTCCAGGATCTGGGTTCTGGAAATAATCCGGCCTTCGTTGCGCACAAGGTATTCCAAAATCGCGTACTCTTTGGGTCTTAGAAGAATTTCATTTTGATCGACATAGATTCGATGAGTCTGGGTATTCAGCTTGAGATTTCCGACCTGAAGTTCTAAGATTGTTTCATTTTTTCTGCGGAGTAAAGCCCTTACCCTGGCTAATAACTCTTCAAAAGAAAAGGGTTTTGTGAGGTAATCGTCCGCACCGTAGTCCAGTCCCTGCACTTTGTCTTGAACCGATCCTTTTGCGCTTAGCATGCAGATCGGTGTCTGTATCTGATTCTCCCTGACCGTTTTACATATTTCAAATCCATTAACCTTCGGAAGCATCACATCCAAAAGCAAAAGATCATATGTCTCAGTCAGCGCCAAATGCAATCCATCCTCTCCATTCGTCATTAGGTCAACAGTGTAACGCTCTTCTTCAAGACCTTTTTTAATAAAACTCGCAACTCCTTTTTCGTCCTCAACCAGTAATATTCTCATCGGGTATCCCTTAATCGTTGTTCAATATACTTGGCTATTTCAAAAGACCCTGCTCTCTGAGTGGCCTTAACTCTTCACAACCATAAAACGTATCATCAGTAATGATGGTAATATTGTCCTCTACCAGAAACTGCTTTATCCTCTCTGGGCTGACATAATCATTAGGCGGCATCTTATCATGCGTTTCGCAAAAATAAACCAAAAAACTAATGTTCAACTCATCAACGACTTTTACCAGACCCGCTTTATAGGGAATGATCTTATAATCGGTTTGCTTGACGGTGAAACTACCATTAACCTTAACGACAGGTGTGCTGTTGGTGATTGTAGTCGCGATTGAAATCGGTTTCGTGACCCCGTTCATACTGAGCATACTTTTAACGCTAGTAGGCTTTTCCTCTGGCTTGAAGTGATCTAGGTTGATCTCGATTTCAGGGTGATGCTTTACATCCATATATTTTGGGTCGGTGATAATGCTCCCTGCCAAAGGAAGATTGAAATGTAAATCCTTAAAACGCAAAATAATCCTGCCGGTATAGGTTTCATCTTCCTCAACCAATTTCCCCTCATGTTTAATAGCCTCACCTTTGAAGTCAAAGAAGTTGGATTTTCCTTGCACCACAATATTGCCGATCTGAAGAATATAATAATTCTCAATATCCACATAACTTCCCTTAGAAGCGAGTACGGGAAATCCGGTCAAAAGAAACGGTATCAGCGTGAAAAAGAATAAGGTTAATATCCTGATATATTTTAACATATTCCCTGTTCCATAAAAGTTAACCTAAAAAGCGTCCGCGAATCGGTGAGATTGTAATAGACGGGTTTGTTTTTCAAGTGTCGTTTGCGTCTCGGGTCTTTTACCCAGCTTTTCGAGACGATAGTCCCATAAGTCCCCAAAGGATTTGTTATGACATTCCACGCATTTTTTCCTGATCAAATCCTCATTAACCTTAACCTCCTTTTGCTGGTGGCAGGAGGTACAAGGTACCGCCGGATACATCGCGTCAGGAGGGATGTTGTTTCCCTTTTGAAGAAAATGGGTTCCCATCATGATCTTGCGGATATCTTCGTGGCAGCCCTCGCAGCTAGCCAGGTCCCCCAAAACGTATTTTCCATCCTGATGACAATCCTTGCATTTGATTTTCTTATGAAGGTTCTTAATGACGAAATTCGTTTTATCATGATTGAAATTCGGCTTTTTCCACTCAATAACCGGTTTGTGGCACTGGACGCATTTCCTGGGTTGAAACTGCTCTTTGTGCGGGTCCTTGTGACAATCATCGCACAAATTGTATTTGGCTATCTTATAAACAATTTTTTTTTCTAAAACGTGGCAATCTTCGCATTTATGCTTTTTATGCTCGCCTTCAAGGACAAAAAAGCGCTTTGAATGATTAAACCGACTAAGCTTTTTAATATTGTTGATATTTTTCCATTTTTTTGGCGTGTGACAGTACTCGCAATCAGTTCCGCTTCTTTTTTCATGCGGATCTTCATGACAATCAACGCATTTTTTCCCGATTCCCTGATAGCCTACCGTTTTTGGGTCATTTTTATTGGGCTTGTGACATGCCTTGCAATTGATTTTTAAATGAGTTTCCTCAAGCTTGAAATCCGAATCCTTTTGATGATCGAATTTCAAGGAACCCCAGGATACATCGCTATGGCAATCCTTACAAATTTTATCCTTAAACTGATCTTTATGTGGTCTATTATGACAAATATCACAATCGACAGAAAGTCCTAAATAGCTTCTGAGTTCTTTTTTTCGACCATCGATCAGAATGTTTCTCGCCTCATGATTCATCTTTTCACTCAAATGGCATTTATCGCACTTGATCCCGGCATGACCACCGTTTAATTTAAATCCGAATTTTTCGTGCTTGACTAGATCGAGGTTAAACAACTCGCTCTGAACTCCCTGATGCTCCAGGTGGCATTCAAGACATTCCTTGTCATTTTGTTTTCCATGGTAACCGTTTTTTTTGTTTTTCTGACTTTTGATCTCCTGATGACAATCCATACAGTACCCGTCAGACACGCCCGTGTTTAAGGTGTGGCACTTAAAACAACCCATGAAGTTATCAAGATAGGCATGCCCCTTGGAAAGAGTCCCGGGTGATAAAATATCGTACATATGATCATAAAAACGTTTGTTTTCCACCATTGATTGTTTAAGCTGAGGCTCAATTCCTTGAGAAAGTCCGGTCTGATATAAAATAATCAGCAACAGACCGCTCACAATAAATTTAATTATCTTATTTAAAGCCGGGTTCATTATTTGTCACGCCTTAAGTCAAATCCCCTATCATCAGCATCCTCGGCATCATCAAGCTGTAGCTCATGATGGTGCCTTATATAGTCTTTCGATACAAACCCCGTAATGACCGCCATGAAAGCTTTTCTTGTACTGGGGTTGACCATGGCCATATAAAGATGTCCGCATAAAAGAAAACTTCCTCCGAACGCCACGATGGTGTGTAGCCATCTTGGCAACAACCCCTGAGGGGTGATCCAAAGCCAGATACCCGTAAGTTGCAGGAACGATGAATAGACCATGACAGCCAGAGTATTCATCTTTTGTCCAAAATTAAATTTTCCCTGAGCTAGCGGTTCCTGCTTGTTACTTTGAGATTTTATCCAGGAAACATCCGCCGGGCCAAATGAGATGATTTTCCTGAAATTGCGTATTATCAGCTCCAAATTGCCGCTGATGACGACCACGGGCGGCAGAAATATCAAGACAATCCCAGCGATTTTATGATAATAAGATATGCTTTCAGACCTTTCGATACCGGTCATGCCGTCCCAAGCCAACCAAAATCCCGTTAAGACCAAAAACAAAAATGGAAGTCCATGAGACCAGTGAAGTAGAATCTCCGTTTTTTCAAATCTTTTAAATTTAGTTGTATCGGGAATGTTGGTCATGTCATATCCGCCGATGCATCGTCAAAAGGTTCACACCATAATCGGTTCTGCTTTTGCGACGATTTATCCTGATCTCGATATACTCCGCCTTATTCCAGTCCGCCTTTTTAAATTGAAATATCTTGAAGTAGGTCTTATTAGGCATGATATTTTTTTTTTCTTCCGCATAAAGGGTGGTGATCTGTTCCTCAAGAGTCAATCCGTATTCACTTTTGATTGAGACTAACAAATCGATGGCTTTAAAACCGAAAATTCCAGCCGGAAACGCGTGCGGAAGCCTGTGGTTTAGCTCAACTCTTATGGGGTGATTCCCTTTTTCAATAGACAAAGTTTCGGCCTTGACTTTAAGCCAATCCTTTAACTCGCCCTGAAGCTCCGGTTCAGATAAAAAAAGATGTTTTCTAACGTCCTGCTTCCAATGCGCATATTGAAACAAACCTTCGGTAATCAGTTTTCTTTCGGCACTGGGCATGTGACACCCCTGACAAGTCTGCTTCGCTTGACTATCTGGAGGCTCAAACTTATCCCATTGCTCGAAATGCTCCTCGTGACAAGTCCCGCAAAGCTCACTTTTGAGATAATACTCATCATTCATACTCACGCTATGCGCCGGCAGGACGAACAAGGGCCCGCCCATTTTCTGATCGGGAGTCAAATGACACGCGACGCAGTTGACTCCTTCGTTTAGATGGTTTTCTCGCGCGGTGACTTTCTTCTTACCGTAAATGGGCTCGGGGATATGACAGGAGAGACATTTTTTGATCTTATAGCGATCCGTCTGTCTTTTGAATTCGATCGAAGTAAAGGCTCTGCTATGAGCGCTTTTTTGCCATTCCTTGTATTCATGGATATGGCATTCTCCGCAAAGCTCACTTTTGGCGGTGGTGGGGTCGACCTGGACAACATCGCTGTGAATGAAACAACTCTGAAATACCAATCCGATTAAACCAATACTGAATAAAAGAAATAAACGATTCATCGTATCAGCGAATCAATTTGGGTTCATCATAGCGATAAAATAATTATGGATAATAATTCCGCCTGTTATTTAGTCATCATCATGATCATCATCATCCCACTCGTTTCCGTGACACTTGTAGCAAGAATCAATTCCGTTAGCGCCCCTGAGGTCGGCTCCGTGACAATTCCCGCATCCGCTGGCGATGGGCGTATCCATCCCTCTAGCGTGGGGTATTCCATGCTCGTAATCGGTATGCGGAATCATTGCTCCCGCCCATACTCCCCAATGACAGCTATAACATGACGGCGCGTCCTTGGTACCCTTAAGATCGCTCCCGTGACAGTCTACGCAGTTTGCTTCGGGATCGTAATGACCGGTGGCGTGCCTGGCGTTATTGATAACAACCGTATGATCGATCCATTTACTGGGGTCCCATTTGTTAAAGTGACACTGATAGCAGGAAACTCCGGTCGTTCCACCGTCCATATCCGCTCCGTGGCAATCGATACAGTCGGTCATCGCGTTGGTCATGTCAGGCTTGTGGAAATAGCCGTTGATTTCCAGGCTATGATCCGTAAAGCCGGACCAGTTATCATCATGGCATTGATAACAGGATGGCCTGCTTCTTTTCCCTTTCAGGTCAGGACCGCCGTGACATTTCCCGCAGGATGCCGAAGAGTCCAGCGCAAAAAGATGCTTGACACCGCCGCGGTCGGTAATGTGATCATCGCTACTCCACAAACGGTCGTGACATCCGTAGCAGCTTGGCAAAGGCCCATTGCCCTCTAGGTTAATACCATGACAAGAACTGCAATTATTGGCGCCCTTATCAAGCTTCTCACCATGCATTACGCCATCCATATTGAGCGAATGATTCGTCAGCAGATCTCTGCATCCAGCCGCGAAAAAAGTGATTGCGATCCCTAATAGGATCAGTTTTAGTAGGTTATGCCGCATACCACACCACCACCGATTAGACCGCCAAAAGAGCTTAGCCTCCCTTCGCACAAATAGCTATCGAATCTTTTAGCGATTTTTAGGTACAAATTCCCAAAATGTAGATCGCTGTTCGCGAAAAACGGACAGGAATCCCCTCTTCTTCCTCCATCGACTGAATTAACATCCTCTGTAACAATAGCGACACCATAACCGATTCCTGGACCAAAACTCAAAGAATCCGATTTCCCGAAAAGAACGGTGTAGTTCATTTCATAACTTTTCATCTTAACCAGACAATCGACCTTGACATCTTTTGCAACCGTCGCCTTTCCAACAAGATTATAAGCCACCAGTTGATAATCGGTGAAAAACCACCCACCTTGCATATCGGTTCTGTAGCCCGCAACTCCTGAGAGCCCATTGGTCGGGACAGTTAATGAGGTAAAGCCGTATCCACCCATCAAAGAGAATTCCCCCGCTTGTGTCGAAACTGCTCCGAAGAGGTTCGCGCTCAACATAAGAATCGCTCCCAAAGCCAGTTTGAATATCCCCTTAGCACTCATTTTTTTATTACCTCTTTAAGGTTGTTTTTGAAAAATATAATAAATATCCACATCAAAATCCGTATCTTTTTAATTATTCTATATTTTAAACTAACAGGTGCGAATGAACTCCTAATGAAATCAAAATGAAATTATTTTCATTTATTTGACGAGCTACAATCGTCAACCAAATATCAATGACCATACGAAGTTCTTTCGTGAAAATTGAAACCTTTTATATCCCCGACCCATCAGCGGCTGGTGATTGCATCACTTGTTAACCATACAGTTGAATTTCAATCAATACTCATCATATTCAAATTGGGCTGTAATTCAAACCTCCTGATCGTATTTGAATGAATTATATATAATTTTGTTATTTATTTTAAAACAAATATTCCTTTAAGTTAATTCATTTTTACTCTTTTTTGAGTTGGACATAATGGGTAATAAAATCATTATAGAAAAAATATGATCTTCGGAGATATTAATTTTGACGCTCCCTTTGTGAGAGCGAACAATATATTTCACAATATTTAACCCCAAGCCCTTGCCTTCCACTTCTGAGGCCTCTGCGTTTGAACCTCTGACAAATGGATTAGTCAGTTTATTCGCTTCTATCTGACTTATAATTTCGCAGGGATTATCGAAACGGATTTGCCATTCATCTTTGTGTCTTTTTATCGAAACAGTTATCTCTCCTTTTTCAGGACAGTACTTAATGGCATTGTCCATGAGATTCTCTAGTGTCCGTTGGATCAGCACGGCGTCACACAAACATGGAGCGGAATGAATCTCATGATCCTTTAGGCTCATTTGCTTGGCTTCGATTTTATGAAGAAAATTCAGCTTGATATCCTCGAAAAGATCTTTCAGATCCACCTCCTCATGAAACAAAGAAAGGCTTTTGAAACTCGATGAAGCCAAAAGATACAGATCCTGGGAAAGAGCAATAATCCGATTGGTTTCCTTGAGTCCTAAGCGGATAACTTCCCTGTACTCCTCGACTTTTCTAGGGTTTCTTAACGCGACTTCCAAATTTCCTTTGAGAGATGCCAGTGGGGTTTGGAGTTCATGCGATACATTCGATGAAAAATTTTCCTGAAAACGAAAAGCTTCGGTTATAGGGATCATAGCCTGGTTGACCAGATAACGGCTAATAAAAAAAGACAGCAAAAGCACTCCGGGAAACAGGATCACCGTGAAAATAACAAAATTACGCTCATATTCCATCAGCTGGATTAGTGGCTCGGCGATCCTACCAACATATTGTTTGGTCAAGGGAAAATAAAAAACCAGAAACTCAATGCCGTCAATCTCCTGAAAATCAAAAATTTCCTCGCCATCGAGCGCTCTTTGGAAATTCTCTTGGGAAAATTCGATAGCATAATTCTTGGAAAAAAAAGTAGAAACGATGACTCCATCCTTATCAAGAATGTGAATAATCTCGTCATCCGTGATACCCTGGAAACTGTCGATATCGCTGAAAAAAAACTTAGCCTTGAATTCCTTTTTATCATCCACCGACAGATGATATTTCATTGAACGCATAATGCTCTGGTACATCGAAAAATAACTGATGCACAACAATAAAATATTAAAAGCGATAATGATGGAAAAGAAAATCAGGGTAAGGTGTTTTTTCGTGGCTGGTATCATCTTTATCTAAGAGGAAATTTTTTGGCTCATTAAATCATCGTACCCAACCGGTTTCAATACATTATGAGGGATAACTCCAGCTAAACAGAGTTGCCCCCCTTTAGCCTTATTTGGGGATATGGATATATCTTTCGGAATAGATACCCCGATCCGCCGTAGTATGACAAGCGCCACAGTTCGCGATCGACATGATCGATTTTCTTTTTAAGACTGAAGCCGGGAATTCATTATGCTCATGAATTAGGTAGGGGGTATCGGAGGCTCTCAGAGGCGGTTCGCCCTTGATACTCCTTAGAATTTTATTGGCTCTTTTTGAATTGGCCTTTTCAGCGGAATTTTGGATGGCGTACTCTCTTAGGCTCTTTGCTTTCTCGGCAGACAGACTTGCGTCCTCACCGAAATGACTCTCCAGTCCACTAAAGATTTTTTCCCATGATTTCTCCGGTAAGAGGCCCGGCTGGTATGCAAAATGACAAGCACCGCACTCTTTGAGATAAGTTGTATCAGTGACAGGGGGAATGGATCGAATCTGGAAAATCTTTTTACCTTTTTCCCCGCTGTGTTCCAGTTTTCCTAATAAATTATACTCTTTCTCATCATCCTCGTCCTTATCGGCGTATGCCGTCGTTGCGATCAGAAACAGACTCATCGTCATCAACATCAAAACGACTAAAAACCGTGATTTGTTTTTCATTTCTTTCCTTTTTTAAATTGAGTAAATAAATTCAATAAAATGACCTTTCTCTACGACTGTGCATTCTCTCTCTAAAACCCATTTACAGTTTCTCCGAAACCATTTTTCGATTTTTTCCACATCCGTAAAACGCTCATTGTTAACTTTGGGAGCCAAAGGCTTAATCGCTTTGCCTACCTTTGTCTCACCGGGCTTGGTCGGATCATTGGTGTGACAACTGGTGCAAGAGCGCGTTTCTCCATCTTTGGAAAAAGCTCGCTTTAGGTGATACAACTTTTCCCCTTCTTCCGCCGAGAATCCCTTAAAGCCTGGGCTTTGGTTTTGCGCTTTGCTTTCCAACTGCTTTTGAAACGCTTTAACGACCGGATTTTTATCAAAAGCTAGGACCTCGTTTTGATGTACAACAAGTACCAAAATAAAAAGACCTCCTAAGATAAGATATTTATTAAGCAATGACTTTGTTTTAATGATCATTTGGTTCCTATCGCTTCGGGTTTAATTTAACGCTGTTATTTAAGCGCATCAGCTATACTCGCGTTATTTGGTATCGCTATGTCGGCATCCTCAAATGAGCCGTATTTTCCAAGCGGGTGACAAGCCCCGCAGTTCAGTTTGCTTTTGATCGGTTTTTCCCTGAACTGTTCCGGTTTGATCATCGCGTGTTTTGATTTCCAGTAATCCACTTCAGTCACTCTCTGGGGCGAGTTCGTTTCATTAATAGAGATCATGATTTTATAGGCCGATTCGTTAAGCATTTTTTCCGCAGAATTACTCAATAAATAATCGGCTATCCTCTCCTTGTCCTTAGCGTTTAAGCTCGCGTCTTCCCCGAAGTGATCCTCTAACGAATCCAGCATGGCTGTCCATGAACGTTTTGGCAATAAGCTGGGATGAAACTCGAAATGACAATCCCCGCATATTTTCTGGTAATGAAGATCGTCTTCGCTCTGTCTGGACAAATGCGCATCTCTGGTCAAGGGATTATAATAGTTCATCGGTAAAATATATGGGATCGATATCATCAGCACCGATATCATCACAATAAATACGACCTGATTGACCCGCTTTTTAGGGTAAAAAGCAGATGCTTCATGATCAGTGGCATTCTTCTTCCCGGTAATCATCGAAATGACATAATTTTCTTTGTGCAAAAGGCTGTTTAACAGAACGCCCAAAAGATGAATCCCAATGGAGACGACCAGCAATTTGCTTAAGAAAACGTGGATCGATTTGGCGAAATGACCCTGGGGAACCGTAATCAAGGTTGCGAGAAAACCGATTTTCTCCTCTCCTCCCAGGACAATAAGCCCACTAACGGTGATCATCGACAGCAAAACCAAAAGAAAGATCATCACCCAGCCAGCCAGAGGGTTATGCCCCAGACTCTTTGGATTCTCACCCTTGATTAGAACTTTCACATATGACAACACAGGCTTTGGCGGCAATAAAAAGTTGCCAAAGCGTGAAAAAAAATGCCCCAGCCAGCCCCAACCTAAACGAAATAACAATAAAACCAGAATGAGTTCACCAAACCAGACGTGATAAAAAAGCTGGTTTTCTTTCAGGCTTGAGATAAAAACACCCAAGACACAAAGGATCAACAAAAGATGAAAAAGCCTTGTGGGAAGGTCCCAAACCTTAATTTTTGAATGTTTTTCCTGCATATATTGTTGTTTGACATGGTTAGGTGGGTGGTGATGTTTGTTATACTAACCTATCAAGATGAACAACTCATGAAAAAAAGATGAATTATTTTTCATCTAAGCCGAATAAAGTTCTTTTGCTCGGAGAAACAGATGAACAGAAGTGATCTATTTATGAAATGATAGGGTGGGAATTTTTTTGGCGATATTTAGTTCCGGCATCTATTATGATTGTCAATGCCGGAACCTAATTCAGACTGTAAATTCTGGTCAAACGGCGTTAATGGCCCGGGTGAGCTTTGCTTTGACCTCGTCTGCGAAATCGCCCAGATCCTTCCTTCCGGTAACCTGAAGCATGCTCATGGGGTCGACTGCCGCCACGATCACTTTACCGTCCTTGGGGTTTTCATAAACCACCACATTGCATGGAAGCAAAAGCCCAATATCAATCTCACTGGTCAGAGCGCTGAATGCCAAAGGTGGATTGCAGGCACCCAAAATGATATATTTGGTAAAATCCTTATCGATTTTCTTTTTTAAGGTGGCTTTAACGTCGATCTCGGTTAAGACACCGAAACCTTCCTGTTTCAGGCTTTCGGTGACTTTGGTGATGGTTTCCTCATAAGAATGGGGGGAATGTCTTTTGATTCCGTAAGCGGATTCGATCATAAGGCTCCTTGTTTTGATTAACAGTTAGATAAAAAACTCATCAATATGCGATTATTCATATAATACATTTTTCCTTGCGGTATGACAACCTTTTAAATTAATTCTATTATCCTAGATAAGCTCAGTATAATAAAGTAATTTTAATAAATATTATTTTAATCGATTTTGAGAATTTAATTATTTTTCAGACTCAGCCTAACAAACCTCTGACAGAATTTCGATCAATTGATGATTGATGCTGTCTCTTGAGTTATTTTTTAAGGCTCCGGCAAGATCGATAAAACGCAGGATGATCTTTTGGCGGCTGTTCTTTACGTTAAGAACGGTTCGTTTCAAGTCATGCTCTTTATACCCTGGATAGACCAGGATAACGTTTTTACATTGAAATCGACTGGAATAAGCAAGAATCTGATAGATATCAGACGGTTCGACGCCTAACCTCCCACCCTCGGTATTGACCCTTTTCCACTTAGTATCGATGATCAGTTTAACCTTGTTATCCTTGGTGCCGAAAAGAACGATATCAGGGATAAGACGAAAGAGGTCCTTGTCCTGATTTTGCCAGTGAATCAGGTATTTTTTAACACCCTGTTTTTTTAAAAACAAGTTTTTATCCTTGGTGATTTTGGCGATTTTAACCGCAATATATTCTTCAAACAGGCGGTTCATATCAAATAAAAAAGCACCTGAAATCTTCGACCCGGAAACGACATCCGGCTTAAGTCCCGATAGCATCCAGCAGGACATCTCGACGATCCTTTTATAGGGTTGTCTCTCTTTTTGAAAACCGACAGTCTGAGCTTCCTTCAGTGTGCCGCTTAGTTCCCCCACCTCATGAAACCGACTCAGAAGTTGGAAAACAACTCTTTTCGTCCTGGGTGACAGATAAAACCGACCAATGAATTGCAGGGTTTTTTTGATAATCTGGTTACAGAGATTGTCCTCGATAAACTCGTCATAACGGCAATAGAACTCACCTTTTCCCCTATAGCCGCTTTTGATTTGCTGATCAAAAAGCAGTCTTCCCCTTACCATGGTTTGAGAACCGCTCTGAAGCGCGTAAATTTTGAAAAGACCCTGCTTTAAAACCGCATTCAGCTCTCTTAAATAAGGTTCGATCAGTATCTCGATAAAGTATTTACTTTGGTAGTTCATCTTGGCTATTCGATTTTTCAATGGGGTAATCTTCTTCGTCTCATAAAGCATCTTAATTAGGATCTCGCGACTTAAATCCGCTCTGGTCTCACAGGATGTGATTTTAGGCAAGATTTCGATCTGTTCTTTACCAATGGAAATAACACCGCAGTAATGCTGGAATCGCACACCGTTAGAGAGCCATTGAACCGCGTTTGGCGGTAAAAGGTGCTCAAGATTTCTTAGATGTTTAATTCGGGAAGGTGTTAAAATAAATCTGCGATCCTCACCTAGATTGCCCTTAAAAGGGACACGTTCAAATTCTTTAACCTGATAGGTAATCATAATGTCAGATCATAGATTTTCTTTATGGCTTCAGATGAATAATCCTCTTGAACCGTGTATTGAAAAGTTTCTTCGAAGTCATCCAGGGTGAAGCCGAATAGTTTTTTTTCAGACACTTTTCTCCTTGAGATGATGGGATACGGATGGTTACGATTATTATCGGTCAAATCTCTGAAGATGAGCTGTATGGGATGCCAGTCGCTGTAGAAATATTCCTGGAGTTGAGGTATGATTTTTTCCGAAATAACCCGCTTGAGATCCTTAAAATGACGCACATTCATAAAATAGGCATGCCCCAACAACTGGTCGCGGCTCAAGAGATACTCGATCCTACGGTTTAGGTTCACAAACATTAAGCGAAGATCGATCGATCCGCCTTCCTCGTCACTGATTCTACCTTGATTATCGATTCCCATGATCAAATTCTCATCGGCCACGCATTCAATAAAGTCAAACCTTCTTCTGATCGCGGTGTCCAAAAGCGCGGTCGAACGGTCAGCCGTGTTCATTGTTGCGTACACGTCAAGGTTGGCAGGTATGCCGAACTCTTGTTTTGAATAGGGAAGGGTTACTTTTACTTCGTTTTGCATACCCAGCCGTTTATCGGTGTCCAAAAGCGTGATCAACTCACCGAAAATCTTGCTGATATTACCGCGGTTCAACTCATCGATAAAGACGGCAAAGCGTCTTGAGGGATTCTTGACCGCTTTTTGGCAAAGTTGGTAAAAGATACCCGGACAAACCTCGTAGCGCATCTGACCCTTTGAAACATTCTGATCGAAAACCGGCCTGATACCCTCGACAAACTCCTCATAACTAAACGATTGATGAAAAGTGATGAACTCGTAGGCTTTATTATCGGCCTTTTGGATCAAATATTCCATCTTCTCGATGTTTTCGTAAATTTCCGGCATCAACTCTTCCCATCCATCCAGTAAAGACCAGTAGTTCTGGTCTTCTCTCTTAAAGAGTTGAAGATGGTTTCCAGATTGGCTGTTTTTTAGTGAATCCCCGCCTAAGGATTTCGAGCTTAAGGTTTGAGTGATCTGATCAGGAGCTACCGTGATCCTGCCGATGCTTTTTAGCTTGTTTAGTATGAAGGGGTGGGCGCAAAGTTCACTGGTCATCGCCCTGCCGCCCAGTTCAATGATCGCCGCGGCGAGAATCACAAGCCAGGAACTGTCCTGAAAAATATCGATTGCGATTTCATGCCGACCAACTTTCAAAGATTCCTCGGATTGGTATAATGGCAGAATTTCATGAATCAGGCGGTAGGTCTTACCCGTCCCAGGGGGACCGAAATAGACCCTGTTGATTGGAACCACGGGATTAAAAGGACTAATGTCATCGCGCTGTATTTTATCTTCGTGATCTTGCCGGCCTCTGGATAGATAACACAAAAATGAAAAAAGATCGCTTCCGCTAGGTGTTTTCACCTTTCCTGTGGCGTTTTTTAGGGTCTCTATCCAGTTGAGGTAACCGTTAAGTCCCTCGGGGTCAGCCTTAAAATTAAAAGGGGGAAACGGACTGTTCTTGGCCACTTGGTTAAATATCTTAACCTTAACGGGCATGAAGTCATTAGGATTAAAAAACCAAAGTAACGATCCCCAAACATCCCATGAACAATAACATCCCTCCTTTTTTATTAATTTGAATTGAGTCTTAACCTTTTCTAGGAAATTTCCTTTGTCACTTGCGATCAAACGAAATTGATTTAGGAACTTCAAAGTGACTGAATTATCCCGGCTAAAGTCACTCCAACTCGGATAACCGACCAGATCGGGACTTAGGTAATATTTTAAGCGCTTAACCGCAACTAACCCTTTTTCCTCGTTTATCAAATCAGCAATTTCATTTAGCGCGTCATTCTTTTCAAAAAGAGCAATTTTATGCCTCAGAACATCCCACTCATCCCCTCCTGATAGCTTTGTTTTTAGCTGATAATCCAGAAATTCCTTTTGAATCGATGGGTAAGAAAACTGCCTCTCCTTATTATAATCCATTTAATCAATATGTTTGACTTTAATTAATTCTATTTTAAAGTTATTGCGTTTAATGAAAGCAAATTATACTTGATTTAGCAAGATTTATTTAGGATGGTGCGCTTTATTTTTAATGAAAATTACTCATTGAAATAAAGTCGGGTCGGTATTGATTTGATCAGACTCAATAGGAAAATTGAAAAACGATTCAGGATGGTTCTAGGACAAATTGTTATTATATGATTAATTTATTCAAAACCTCTCTTATCACATGCAATCGCCGCGACTTTTTCGTAGTCGTAAAGTCGGGTCGCTTCCATCAGCATTCGGCACTCAAACCACATATCTCCGTCTACAAACGGCATAAAAAGGTCATAGATATTATCAACCCCCATAAAGACCGGCACCTCGGCATCCAAAAGTTTTAAAACAGGCGCAATCGAATTATGTAAGGGCGCCTCCATTTCTAATTGCTTCATCCCGACTGCCGCTGAAGGACAAACAATGATGTTCAGTCCAGCGTCCTTGACGATCTTTATGATCCGGTCTTGATCGCTTTTTGGGTGAGAAGATAAAGAAATCGCGTGTATCCCGCTTACTTTGCCCTGAAGGCCGTGCTCAATCGTTTTAAGTGCCAGAAGCTCCGTCTCAGTTTCAAACGGGTTGTTTTCCTGGTCGATATGAACATCAAGCTTCTTGTTTAACTCCTTGGAAAGCTCCATGATATAATCCAAATGCTTTTCTGGCCGAGGACGGTCTTTAGATGGAAGCCCACCGATCAAGTCGGCCATTTCACATGCCTGTTCAAAATATTTTCTCGTCTTGGGATCTAGCACACCCTCAAGAGGTTGTACGCCGATTTCAAAATTAATCTGGTTTTGATATTTCGCCTTAACCTCCAAAGCGGCCTTAATGGGTTTGAGCTTAACCGTGCTATCGGCGTCAACGAAAGTCCGGCAATAGGTCACCCCTTGACTCATCATCGTCTCTAAGCCCCTGGAAATCCGCTCAACCAGATCCTCATGGGTGTAATTTTGTTTGAGATATTTATAAAGCTCCCACTTTTTTTGCATATCGACATGAGACAACTTCAGGTTGTCCTTGTTGATCAAATAGGCCTTATCGAAATGCGCGTGATAGTTTGCAAACCCCCCTAGGTTGTTAACGGACTGAAAAAACTCGAGCTTTAAGTTCCAAGGCTCCGTCTTATCGGCGATCTTGTATTTATAGGTCCCTTTTTGATGCTCCTGAATCAACTGATTTATCGTCAGGATCGAAACCTCCACATCGGTAATTAGTGGAATCCCGTTTTTTATGGATAAGGCCCGAATCAGTTTGCTGTCGGATGATTCGTCGTAATCTTCATCACCAGTCAGAATATTGATGACCAAATCGAACCGATTGTCCTTTAAAAAAGATTCAATATTTGGCTCTTTCTTTTCACTTATTTTATAGATTGGAATGTTTTTTAAATTATTTTCATTAAAAAAACGAGCTGTCCCGCCCGTAGCGTAAATCTTAATTCCGAACTCGGCCAATTTGCTTATGTGCTCCAGCATCTTTCGTTTGTTTTTTCTCTGACCCGCACTAATAAGAACATTTTTACGGCTTTTTTTATTTAATAGTTTTAAATTAAAAACCAGTGTCGCTATCGCGTTATCAAACTCGTTCATCTTATTCCCACACTTTTATTTTTGTCGTTACCAAAGCTCATTTAAAATCTTCACACTTAATGATATTATTATGTTTATTCGCCAAGTTAACCCATTGCCTAGAACAAAGATTAAGTTACAAAATAGCCTTTTGCAAGAATTTCTCATTTATACAACTATCTGATAAACTATGTCATTAATTCAACTCACCTGTTTTTAATGATTAATTTATTTCAATTTTTTTATTGACGTATTGATACCGCTACAAGAAAAAATAGAGCATTAGCCTTCCTCACTCATCCTTTTCAAACCGTTATTTATAGTTATGATATGTGTGGCGTCTTTGGAATTATCGGACACCCTAACGCAAAAGATTTTCTGCCGACGGTACTTAGGTCTCTTCAACACAGAGGACACGATGCCGCTGGGGTCGCCGGATTCGTAACCGAGGGGCCTCAGTGCATAGAGACTCTCAAAGGAATTGGCAAGGTCGCAAATGTCATCACCCAGGAGGGGCTCACTAAATTCCTGGGAACGACCTTTATCGGGCATACCCGTTATTCGACCAGAAACAGTGTGGCTTCAGTCAGGGAAATTCATCCCCATTGGGCTCAAAGCATGCGCGGAAGGATGGTAATAGTTTCAAATGGCGATCTATTGAATGTAGATCCATTGATTAAGTATATAAAAAAGCTCAACGTTAAAGTCTATTCGCGCAACGACGCTGAAATAATTGCAGCTTTAGTCAATATCCATATCCGAAAAAACGGGAAAAGGGTCGTTCAGGCCATCAAAGCCGCTATGAAGCAGGTCAAAGGTGGATTCGCCGCGATGATGATGTTTGAGGATGATGACCGGCTTTTTGCCTTTAGA
Source organism: Deltaproteobacteria bacterium (assembly GCA_029881655.1). Classification (GTDB taxonomy): domain Bacteria; phylum SAR324; class SAR324; order XYD2-FULL-50-16; family XYD2-FULL-50-16; genus JAOUME01. The sequence goes on along the minus strand of JAOUME010000010.1, from coordinate 20,928 downwards.
GACCCATGGGGTATCCGTACGCTGCATATCGGAGAATTTTCCATCAATGGCATAAAATGCGTCGCCTTCGCATCTGAGACCTGTGCGTTTGATATTATCCTGCGTTATAATCTGGCTTTGCATCCTGATCATGAAATCAATTTTACACACCGCGAAGTCAAGCCAGGTGAGGTCCTGGTCATCGACAAACATTCCAAAATTGAAAGCAACCTTTACAGAAAAAATCATAAAAACAGTATCGGTTGCGTATTTGAGTCTATTTACTTTTCCAGACCCGACAGCATCCAGCGCGGAGAATCCTTCCAAATTTTAAGAGAGCGGATGGGAAAAGAGCTTTTTAATGAGTCGCCCATCGAAGCTGATTTCGTAACCGCCGTTCCAAAAGGAGGAATCCCGGCTGCTACCGGTTTTGCCGAAGCAAGCAAGCTTCCCTACAGAGTTGCGATCCTTGAGGAACCCTCAACCGGTGGAACTAGATCCTTTACGACCCAATCAAAAGACCGCCAATCCTTAGCGACTATGAAGTATAATATATTGAAAGATGTCGTTCGTAATAAAAAATTGGTTTTGATTGACGACTCGATCGTCAGGGGTACGACCACGAAATTGCTGGTTAAAAATCTTTTCGACGCCGGTGCCAAAGAAGTGCACCTCAGGATTCCCTGCCCTCCTTATAACCACCCTTGTCACTACGGCATCGAAACCAAAGATCCCACGTCCCTTATATCTTACCGGCGAAGCGTAAAGAATATCTGTAAGATTTTAGGCGCGACTTCTTTAGCCTATCTCAGTAAAGAAGGTCTTTACAATTCTTTAAATCATCCACCTGATATTTTCTGCGATCAATGCCTCTCCAATCAATCTCCCATCACCTGATTGCCGGAACCATCATTCATTTATATTAAACCAGATTATTTCATTCTCTCATCACTGAGTCTTTTTCGTCAGAATTTAGTTTTGTAAGTTAAAATAAATTTGATAAAAAGGTTGCATTGGTTGATTTTTCCGATTATAAGCCTAATTGACTTGGAGAATTTGGAGTCGTTAGATTTTAATTCGATTGGTTTGCATTAATCTTTATTATATGAGATAAACCACTATCAAATGACTTCTCAATTATAAGACCGACATTAGTTTCATTATAAAATTAACGCATTGAACCATGCTTGAAAATTTCGCATACGTCTTTACATTCTTGATTGTTGGTATCGGATTCGTGGCTTTAAATCTGTTTGTTAGTAGCCTGATTCGCCCGAACAACCCCAACGAACAAAAAGAAACCGTTTATGACTGCGGTGAATTGCCCGTCGGACCCGGCTTTACACAGTTCAACATGCGTTTTTATCTCGTTGCTTTTGTTTTTGTTATTTTCGATGTTGAAATTGCTTTTATGTATCCTGTGACCGTCATTTTTAAAGATATGGTCAATAGCGGTTGGGGGATATTGGCTTTTGTTGAGATTGCTCTTTTTATTATCATCTTGCTGGTTGGTTTTATTTATGCGTGGTCACAAGGCGGACTTGAGTGGGCCAAAAGCATCAAATCTCAATTTGAAAAGACACAGGACACCTAATTTATAATCTTGGCTCTATAAACAATGAATTTATTAAATCAGTTTGAACCCGAGGGATTCATCATTGGTGCTGTTGATGACCTTTTAAACAAGGCTAGGGCAAACTCTTTATTTTTCATGCTCTTTGGGTTGGCTTGTTGTGGAATCGAAATGATGCAAACCGGCGGCCCCAGGGGAGACTTGGACCGTTTTGGAGCAGCCCCCAGAGCTACACCCAGGCAGTCAGATCTGATGATCGTGGCGGGTACGGTTACCTTAAAGATGGCGAGTCGGGTTAAACTGCTTTATGAACAAATGCCTGATCCCAAATACGTCATTTCGATGGGAAGCTGTTCAAACACGGGAGGTTTGTTTCAGGCCGGATATTCGGTTTTGCACGGTGTAGACAGGGTTATCCCCGTTGATATTTACCTTCCGGGTTGCCCACCCAGACCGGAAGCCCTGCTTTCTGCCTTGATTGATGTCCAAAAAAAGATAAAAAAAGAAAAGTACCTAAGAAAAAACACTCAGACAAGTTAAATCAATGGGATTGAGCGTTGCCGAAATATTTGATCATATTAACCGTTTTGCCAATCAGGAAGTGATATTGAAAGAAGAGGGCCCCGATCCGTCCATTTCCATCACGGCTTACGAATTTTCAAGCGTCATGCGTTACTTAAAGGAAGTCAGGGAAATGGATTTTGACACCCTCATGAGCCAAACGGCCGTCCACATCGATGATACTTTAGTCATGTACTGGCATCTCTTTTCTTACTCGCACCGCCATAAAGTTGTTATCGAATGCGCTTTGCCCTTTGATGATCTGTCCATCGACAGCGTGACGACATTATGGAAAAGCGCCGACTGGCTCGAAAGAGAGACTTTTGATCTTTTTGGCGTTGATTTCAAAGGCCACCCTGATTTGAGACGCCTTTTGCTACCCGAAGACTGGGTAGGTTATCCCTTAAGAAAAGACTATCAAACACCCATGTTGTACGGTGGTATGGATAATACACCTTCGGAAATCTCACAAAGTTTCAAACCACCCAAGAAGGAAAGATGACAGCCGACCTTAAGACATCCTACATGACGATCAACATGGGTCCGCAGCATCCTTCGACCCATGGCGTGATTCGGTTTATCCTAAAGACCAATGGTGAGATTATCTATCATTGCGAACCGGATATCGGTTACCTGCACCGCAGTATCGAAAAGATCGCCGAGTCTGTTACCTGGCAGGGATTCGTCCCTTATACTGACCGGGTTGATTATGTTTGCTCGATGAACGCGAACTGGGCTTATTGTCTGGCGGTTGAGAAAATGATGGGAATTGAAATACCCGAAAGAGCCGAGTATATCAGGGTGATCGTAGGGGAGTTGAACCGCATATCTAGTCACCTGATCGCTATCGGAACCGCGGATATGGATATGGGTGCCGTGACCCCTTTTGTCCACTGCCTAAGAGAAAGAGAGTACATCAATGATCTTTTGGAAAGGGTTTGCGGCGCTAGACTCACCTACAATTATATGACCATCGGTGGGGTCGCTAATGATTTGCCGGCGGACTTCATCCAGAAAACTGTCGAGTTTCTAAACCATTTCGAATTTGCCATGGAGCAGATCAACCGACTGGTCACTTACAACCGGATTTTTATTAACCGCTTTGCCAGCCTCGGTGTCATAACACCAGAGCAGGCCATCAATTACAATCTGGTTGGGCCCAACCTTAGGGGCTCGGGAGTCAATTACGATCTTAGGAAGGACGAGCCCTACAGTATCTATTCCAAACTTGATTTCGATATCCCGGTGGGCACCGGCAGTGAAGGGATTTTGGGGGATTGTTATGACCGTTACATCGTCAGAGCCAAGGAAATTAAGGAATCGGTTAAACTTATCCGGCAATGCCTTAACCAATTGCCATCAGGTGAAATTCAAGCGAAGGTCAAAAACGTGATCAAGCCGCCTCAAGGGCATATCTATGTCAGGACTGAGACACCCCGAGGCGATACCGGTTATTTTCTTTACTCAAACAATAAGACTTCACCTTACCGGCTTAAAATCAGAACGGGTTCCTTTACAGCCATGTCGATTATACCGGAGATTTCCCAGGGCCTTTTTATCGCCGATCTGGTCGCGTTAATCGGTTCTTTAGATGTCGTGGCACCCGAGGTGGATCGTTAAATTTGATTTTATTATCAACTAATTAAACTTATGGAAGCATTCGCGGTCTCTTTGGGAGTCCATATCTATCTGGTCAAGGCGATCATCATGTTCATCATCGCCGCTTTGTCAGTCACTTTTATGGCCGTCATCAGCGGTCTGACAACCTGGTTTGAGCGTCGAATCGCCGGCAGGATGCAGTCCAGGATCGGTCCTAACCGAGTCGGACCCCAGGGATTGCTCCAGTTTGTCGCCGACGCTGTTAAGCTTTTCATGAAAGAGGACTTGATCCCAAAAGGCGCTGACCGGCTCTTGTTTAAGATGTCGCCCTATCTGTGCATGATCGGGGTCTTCGCTCCCTTTGTCGTCCTGCCTTGGGGGATGGGCATTATCGCCGCGGACTTGAATGTCGGGGTACTTTATCTGATTTCAATAACCGCCTTGGTGGTAGTCGGCACACTGATGGCTGGATGGGGTTCGAATAACAAGTGGTCGCTACTTGGAGGAATGCGCTCTGCCGCGCAAATCGTGAGCTATGAAATACCCGTCGCCATGGGGCTTTTGCCTTCGATCCTCTTCGCCGGTAGCCTTTCGATGATTGGACTGATGAACGCACAGGGCTGGGCTCCCTGGCAATGGAGCGCTTTTCAAAATCCCTTTACCATGATCGCTTTTCTAATCTTTTTCACAGGCTCTTTGGCCGAAGGCAACCGGGTACCCTTTGATCTTCCGGAAGCCGAATCCGAGTTGGTCTCGGGCTTTAACACCGAGTATTCCGGATTCCGCTTTGCCGTTTATTTCTTGGCCGAATGGGCTAACCTATACGTCATCGGAGCTCTAACTACTGCCGTCTTTCTTGGTGGCGGAAATCTGCCCGAAGCTTTACAGCCCTATTGGTATTTAAGCATCTTTTTGTTTTTGCTTAAAACTTTTTTTATCATGTTCGTGATCATATGGCTCAGATGGACCTTGCCACGGTTTAGAATTGATCAGTTGATGGATTTATCCTGGAAGTATCTTTTACCCTTATCTTTTATCGCCTTTTTCGGACAGGCGGTCTACATGTTGATTGATCATCAGTTCCCGGTTATCGATATGGTCACTGGCCCAATTATGTTTTTGATATTCCTTTTGGTCTTGCTAAAATTTTTCTACAGGGTGGCGATTAACTTCAGAGAACAAAACAAAACCGTCAATACCAGAGCGTAAAAAGAGCCTATATAAACTATGAGCGAAATTACAACACAATCAAAAGATCGCTACTTCAATAACCTCGTAAACGGCGTTAAGACCGTCTTTGAGGGTATGAGCATTACTCTGGCCAGTTTTTTCACCCGGCCTGTCACCGTTCAGTACCCGGAAGCTGATATCAGTACCGATCAGACGATACAAGACAATTACAAGGGTCCCCTCTCAGGAATGCCGCCAAACTACAGAGGGATTTTAAATGTCGATATGAGCATCTGTACCGCTTGCACCCTTTGCATGAAAGCCTGTCCTATCGACTGCATCTATCTTGAGACCGTCAAGTGCGAAAAGGTGACTGTCATCGGCAAAGACGGCAACGAGGAAAACAAAGTCAGAACCTGCAGCATCTTTAAAATCGACATAGGTAAATGTATGTTCTGCGGACTTTGCACTATTCCCTGCAAACCGGGATCAATTTATCATACCAATCGGTTTGAGATGAATACACAAAGCCTGGACAAATTGGTCCTGAGCTTTGTCGATGACGATTCAAGGCAACAAATATTGTTAAAAGGAATGGAACTGGACGCCATAGCCGAAGCAAAGAAGAAGGAAAAACAGGCCTTGGCTGATAAAAAGGCGGCAGAGGAACAAGCGGTTTCTAAAAAAACAGATAAAGAGAAAGAACCAAGCACCACAGATGACAAGGATAACCAATGATCGGCATACCAGAAATCTTTTTTTACATCTTTTGCGCGTTGATTTTCGGATCAAGTCTGTTGGTCGTTTTTTCGTACAATCTTTTGCGTTCGGCATTCGCTTTATTTTTCGTCTTGTTTGGAATTGCCGGATTTTACGTTTTACTGGGCGGTGATTTTCTGGCGGTGATCCAAATCATGGTCTATGCGGGCGGAATTAACATCCTTTTGATCTTTGGAACCATGATGACTGGAAGCATATCTCAACCAGAAACCAGCAACCCGTCTTTCCAGGGTATTCTTACCTTGATTGGTGGGGGAGGGCTTTTGCTGATTCTACTGATCATCTTAAACCATACGACCTGGCCATCCCAAAGCCTGATCGACCACGGTCCTACGACCAAGCAGATTGGACAACTTTTACTTAGAAACTATATTCTGCCTTTCGAGGTGATTTCATTTTTGCTGGTTGCGGCCATGGTCGGAGCTATCGTTCTGATCAATAAAGGAGAGCGCTCATGATTTTAGATGGTTACCTTGTTGCGTCCGCTGCCCTTTTTACGTTAGGGGTAGTTCTGTTTCTCTCCAAAAAGAACGCGATTGCAATTTTAATGGGCGTTGAACTGATTTTAAACGCCTCGGCGATTAATTTTGTGGCCTTCGGGAAATTTACGCCATCTCAAGGGTCGCCCTTTGATGGGCAGATCTTTGCTATTTTCATTATTTTATTGGCAGCGGCCGAGGCCGTCGTTGCCTTGGCGATCGTACTTGCGGCCTATAAGGAATACAAGCATATCATGGTTGATCAATACACAAAGCTAAGAGGCTAAGTATCATTAAAAAAACCCGTTTTAAAAGTTCTAATAGATGAGTTTTATTCAAACAGCGATTCCTTTTGTACCCATTCTACCACTAATCGGGGCTTTGATCCTTGGTTTTTTCGGTAAGCGGATACAAGCAAGCGTCGGCGAGTTCAAGACAGGGATACTGGGATGCCTTACTCCGGGCTTGGCCGCAGTGATATCTTTTGCCAGTTTTTTTGTCCTGATCACCCTTGAGCCGGAGCAACGCGTCTTTACGATCCACCTGACCGACTGGATCAGTGTCGCTGAACTTGATGTCCAGTGGGCTTTCCGCTACGATCCTCTTTCCGCCCTGATGTTGATGATCGTGACCGGTATCGGTACCTTGATCCATATCTACTCGATGGGATATATGCATGATGACCAATCCTACTGGCGATTTTTCTCCTATATCAATCTTTTTTTAGCGGCCATGTTGCTCTTGGTATTGGGAGATAACCTGGTAATTATGTTTCTGGGTTGGGAAGGTGTTGGTCTTTGTTCTTATCTTTTGATCGGCTTCTGGTTTTCAGATTCCGACAATGCACAGGCGGGCAAGAAAGCTTTTCTGTTTAACCGGGTCGGAGACCTGGGTTTTATTACCGGTATATTCCTGCTTTATCTTTTTTCCAGCCAGCACTACGACATCGTCACCCTGTCTTTCGGCGAGTTGGATCAGAGAGCGCTGTTTTTATCCAAGTCGTCCCTTTGGGATTATCCGCTTCTTGAAATCGCAGCCTTGTGCTTTTTTATTGGCGCCATGGGAAAGTCAGCCCAAATACCGCTTTACGTATGGCTGCCCGATGCCATGGCTGGCCCGACACCGGTCAGTGCCCTCATTCACGCGGCGACCATGGTGACCGCCGGTGTCTACATGATCGGCAGAATGTACTTTTTGTTTGCTTTGGCGCCCAACGTACTGATGTTCGTATCCTGGATCGCGGCCTTAACCTGCTTTTTTTCCGCCACGATCGGCATGGCCCAGTTCGATATCAAGAAAGTCCTGGCTTATTCGACGGTCAGCCAACTGGGATACATGTTCCTGGCCATGGGCGTTGGCGCATTCAGCGCGGGCATCTTCCACCTTTTAACCCACGCGGCTTTTAAGGCGGCCCTTTTCATGGGCTCCGGCTCAGTGATTGTCGCGCTTCACCACAAGCAGGATATGAGAGAGATGGGCGGTCTCTTAAAGAAAATGCCGGTGACCGGCTGGTCTATGATTGCCGCGACCCTCGCTATCATGGGATTTCCTTTGACTTCCGGTTTTTTCAGCAAGGACGAGATCCTCTGGAAAGCTTACATGCAGGGTTCACCTGCTTTATGGCTGATCGGTTTTACGGCGGCGGGAATTACTTCATTTTACATGTGGCGGCTGATCTTCATGACCTTTTTTGGGGAGAGTCGCTGTGATAAGCATACCTGGGATCATGTGAAAGAACAGCCTAAAAGAACGGTCGTTCCGATTGCCATCTTAGCTTTTTTAGCCTTGGTTTTGGGCTTTTTGAACATACCCCATTTCCTGGGTGGTCATAGTGGTTTTACCGATTATCTCAGTCCGGTGGTTCAGGACCTTGAGATCGCACCGTCTAAACTGATCGAAACGTCGTCTTTAATCGATACCCATGTGAGTTCTACCATGACAGACGAGTCATTAAGCGTCGAAGAGGATCACACGCAACTGGAATGGACCCTCATGATTTTATCGGTTTTATGGACGATCTTTACGGGACTGATCGCGTTTTTCTTTTACTACTTGAGCCCAAAGACCAGACAAATCATTATGTCTTTCATATGGGCGAAAAAACTCTTTCAGCTACTGTCCGACAAATATTATATTGATGAATTATATGAAATCGTCATCATCACGCCGATCAAGGCGATCTTTCAGATTTGTAGTCTTCATGACCAGAAGGTGATTGACGGAATCGTTAATTTCGCGGGATTTTTCGGAAAATGGATCGCGAAGATCAGCGCTGTTTTCGATAATCAGATCGTGGACGGCTGCGTCAACGGAACAGGCTGGCTAAGCCAGTTTAGTGGTCAGGGATTTAGTCGCCTTCAATCCGGAAAAATACAGTCACTGGTCGGAGCTTCTTTGTTGGTTGGAATCGGATTCATCGTACTTTTAGTGTTTTATTTTATTTAGATAGGCTTTCAGGCAACGATAAATTAAAAATTAATATCAAGAAAACCGAGGTTTAAATGAGTCATATTTTATCGTGGATAATCTTTATTCCCCTGCTTGGGGTTCCGATACTCTTCTTTTTACCCAGAGAAAAGGGAAAATGGGTGGCCTTGGTTGCGACCATTATCGATTTTATAGTCGCGATACCTCTTTTTCTGGAATACGATAAATCATTAAAAGGCGTAACGAAATTATCGGAATTTCAATTTATTGAACAATTCCAATGGATACCCAGTCTGGGTGTGGATTATCTTTTAGGTGTGGATGGCATATCCATTTCCATGATTCTCTTGACATTGATTATCGGCGTTGTGGCCGTCCTGGCGTCCTGGAACATCAATAAGTACGAAAGAGGCTACTTTTCCATGTTTCTCCTTTTGCAGTCAGCGATGCTGGGAGTTTTCATGGCTTTGGATCTGATCTTGTTTTATCTTTTCTGGGAGGTCATGCTCTTTCCGATGTACTTCCTAATCGGAGTTTGGGGTGGACCAAGAAGAGTTTACGCCGCCATCAAGTTCTTTTTGTATACCCTGCTTGGAAGTATCGGAATGCTTTTGGCGATTTTGGGAATGTGGTATTTTGCGCCTGGCGATTCCACCTTCAATATGATCGAGATGCTCCAAAGGGTTCAAGCTGGCGGAACTTTTAACGGACCGCTGATTTTCGGAATGGAGTTTGTTAAAGTCATCTTCATTGCCCTTTTTATCGGCTTTGCCATCAAGGTTCCCATCTTCCCGTTTCATACTTGGCTTCCAGACGCTCACGTCGAGGCACCGACCGCCATTTCAGTCATCCTGGCCGGTGTTCTCTTAAAGATGGGAACATATGGCTTTTTACGGCTAAACTTTCCTCTTTTCCCGGAGACCTTCGAATGGTTCAGGGATTTTCTGGTTGCCCTCGCGGTGATAAATATCATCTACGGTGCCCTTTGCGCCCTGGCACAGAGAGACTTAAAAAAGATGGTTGCCTATTCCTCGATCAGTCACATGGGCTTTGTCCTCCTGGGACTCGCCGCCGCCACGCCCCAGGGGGTCAACGGCGCCGTGTTGCAGATGTTTAACCACGGAACCATCACCGCGATGCTTTTCCTTTTGGTTGGAGTGATTTATGATCGGGCTCATCACCGTAATATCGATGGCTTTGGTGGCATCGCCTCGGTTACCCCTGTATACGCAACAATCACCAGTATCGCCTATATGGCCGCCATCGGTTTGCCGGGTTTAAGCGGGTTTATCTCCGAACTTTTGATTCTAACGGGGTCTTTCAAGGTTTATCAGGTTCCAACCATCCTTTCAGGTTTGGGAATCATCTTCGGCGCGGGGTACATGCTTTATGCTTACCAACGGATCTTTTTTGGACCGGTCAACGAGAAATACAAAGATTTACTGGAGATCAACCGAGTGGAACTCTTTAGCGTGGTTCCTTTGGTCATCATTGTGGTTTTCCTGGGGATTTTCCCTAATACCCTCATTGAGTTTTTTGAAGTGTCGCTAAATCATTACAGTAGTATTTTTGTAAAATAATTCACGCTTATATCAACTTTTATCGTTATTTACAGACCAAGAAGCACTATGGTTAACACACTGCCCTATTTGAATTTTATTCCGGCTTATGTCCTGATCGGAATTTCAATTTTAATCTTTTTTGTGGGCAAGGCCGTTCCGAAAATCAGCCGATTGCCGGTTACCGTTTTTTTCATCTTTATCTTGTGCATCGCCTTTATGATGGAAGGAGCGGGTAGCGGTTCCCAGGTTCTGTTTTTCAACATGATCCAGATCGACTCCTTTAGCCGCCTTTATAACCAATTGTTTTTTCTGGTTATATTGTCTACGGTCCTGATGATGTCCAACAGCGAAGAAATCGACAGCGATCTTCGGTGGGAAAACTACGGTTTACTCTCGACCATCTGCCTGGGGATGATGTTCATGGTTTCATCCAAGCACTTGTTGATGACGGTCGTGGGAATCGAGCTGGTTTCACTGCCGTCATATCTTCTGGTGGCCATGAATAAGAAAAACCCGGCCTCGAAAGAAGCAGCTCTCAAGTACGTTCTTTTCGGCTCGTTTGCCACCGGGATCATGCTTTATGGAATGTCTTTTCTTTTTGGGTTGACCGGGTCTTTAACCTTTGAAGGTCTTTGGAATGGGCTTTCCGGGTACCATATTTTAGGAAGCCCCATCTACTTTTTGGCGATTTTCATGACCCTGGGAGGAATCGCATTTAAGATTTCAGCTGTACCCTTTCATTTCTGGACACCAGACGCCTATCAAGCGGCTCCGACTCCCATAACCGCCTTTTTATCCTGCGCCCCAAAGGTTGCGGGACTGGCTCTATTAATGCGGTTTTTTGCCGTTTTGCTTCCGGAACAATCCGAACAGATGGGGGTATTCATATCCATTGTCGCGATGCTCACGATGACCCTGGGAAATTTCGCGGCCCTAAAACAAACCGACATCAAGAGACTTTTGGCCTATTCTTCCATTTCTCATGCGGGCTTTTTGCTGATGGGGGTTGCCGTGATGAACGACGCCGGAAGGCAGGTGGTCTTTTTTTACATCCCGATTTACCTTTTGATGAACCTCGGGGCTTTTATGGCCATCATCTACCTTTCTAAAGGCACCAACTTCCAAATCGACAGTTACAAGGGGATGATTTATAAAAAGCCCCTGTTGGTAGTATCTTTGGCGGTTTGCATGTTCAGTCTCGCGGGGATTCCTCCTTTTGCCGGTTTTATCGGCAAGCTGTACCTTTTCAAAGTGGTTATCGAGAAAGAGATGTTTCTATTGGCTATCGTCGCCGGCATCAACTCCGTGGTGTCACTTTATTACTACGTTTATGTACTTAAGGTAATGATCATAGATAAAGATATCACGCCCGAAATCGAGTTTAAAGGCAAACCCGCTACCATCGCTTTTGTTGCCAGTTGCGCGGTGCCTTTGGTCTTCTTTGGTATCTACTGGGTGCCTCTCCTTGACTGGGCATCAAAAGTTGTCTTGTTTCAATAAGATACCCAATTCGCTTTACCACCCAAAGTAGTCCTTTTTACCAAAAGATAATATTTATCCGTTGCGGAAGTTGATCTATTTGATAAGTTTCTTTAAAGTTGTTTCTGGTTTAAAGAAGAATCACCCTTATCGAACTGCATTCGTTGCCTTGAAAATGACGTGATGTTTTGTTGCGACTTCGCCGAAGAAACCCGTTTTTGTCAGGTAATTTTTGAGATTTATATTTTATCGATTCTCAATATCAGGCCAATAAGCAAAGGTGAGCGATCCGATTCTTTTCAAATTTTTTCGGGACTTCGTTTAGAACATGATAAATTCCCATTTCACTTTAAACCTCCTTTAGCCATTTGCTTTTAAAAAGGCTGGACATAAAGCCCAAATTTAGTTCCCATTGCTTAATTTCATTTATCATTAAATACGTAAGTCAAATGCCGTAGATTGTTAAATAATATTGATTTAACCCTTTACGGCATAAAACAAAATCGTTAATTTATTTGGTAGGCAGTATAGACCATTATAAAAACCAAACCGATCTAGGAAGCCATAATGAGCCAGGAAATCAAGAAAAAACCGAAATATCCAGGTAAAAGAATCACAACCAACGGAAACCAGTTAGTCAGCTACTATACTGAAGCGAGATTGGCCGAAGCGGGAGTATTTTATCCGATTACCCCGTCAACCGAAATGGGTGAAAATTTCCAACTTTCTTTCGCGAACGGCGAATTGAACGTCTTTGGCGACTCAAAAATAGCCATAGAGGCCGAAGGGGAGCACGCGGCTCAATCTGGTGCCATCGCTATCTCCATCACGGGTAAGCGGGTGGTTAATTTCACTTCCGGTCAAGGTGTCGTCTACGGTCTTGAACCCTACTATCACGCCCCCGCGAAGCTCAGTACCATGGTCGTCCAGATTGCGGCCAGGGCCTTGACGAAATCAGCCTTGAACGTCCACTGCGGCCATGATGACGTTTACACGCTACTCGACACCGGATGGAGCATGCTTTTTTCCAAGGACGCTCAACAGGCTTCAGATCAGGCATTAATTTTAAGACGGGTCAACGAACTCGCCTTGAACCCAGGCATCAACGTCCAGGACGGTTTTTTGACCTCTCACCTGGAAAGAACTTTTTTGTTGCCGGATGAAGGTCTAATTCGGGAATTTCTTGGAAGACCGGACGATATAATCGAATGCCCAACAGACGCTCAGAGAGAGCTATTCGGCAAAACACGCCGAAGAGTGCCTGAATGCATTGACCTGAAAAATCCGATATTAATGGGCCCGGTTCAAAACCAGGAGCATTACATGAACGGGGTTATCGCAAGAAGAAATAATTTCGTAGAACCAATTTTAGGATTTTTTGAAAAAGCTTACCAGGATTTTGGCGACCTGACGGGTCGGTACTACGGTCTGATTTCTCAATATAACTGTGAGAAAGCCGACACTATCTTTATATCGCTCGGATCATCCGCCGAGAATATTGAAGCCGCAGTCGATTACATCAAGCAAACCAGAAATGAAGAAGTCGGCGTCATTCATATCAATGTCATCAGACCCTTTCCTGAAAAAGCCATTATCGAAGCTTTAAGGGGAAGAAAAAATGTGATCGTGCTTGAGAGAATGGATGATCAGACATCAGGGGACAATCCGCTGGCCAGGGATATAAGAACCGCTCTTTCAAAAGCGCACAACAACTCAGATACCAATGCCTTTGCCCATTTACCCAAACTTTCCTGTGAAGAACTCCCCAGAATTTTTTCAGGCGTCTATGGTCTTGGTTCCAGGGATTTCAGACCCGAGGGTGTCTTGGGCGCTTATGAATTCGTTACAGGTAAGATTGCCCGCAAGGACGGCAAAAAAGCCTCTGATGGTGTCAGCTTCGTCTATATAGGTGTGGATCACCCCTATGCTGTTGAATCAGATGAAACCCCGAGTCTTCTACCTGATCAATCAATCGCCATCAGGTTTCACTCGATTGGGGGATGGGGAGCCATCACCACGGGTAAAAACCTGGGCGAAATCCTGGGCGAGTTAAGCTCTTACATTGCTGTCCGCGATGACTGTAAAGATGAGGATGGTAATTACGCCGAGGTAAACCATATCAGCGCCAATCCCAAATACGGTTCCGAGAAAAAAGGCGCCCCAACCAGTTACTTCCTGGTTGTCGCTCCTGAGAGAATCAGGGTTAATTGTGACCTTCGTCATGTAGACGTTGTGCTGTGCTGTGATCCAAAGGCATTTACCCATACCAATCCACTCGCGGGTCTTAATGAAGGGGGCGCCTTAATCATCGAGAGCAATGAGACGACCTCTGAGGGATTCTGGAAAAGAATCCCAAGAGAACACCGCCAGGAGATCCTGGATAAAAATATACGCCTTTACGGGCTCGAGGGTTTTAAAATTGCCACCGACGCGACCGACAGGGGTGACTTGCAGTTTAGAATGCAAGGAAACTCGTTTTTAGGTGCATTTTTTAAGGTCGGCCGTTTTTTAAAGGACAACAATATCCCAGATGATGAATTTTTGAAAACGGTCGAGGCACAATACGATAAAAAATTCAGCCGTTTTGGAAATGATGTCGTTCAGTCTAACATGACGGTCATGAAAAAAGGCTTTGAAATGGTATGGGAAGCCACTCCCGGAAAAGTTGACGCGCCAGACACGTCCAGCATGAGAGGTGAAACGATTATGCCGGTCACAGGGGCTGGCAGGTTCGACCTTTTAACCCATCAGCAAAAAGAGCAGCCTCAAAAAGCGCCCATGCAAACACTCGAGAAATATAATTCCGAGTTTAGAGCCGGTTATGGCTACAATCAGCCATCATCCGCGCTTGCTTCGACCGGGATCATGGCCGCCGCGACGGCCGCGACCAACAGCAAGTACGTTTCCAGACGCAAAGTACCTAAATATTTTCCTGAAAATTGCACGCAATGCATGGATTGCATCGTTTCATGTCCTGATACGGCACTACCCAATACCGCACAGGATATCTCCACGGTAATCGAGACTGCCGTTAAGCATTATGTTTCAGATGATACAATAAAAAAAGACCTGCTGGCACTCATTCCTGAAATCGATGATACCTTACGGGTCGAGATGCTCGAAATAGCGCAGGATAAGAAAAATGCGCCGCCAGCTTTTGTGGATATTTTCGAAAAGCATCTTGAACTGGCTGTCTCAAAAAAACCAACCATCAAAGACAATCGGGCTTATGAATCCTCTAAAAAGGAATTGCGTGCGATTTTAAGCATCTATCCCGTTTCATACGCCAAGGTTCGTCCCATCTTCGAGATTCCCGAGAAAAAAGAAAAAGGCACAGGCGGAGTCTTCAGCATCATGATCAGTGATCTTTGCAAGGGTTGCGGGGAATGCGTGCTTGAATGCGGTGAACACAACGCCTTGAAGATGGTATTGGAGACCGAGGAAATCAACGGTGAGAATCACACTTCCATCCAGTTTATGGACCTGATGCCTGAGACAACCCAAAAATACCTGGGTAAATTTAACGCGGACAAACCCATTGAAAGCAAAGCCGCGGTTCTCCAGAACCATCTCATGGTACGTAGCTATTATGACGCTCTGGTCTCCGGGGATGGTGCTTGCGCGGGCTGTGGTGAAAAAACCGTCCTTAAGGCCGTTTCGGGATTAACCGAAGCCTATATGAGACCCCTTTATCATGCAAAGTCGGAGCGGCTCAACAAAAAGGCCGTTCAGCTCGTAGAAAACGGACTAAAAAATCTCGAAAGTCTAAAGAAGAAAGATCCCGATTCTTATCTCTACTGGAGCAGATCTGTTAAGCATCTTATTTTGGGATTGGGTTCGGAAAACGACCAAGCCAGCGTCAAATACATGGATGAGAATTTTAAGGGCTCCGATAAGGACCTGATCAATGCCCTGAATCTGGTATTAAGACAAGATGCCTTTAACCATCGGGATCTAAGAGCTGTCGACGAGCGATACTCAAACGGAATGTCCGTTATGATGATGACCTCCAGCACGGGATGCAACAGCGTTTACGGATCGACCCATCCTAACAATCCGCATCAATATCCATGGATGAACTCTCTTTTTCAGGATAGTCCGACCATTGGATGGCTTTGGAGCGAATCGATCATCATCGATCACGGCAAACGCTCGGTCATCCCCGAAAGACTCACCGATTTTATCCTGAATGTAGACGGCGATTCCTATACGGCTGAGGATTATTTCACCTACACCCATTTTAGCGACGCTCACATGACCGACCTTGAGATTACTGAGCTTCCCAAGGTCTGGGCTGTCGGGGGAGACGGCGCGATCGGGGATATAGGTTACCAGAACTTATCCAAGGTCGTCTTGCAAAACCGACCCAACATGAAGGTTTTAATGCTGGATACCCAAGTCTACTCCAATACTGGAGGGCAAAACTCCGATAGTTCTGTCATGCCCGGTGGATTCGACATGAACCAGGCTGGAGCCGCAACGGAAGGGAAACTCACCGAAAGAAAAGAGGTTGCCGGAACCTTGTTGTATGGTCACGGGAGTCCTTTTGTGGGGCAGGTATCCATGGCCAATGCCGCAAATCTGTTCCGCACTATCCTTGATGGGCTTTTGTACCGCGGAACCGCCTATATTCAGGCCTTTAGTACCTGTCAGCCGGAACATGGCGTACCAGATGACAAATCGACCGAACAGGCGAAATTGATCCGCGATTCCAGGGGGATGCCTGAATTCGTCTTTAATCCCTCTTTGGGTGAAGACTTCCGTTTAAGTCTTTCCTTGAAGGGAAATCCAAACCTTAAAAACGACTGGATGCGGAAAACCATCCCCGGTACCAAGGATAAATATAACTATACAGTCGCACATTGGGCCACCACAGAGGCCCGCTTCAGAAAACATTTCTTTAAGATCGCCAAGGGGGAGGAGAAAAATCTTACTCATCTCGATGAAATCTTAAAAAGGACAACTCAAAACGATATTACCAACCGTAGTTTCTTAAATCCTAAACATCGGGCCTATATTCCTGTGAAAGGTGTCTATATCCTGGTTGAGAAGGGCGATCTGATGAAACCGGTTGGAATCAGCCGACATATGGCGCTTTTTGCTATTGAACGGAGAAAGAACTGGAGAGTCCTTCAGAGTTTGATTGGGATTGAAAATAGCGATTATCAAGAACAAAAAGCGTTTTTGTCTGAATTGGAAAATTAATTCAGGCTTCTAAATAGGTAGGAAAACCCGCATAAATCCAGTCCTATGATAACCGCTAATCGATAAGCCCTTTTTGTTTAAGGGCTTGTTCAATTTGGTGAACCTTATCGTAGAGACTCTTTAGACTGTTGATTTTAGCTTGGATTTCTCTCCACTGAGCAATAGGCCTGGAAGGCATTCCGGCCACGGTCTCCTCATCTCTCGTTTTAGAGGATATCAAGGTTCTCGCCAGTAGGGTGACGTGGCTTCCGATCTCTAGATTATCTCGAATCCCCGATTGTCCCCCCATCATCAAATGGTTTCCCGTTTTTGTGCTTCCCGCGATGCCAGACTGTGCCGCAATCAGTGAATTCTCTCCTAACTCCACGTTATGCGCGATGTGGATCAGGTTGTCCAGTTTGCAGCCACTTTTGATAATGGTTTCACTGAATCGAGCCCGATCGATCGCGCAGCACGAACCAATTTCTACATCGTCTTCGATCAGAACCCTCCCGATTTGAGGAATTTTTTTATTGAGTTTGTCCCTTTGATAAAACCCGAAACCGTCAGAGCCTATCACGCTAGACGGATGAATCACAACGCGGTTTCCGATCTTGGTACGCTCAGCCAGCGTTACATTTGGAAAAAGAACGCAGTCGCTCCCGATTTCGGCCTGCCGCATAACGACAACTCCCGCATGAATCACGCTATGATCCCCGATGGATACCTCGTCATAGATGACCGCGCCAGCGTGGATCATTACTTGCTTTCCCAATTTTACCTTTTTCCCAATAATGGCTCTGGAATCAACATGAGGCTTTACTTTATGCGGGGTATGAATCAGCAGTGTTGCTCTGACATGCATTTCCAGCGGATCATCCGCGAAGATGACGTTGTGATGAGTATATTTTGTGCTTTTAGGCACAATAAAAGCCACGGTGGATGCATCGCTCGACGCTTCAAGTGATTTCTCTCGAGAGTCAAAGACACCCTCGGGTGTAGGCAAGCTGGATAATTCCTTAGGGTTGGCAATGTAGGCAAGCCCCCCCTCAGACAGGTTATCCATTCCGCAGGCATGGTCAATGACCAGTTTTTCATTGCCATTAAATTCAGCTCCCAATTCCTGGGATAGGGTTTTTAGGGTAAAGGTCATTAGAGCCTGGGATAATATGAGATATTTATTTTATGATTTGCTTGAAGTTGAATCCGTAGAATCTTTCTGACAACGGATTCGATATAAAGTTTTTGATAGCATCTTTTTTTAAATCATTGTACTACAAAAAGAAAAGAATAAAAGTCAACAGGCGTCAAAAGTATTTAAATTCTTTTTAATTCAAACTGTTAAGTGACCGTGAAATGAGACTTCCAAATATTTGCAGAACCAGCGTCAAAACCAGAGTCAATTATTTGTCTTTAATCAGCCACATGGCTAGAATCGACAATAAACTCGATAAAAACGAAGTGGAATTGCTGGAAAAAATGATTGGTAATTTTGGACTCAATGAAAAACATAAGGAGCGCATCATTAAAACGCAAGACTACAATGATGCGCAAATTGAAGCCATATTTAACGAAATCAAAAGCAAAAAGCTTCACTACAGTTTCTTTCTCGACCTAATCGCGATGGCGGTAGTGGATGGGGTTATTATGGACGAAGAAAAGATCATGCTGGGCCAGATCGTCAAACTGATCGGCATACCAAGAGACGATTTTCATAACATCATCAATTTTGCTCACTCGACCCTCGGTATGGATGTCAATATCCTAATCGATCCTATGTACAGCTATGTCATCAATTCTTTTTTTGATTGGGTTCATCAAAAAAACGTAAAAATATTTAGTCAGACGACTCTGGCGATTGACGATAAGATTGACGCGTACCTGAAAAACAAATTATAGTGACTATGTTATTATCATAGTAATATTAATAAATTTCCACATTAATTAGAACCTAGCATCAAAAATGCATCAACGCAAATCCTATGGCTAGCAATAGCAAAGATTAATTAGCTGACCGAACTATGATATTTAATTTTAAAATTAATTATTTTTTTATCAAATGGGCCTCATAACAAAAAAACTTGTTCAACCGGCAGTCTACTGGGTTGAAGTTCCAGAGATTGATATCAAGCTTCTATGCGCATGCCCTGCTGATATTGTTAAACACTTAAGTCAGCAAAGTTTGTTGCCCCTGACGCAAAAGGATGGGCGGACTTTTGAGAGTGGTCCCAATGCTGTTCTTCTATCAGATCAGCTATTTCAAAATGAAATGCTCTCAAATTTAAGCGAATTTCCTCTTTTGCACATGCTTTATAAACAGGGCATGATCATCCCCAACCATCCAAACAACACCAATCAGAAACCCATTTTAATTGGAAAAACCGAGCAACTTAAGGCTCAAATGGATTACTTTTACAGGGGTAATTTCGGTTTGGTTTCAGAGGAAGAATACACCCAGTTGGGAGAAACAGCCCAGTTCGCGAAAGAAAATATCAGCTACAAGCTCAACTTCGCCTTTGGAGATTTTTTAAGGACCGATCAACTCTTAGACTGCATCCCTCTTGAAGATCAAGAGATTGAAATTCACTCCGGGTTTTATATCAAAAGGACGGCTTTAAACCGATTTACTCTTAGTTATAAAGGCGATTCCATTGAAGTCGACTTGAACTTAAAAAAAGGTGAATCCTATAAAACTTCCTATAAACTTCCCCCTGCGAAGATACCGGAGGCTTTATTTGCCGTTATTCATACGGGCGAAGGAGATGGTTGGGATCCGAATCGGCCTTGTCTGGGAAGTATTGTGGTCTACGACGGGAAAGCCTTTTTAATTGATACTGGCCCGCAAATCCGAACCACTCTTGAAGCTTTTGATCTTCAACCTGAAAATCTGGGCGGTATCTTTTTTACCCATGTCCATGACGATCATTTCGCCGGTCTATGTTCAATTATCAACAAGAAGTACAAAATCAAGATTTTCGCGACTCGTGTCGTCTATAAGACCGTCTTGCTAAAACTCGCGGCTCTCACAAGCATTCCCGAAGAGGAACTGAGTGATTTTTTCACCTACCATGAACTCATGCTGGGTGACTGGAATCACTATGGCGACCTCGAAATCAAGCCCATCTTATCGCCCCATCCAACCGATACGACAATCTTGATCTTCAGGGCAATGGATAATGACGGTTATAAGACTTACGGGCATTTTTCAGACATAACAGCCTTGAAATCATTAAAGAAGATGATTGTTGAGGACTTCTCCTCCAATGGTATCCTGGAAAGCCAATATAAAAAACTGGTTGAAATCTATAAAATGCCTCTTGATCTCAAAAAGTCCGATGTCGGAGGAGCCCCTATCCATGGCGAGGCAACCGATTTCATCAACGACCCTTCAAAAAAACTGGTCCTGTCTCATACCTCAAGTCCTTTAAACCGAAAACAGCTAGCTGTCGGAATCCAGGCCAAATTCGCCGAAACCGATATTCTGGTACGATCAAAACCATCCAAATAACCATCTCCCTGGATTTCTCTTTAAGGCTTTACTCTTTTTAGGAATTCCATCAGAATTTACCCATCGCCAATCAATCATTTCAACTGAAGAATGCAGATCCCAAGCTCAATCACAATACCCCGATCCGGCCCCATCAAGGGCGAAATCCGAATTCCCGGTTCCAAAAGCATCTCGAACCGTGTTTTATTGATGGCCTCCATCGCTTCGGGCAAATGCCATATCTCCGGACTTTTGAATTCTGATGACACCCGTTTTATGACTCAGGTCTTAAACCAGCTTGGCTCCAACATCGTTAAAAAGAAGGATGTTCATGAAATAAGTGGTTGCGGTGGCGAATTCAAAAAACTGAATACCGAACTCTATATCGAAAACGCCGGAACCGCCGCCCGATTCCTAACCGCGGCCTTAACCCTCGGCAAGGGAAGTTATATTCTCAACGGCAATGAGCGGATGCGAAAAAGACCCATCCGTGACCTGATTGAGGCGCTTAACTCCATGGGCGGACAGGTCGAGGATATCGATCACACCGGTTGCCCACCGGTCATGATTCAGGGGAAACGCCTCAAGGGGGGGCTTGTCAAAATACCAGGCGATCAAAGCTCTCAATACATCAGTGCCCTATTGTTG
>JAOUME010000094.1 GCA_029881655.1 Deltaproteobacteria bacterium | reverse complement strand
ACAATCGCGCTATCGACCACCATACCCACTGAGAAAGCCAATCCAGCCAGACTGATCACGTTGATATTCCGGCCAAACACCTGGAGGCAAATGAAAGTGCTGAGTACACTGATGGGAATGGAGACCACAATCACCAATGCAGAGCGGATACTCCCAAGAAACAGTAGCAATACCCCGAATGCTAAAAAACTGCCCAGAAAAAGATTGCCGCTCACCAGAGAAATCGCACTTTCGATATAGTAACGCTGATCAGAGAGTCTTCTAAGCTCTATCCCGCGTGGTTTGAGCTTGACCTGATTGAGTTGCTGTATTAATTCGATTGCCTTATCGGTCACCTCCAGAATGTTTGCCCCCTGTTCCTGGTAAAGCGGGATCACCATTGAGGGCTGACCGTTTTGCAGGACCTTCGCACTGGACTCCTTATGACCAATCTTAATTTCAGCCAAATCCCTGAGGTAGAGCTTTTGTCCGTTAAACTTCTTGATGATCAGATTGCCCAGATCATTGATGCCTCGGTATTTAGACAGGGTGCGGATGATATACTTCCTTTTACCCTCATCTATGCTTCCGCCGGAGATATCGACGTTTTCCTTCCTGATCTGGCTGATGATTTGAGATAAACTGATCTTAAAAGACGCCAACTTCTCGGTGTCCAGTTTAATCTGCGCTTCTTTAGCCCTGCCTCCGTAGACTCGGGCCTCGCTGACGCCGCGGATCTTTTCGAATTCCGCGACTATTTCGTCTTCGGCGAACTGCTGGTATTGGTCGATCGGAATGGGATTGCCGTCGATCGCTCTCAGTTGCATCCACATCACAGGAGAGGAATTGCTCCCGGAGGTAATGACGCGGGGCCTCATGGCATTCTCTGGGTAGCTTGAAACCTGATCAAGCTCATTGGATATTCTTAAGATCGCATCGTTAAGATCGGTACCGATGGCAAATTCCAGAATAATCCGCCCCTGACCGGAGGAAGACTCACATGAAATCCTCTCTAACCCGGGGAGTCGGCGCAGGGCATTTTCCTGCTTGATGACAATTTCTTTTTCGACCTCGTAGGGACTCGCACCCGGCCAGAGAGTCTGGACGGTGAGCATGGGGGTCTGGACATCGGGAGTTAGTTGTATGGGGATTCTAAATAGGGAAGTCAATCCGGCGATGATTAAAAAAACGGCAATCGCGCCCACCAGAGCCGGTTTTTCCAAAAAGAATCGGATCAAAGCCATCTTTTAATAGTCGATTTGATTAACGCGCGGTTTTGACCTCAACCGGGGTACCTGGAAAAAGCCGTTCGTTTCCACGGACGATCACCTGGTCGCCTTCCTTGATCCCATCTGCCTGAATGATGACCTTGTCTTTCTGACTGCCGTTGACCTGAACCGGAACGATTTTGGACAAACCTTTCTCGACGAGGACAACGTAGGTTTTACGGGCCTTGCGGACAACCGCGTCTCTGGAAATCAGGAGTTGGTCACTTGGTAGACCGATGGGAAGGTATACTTCGGCCAAAAGACCGCTGATCGGATCGGCTCCGGGATTGGGAAAGATGATTTTCACCAGAAAGTTGCCCGTGGATTCCTCCACATGGTGTGATACCGCCGTGATCCTGCCATCTAAGCTTAGACCCGTCTCCTTGACAACCGCTTCAACCGGGCTTTGGATGATCACTTTCCCGGCGTATCTTCCAGGCACGCCCAACTCCACCTCGAAATTCTGATAGTTCACGATGACATAAAGGTTTTGCGAGGGTGTCACCCATTGGCCTCTCTCTACGTTCGAGTCAATGATCTGCCCGTCAAACGGCGCCTTGACTTGAAAGCTATCCAACACATTCGTCAGTTTTTGAACCTCGTTCTTTCTTTTATCAACGATGACTCTTTGAAGCGAGTAGTTCGCCAAATCATCATCCAGTTGCTGAGCGGTGGCAAGCTTCTTCTTAGTCAGTCCTCTGGTCCTGATCCAGCGTTTTTTGAGTTGCTTTAGGGTGATTAGGGATTCTTTCAAGGTAACATCCGCATTGATCAGATTGGATTTTATGATAGGATTGGCCACCTCCGCGAGAAGTTCCCCCTTTTCAACCAAATCCCCCTTCGTCTTGTTGATGTTTTTAATCCTTCCAGAATCATCTACCGAGAGGTATTCCATTAAATGGGGTTTGATTACCGCGACCAGAATGGAAGTCTGGCTGATTTTCCGCGCTTCGACCGACTCAACATAAACGGGTGCCGGAGGCCTTTTATCGCTTTTTGCCTGAGAAAACAAATCTGGAACAAACCAGAGAGTTAATATCAGGATCAGACAAATGATGGAACTTATTTTTTTATTCAATTCTCCTTTCTTCATCCAAGTCAGCTTTTTAATTGGTTTTAAGCTACTATTTTGATCTTACAGGCTGTTTGCGGGGAAGATCAAACCCTTTGCAAAATCGGATTTTTTGATTGGAATTTATTACGCTTCACTATAAAATATGAAAAATAACCATTTCTTTTGCTCTTTCCATAAAAAAGCATCTATCATTCTAAATTAAAAGTAAAATGAATTATAATCCATTGATAAGGCAGCTATTTGACAAGGAAACCTCAACCTACACCTACCTGGTCACCGATCCAAAAACCAACCGGGGCGTTTTGATCGACCCCGTCTTGGAACAGGCCCAGAGGGACCTCACTCTGATAAAGGAATTGGAGATCGATTTGAGATATATTCTGGAGTCCCATGTCCATGCCGATCATATTACTGCGGCGGGAGTGATTAGAAATCAAACGGGAGCGCAAATCGTTTTTGGGGAGCCGGCTAAGGTCAGTTGTGCGGACATCCCGCTTAAGGACGGAGATACTTTGAGTTTCGGAGAACTTCAGATAAAAGCTCTGGCGACACCCGGACACACGGATGGCTGCACCAGTTATCTAATAAATGGGTCTGTTTATACCGGAGACGCTCTTTTAATCCGGGGATGCGGCAGAACCGACTTCCAGCAGGGATCAGCAGAGACTCTTTATCGATCAGTCCATGATAAATTATTTAAACTTGATGATCAGACGTGCGTTTACCCTGCGCATGACTATCTGGGGAGATGCTCTTCTACCATTGGCGAGGAAAAAAAATTCAACCCTAGGCTGGGCGGAGGAAAAACTATAGACGAGTTTATCAAGATCATGAACGAGCTGAATCTCGCCAAACCAAAAAGGATTGATGAGGCCGTTCCAGCAAACCTCAAATGCGGTCTGTGAGCCTAGATGCCGCAACAGATCCGTTATCGCGTTAACTAAACGACTCTGTCCCCGTTTCAAAGCGAACATAACCCATCGATTTTAACCAGATACAGGAGCGAATATGAACATTGACGAACTTTTATCTAAGATTAAACCGATAAGCGAAAAAGAGGCGCAGTCCTTTATGGAGCAGCGAAAAACAGAGGATTTTCAGCTGGTGGATGTGAGACAGCCCGCGGAGTATGAAACAGGTCACCTCCCAGGAGCCCAACTCGTGCCCTTGGGGCTTCTGACCATGGGCGGCGGTGGACTGGACCCGAAAAAACCGACCATCGTCTATTGCCGGTCGGGGAAAAGAAGTTTCGCGGCTGCCCAGTGGCTCGCCGGTCAGGGTTTCTCCGAGATCTACGATATCGGCAGCAACATCACTTCTTGGCTTGGCATTCAGGTGGCGGTTCCTTTTGAGCTTAACTTGCATATGATCGATCCCAAGGCCGAGTTTCCTGATGTCTACTGTATGGCTTTCGCCATGGAAGAGGGATTGCAGCGTTTTTATCTGGCTCTGGAGAATATCGAAAGCAGGATCGATTTAAAAAACATCTACCGAAAACTGGCCGACTTCGAGGATCTGCACAAGGATAGGTTGGCGGAGGAGTATAAGAGCGAACATGCAAATGTCGATCTTAAGGCTTATCTGAGAGAAAACCCTCATTTAATCGAAGGTGGCGAGAGGAACGCCAAAACCATCGGGAAATATCTCTCGGAACTGAACAGCAAACTTGACATCTTCTCATTTAGCATCGGGATTGAGGCGCAATCGATGGATCTCTATTTTCGCATGGCCTCGGTCAGCCCTAAACCTGAAGTAAGAAAACTTTTGTTGGAAATGGTCGATGAGGAAAGGTCTCACCTGAACTTTTTATCTAAGGAACTGGATGCGCTTTTAGAGGAAAATAAGATTGATCCTGCTTAAATTTGTCTTTTAAAAACCGAATCGACTCGACAAAGGAATTAGGTCTCTGATTTACTAGCCAAAGCTTTGGTAGATTCAGATAACCAAAAGAGATTCAAACAAGAAAGGATCAACAGAGTGGACATGAAAAAAAAAATCGTCGTCGCTATCAGCGGGGCCAGTGGAGTCGTATACGGGATCGAGTTTTTAAAGCTTTTAAAAGAATCCGCCCAGGCCGAGACCCACTTGATCCTTACTGAAAGTGGTATCACGACTATCGGGATCGAAACCGGTCATGACATTGAGCAGATCCGGCAGATGGCTGACTTTTGCTACGATAACCACGATCTCACCGCAAGAATCGCCAGCGGATCTTTCCTCTTCGACGCGGTGGTCGTCATCCCCTGTAGCATCAAGTCCCTTTCCATGATCGTCAACAGCATCAACGAGAACCTCCTGACCAGAGCCGCTGACGTGAGTCTTAAGGAAAAAAGAAAGCTGGTATTGGTGGTAAGAGAAACACCCCTGCATACCGGGCATTTAAGGTTGATGCTCAGCGCGTCTGAATTGGGAGCGCATATCCTGCCCCCCATTCCCGCTTTTTATCACCATCCCCAAAGCATAAGCGATCTGATTCACCACAACATCGGTAAAATATTCGATTATTTAGCTATCGACCATCAGCTTTATAAGCGCTGGGACCCGGGAGGATAAGTCTCTTCAGTGAATTTAATACGCTTTATTTTTTAAGGCTTGGGGAAAATCAGACTCAACGTGGTTCCGTGATTATCGGGAAAGCTTTCGATATCTTTTGATTTAACCTCGACCTCACCCTCAAAAGCTTCCATTAATTTCTTCAAAAGGGGCATACCAAATCCGGTTCCCGTTTCTTCATTGGTGCCCTGTCTCGTTGTCGGTTTCTCGATGCTAAAAAGATCCTTGACGATCTCCGGCGGGATTCCAATCCCGTAATCCCTGATTAAAAGGATGATCTTATTACCCTCCTGCCTGCAATTCACATCGATTTTATCACCGGAGTATGAAAACTTGATGGCGTTGGTAAAGACATTGTTCAAGACGGAGTTGATCAGGCTGATGGGTTCTCCTTTGTTGATGACCGGCTGATTAAAATGTATCTTTATCTCGATGTTTTTCTCTTTCCATAAATGCTTTAGAAAAAACAGGGATTTATTTAGCATTACCAAAAGATCAAGATCTTGCATGACGAGCTTGTTTTTCCCCTCTTCAATGCCGATATAATCCCGGACACCCATTTCGAAACATTTAACGATCACTTCCGGATCGGTCTGAGCGGTTAAGAAAATATACGGGATCTCCTCTAGATTGAGATCCTCATTAATTTTATTACTGGACTGAAAACCGTCCATTTCTGGCATCATCATATCCAGCTAGATTAAATCCACCCTGTTAGAATTTAGGACTTCCAACGCCTCAAGACCGTTTAAGGCCGTCAGGATTTCATAACCCTCACCAAGCACACCATTAGGACATCCAGGTTGATCGGTTCATCGTCAACTAACAAAACAACCGCTTTTTCCACTCCAGTTTCCATCATAAGCAACTGCCTCCCCGCGTCATAATTCACGTTAAAATCATGACAAACCATAGGGTTTCTATATCTGACTTTTTCTTTTTTTGATAAACCCTTTGAGTTCATCTTCCTGAACCCTGTTCTTCCCGTTTTCAGATAACCATCTAATCAGACTGTCTGCGTAACGCTCGATAATCGGTTCCCTTGGAGTGTTTTTTTTAAATATTTCAGGTTGATTAAAAATAAAAAAATCCAGGGTTTTGGAGTCCTGGGTCATTAAGGTGGTGATTTGCTCCAGGTCATAATCATTTTTTCGGTAAACCTTAAAAAACAGGTCCGCCAGACAAAACGACGGGTCGCTTTCGATTCGGTCTTTGATGTATTTCTCGATCAATTCCAGGAACTGCTTTTCTTTTTTAGCCGCGGAATCTTTTTTTTTGGATAAATCCAGATAATATTGGTGAATTAGCGCGAAGGAAACGAAATATGACCAGCCCGTCTCGAAATTTTTTACCGCTTTTTTTTGATCCTGGTTCTTCATGTCATACAACCCCAATAGTCGCTTGCCCACCTGGACGGTATGAAGCAAATCCAAAAAAATCTCTTTTCTGAAATCGACCCAGGTAAACAGACTTTTCAGTTTAGTATATTCCGGTAGTTTCTCATAGCTGTACTTATAATTGTCTTGCATCGATTTTAAGCCCTGAATTAGCCACTGGCTTGTCTCGAAAAGCTTTTGGTAGACGTTGTTGGTGTATTGTCCCTGAATTTTTTCAACCATTTTCTGGTTATTTTTCACCTTAGGGTAGTTCTTCAATATCCCTTTTTCCCATATCCAGAGGGGGAACTGTTTTTTTTGACTTTCTTGATTTTTGGTAAGCCTGGCTCCTTCGAATAAATACAGCTTAACAAACCCTTTTTTCCGAATCCGGTTGGAGCGCTCAGTTAAAGTCTTGATCCATAAATCCGAGACCGGATAGTCCAGGGTGGTCTCCTGGTTGACCGGCAGCATGAACTCTCTGCACTGGATAATTTCCTCCAGATAATTCACGACCATCAACAACCGCTCTTCCAAGGCATGGTAATAAGTCCAGTCACCTTTTTCCTTTAGGAACTGGAAATTCAAAAGCTCATGAGGCAGGACCACGGTGACTTGAGCCAAGTGCTCCGTAATGCGTTCGGTCAAGACCTGATAAAATTCACGCGGATCTTTTTTTAGCCATTCGAGTTGATCTGAAAAATTATCCCTGATCAACTTTTGGTCCTGCTCATTTACCTTTTCCTTATTTTGGATGATTTTTTTCAGGAACTCTTTTTTGCCCACTTCCCTGGCCTTGGCGGTTCTTACCGAAAGAGCCGAGGCCGTTTGGTCGAATCTGTCCATAAGCGGATCTGAAAACCGGTCCAAAAGTCGGCTGAAACGGGTTATTTCGTCCAGATCGAAAGTCGCTGTCTCCAATGACTCCATCGCCAGTTTGTACTGAGGTCTGGTAGGAATATTCTCCTCGAAGAAGAGCTTGCCGAACAGCTTGGAGCAAAGTAGCCGAACGGTCTTGATAACGGTTTCCGCGCTTTCCGTTTTTTCAGGGACAATCAGGTTGACGCGGGGGAAACCCGTTTCAAAAGTGATCTTCGAGGCTGGCAAGACTAGTTTTTGGCTTAAATAATCGGGATTCTCCTCCACCCAGCTAAGGGGTGTATAAAACTGAACTTCCGGGATTTCACGCTTTAAAACGAGTTGATAGCGCTTTGCGTTGTTAAAGACTTCATTGACCAGGATATTTATGGCCCTTTTCGTATTATTTTCAAACTCGCCGAAAAAATGTACCTGGATGGGAAATTCACGGTCTCCGGCTTCATCATCGAATACTTCAAGTTTTTCAAGAAATTCCTTTTTGAACTTTGGATCAAAACGGCCATCGATGAAATCATCGCTAACCGTACCAAAAGTCGTCTTTATTTTATCCCGGTAACTGCCCATTATTATTTTTTCATTTGAAAGGGATTGCCTAACTCAGCGGCGATTTCTTTTTCCAGGAGGCTGAAAAATTCAGATCCTGTCTTATCGCAAATCCAGTTCTCATCTTTGGCGATATAGTTGAAATGGTAACCTTTCGACCGGGTCGCGAGCCAAATCTGGCTGGTCGCCATCTGGCGGTTTATTACGAACTGGGTTTTGTTCGCGAACTGGATCTTGATATTATCAGAGCTTAAATCCGCCTCCGCTTCATCCGGGTCGATTTCATCGAATGATTTAAAGATAAGATTGAACAGACTTTGGGTGACTTTTTGAAATTCGTCTTGAGTCATATTTTTTTTAGTGGATTTGATAACGCAATATAACGTCTTTTTAGGGGTTTATACCAGATAATTATTGCTAGGATAATTAAGTGCTTTAATTTTATCAAATTAAAAGGTAAAAAAATAAAAAAACAGCCTTTTAAAAACCAGACAAGATTAACCAAGTTTACGGCATGAATCAAAGTTATTTTCTATACGGCAATCAAATCCTTGAGCTTGAAGAAAAAACCAAAGCTATCATTGAATCGATACAAAAAGAGGGTGACGACCCCGTCAGTGTCCTTCGGTTCAACAGCAACGATTTCACCAAGGATGACCCGCACAAAGCCAACAGCCTTATTGTCGACCTTAAAAATACCTGCGAAACCGTCAGTTTTTTCCCTGTCAAAAACATCATCGTCATCAAGGACATTCAGGATATGGTTTCCCGCAAATCACCACAGCAAGCCCTTGAGAAACAATTGAGCGATATCCGCCTGATTCGGACGCAGAAGGAAGATCAATTCTACTGGATCGATCAGGATAGCCTAACCGACCGAGTCGATACGCATCAGCAGATCACCGCGAAACAGATCGTTGAGGAAATCTATCCCTTGGAAGGCTCGCTTACCTACCTTAAGCTGGTGTCCACCTGGGAAAAAAGAATGATCTATATCCAGAAACAAAACGAAATGGAAGCTATTGAGGTCGAGGATTTCCTGATTAAAAAAGTTAAAAAAAATCTGGTTTTTCATATACCCAAGAATCA
Source organism: Deltaproteobacteria bacterium (assembly GCA_029881655.1). GTDB lineage: Bacteria > SAR324 > SAR324 > XYD2-FULL-50-16 > XYD2-FULL-50-16 > JAOUME01. Next base: position 2,161 of record JAOUME010000094.1, on the reverse strand, counting down.
TCCACCCTTAGAAAAAGCCAAGGATTCCACCTTCACCGAACTCATCAAACAGTATCTCGTCTCGCCACCTGAGCAGGTCTTTATAATCTTAACCGCCAATATCAAAAGTCCAAAAGAGATCAACCAGAGTCTTTACCAGCTTATTCAAAAACACGCTCAGGAAATAAAGACACTTGTGTCCAACGATAATTTCAAACCCGTTCCCTGGGTCATCGAAAGGGCAAAGGAGAAAAAATTGAATTTCGATCGGACATCCGCTGAAGTTTTGATCGAACTTGCGGGGTCTGACCTCTTTATCTTAAACGAGGAGATTAACAAACTCTCCATTTTATTGCCGGATGATCAGGCGGTCACCCCGGAATTGTTGCTTGACTCGACCAGCCACTCCAAGAGATTCAGTATCTTCCGCATCGCCGAATTTCTAACCCAGCGTGACTTGAAAAACACGCTTGAGTATCTTGAGGAAATGCTGGGGCACCATATTTTAGATCCTTTACCCATTTTCGGAATGATCAGCTCCCAGTTCAGAAAACTTCTTAAAATCGCTTGTCTGTTAAATGGGGGCCACTTGGAAAAGGATATCCTCAATAGACTAAAACTCAATCATTACTTTGGGAAAATCGCCATCGGTCAGGCAAGAACTTTTTCCTTAAAGGAACTCGAAAATATCGTCGTTCAGATCACGAGACAGGACCTGATGATTAAATATCATTCCAAGGATGCCTTGATCATTCTTGAAAATCTGTGTTTTCAAATATGCCAGGGAAACCTTGGCAAACAAAACTTCCTGAAGAGACACTGGCTACCGGAAATATAAACCGCCGGGTCTAAAACGCCTCAGTAATCGTTCAGCCTCCTTTTCATGACCCTAGCTGCACCTTTCAGATTGATTTCCAATAACCCTTTGGTTCTGCTGTTGTTTTTTCTGGCGACATCTTTTAGCTTTATACTCGGACATGAGGCCTGGTGGCTTTTTCAGTTGATGTCGCAGTGCCTGCTCTTGGCTTTAGCCCTCATTTTCCCGCGCTTAAGGTTAACGGCTCTTCTGTTGATGAGTTTTCTTCTATTCAACTCTGTATTTTGGTTCATTCCCTCAGTCAGCCAGAAGTCAGAATGTTTAGATAATAATATCAGCATTACAGGAAACGTAAAAAACAGTTCCTTTGAAAATAGAGACTCAATCAAGCTTATCAGGGCGGTGATTAATTGCGGCAAGGCTCAGGTAAAAAGGCCTTTCGTTAAAATTGATCTTGGGAGCGCTGAATTGAAAGGCTGGTTTATACCCGGCGATGAAATCGAGGTCAGCCGGCTGAATGTCGATTCACTAGACCTTTTCGGAACCCGACTCACAATCAGCAAGAGGTCCCGCGTCAAGAACCTCCGATATGCCCAAGCGACCCTCAACCGCGGCTCTCTCTTGTTGTTTATCCAAAAAAAGGCCGATTACCACTTAAGTCCTTTTTCCTCCGCCCTGTTTAAGTCACTGGTCACTGCCGACAAGAGCGGATTTGACAAATCGGTCAAGACCGGGTTTCAGGAACTGGGCATCTCCCATCTTTTCGCGATTTCCGGTCTTCATATCGGAATGATTTATCTTTGGCTGGTCTTTATTTTTTCAAAGGCGGGGATTTTATTTAAAAATTTTCGCATGGGTAGTCACTACCCTTTTTTCGCGGATTTGTTGAGTATCATCCTGATTTATTATTATCTGAAAGTCATCGGTATGCCTCTGACGGCTCTGCGGTCCCTGATCATGCTCAGCTGGTGGGTCCTGGTGCGTCATTTTCTTCCCTGGCAATCCTTATGGTTCGTTCTATTGGGAACGGCTTGCGTGATTTTGATCGATCAACCGACAGCGATCGCCTCGCTTTCTTTTCAGCTTTCCTTTATTGCCGTTACAGGAATCCTGACGATCCTTCCTTTTCTTCCCAATTCCGATATGAATGACTCCCTTCATCAAAAGATTACAAAGTATTTTATTTCAACCCTCTTGATCAGTTCCTGGCTCTTTATTCTCATGCTTCCCCTCTCCAGCCAAATCAACCAAAGCCATTCTCTTTTCTCGGCCCCCAGCAACCTGCTTCATATCTTCTTTATGAGTCTATGCTACCTCCCCCTAGCTCTGGCCGTTATGGGGCTTTTGACGCTCAGCTATCCCTTC
>JAOUME010000009.1 GCA_029881655.1 Deltaproteobacteria bacterium | reverse complement strand
CGAGAACAAGTCGGGCCTGAGAGCTTTGGTGGACGTGAATGTTCTCGATTTCGACAAGGCGCAGGATTCTCTGCTGCTGGTCGATAAGGCGGTAAATGAGATCACCAAGTTAAGAGGTGAGCTCGGAGCGTTCCAAAAGAACACTCTGGAGACCAACCTTAATAACCTGAGGGTCGCCAACGAGAACATGATTTCTTCCGAATCGGTCATCCGCGACGTGGATATGGCGATGGAAATGGCTTCTTTTACCAGAAACCAGATCATGACCCAGTCGGCCACCGCGATGTTGGCTCAGGCGAACCAGAGTCCAAAAACGGTTTTACAGTTGTTGGATTAGGCTTTTTCTCTGGAAAACTCTCTCCGGGAAACCGGAGGGGGTTTTTCCTGTTGTCACCATACCTTACCCGCCCCTTGCAATTCCAGCCAAAACCATCGATAAAAAGCCAGGTCATTTAGCACTCAATCCCATTTTAAGATAATATTGATGAAAAAAAATACGAGGGTCGCTGTTATCGGCGGCGGTTTGGCCGGTTGCGAGACCGCGTGGCAGCTTGCCCGTAAAAAAATCGAGGTGGTTCTGTTTGAAATGAGGCCAGACCAAACCACCCCCGCGCACAAAACGGATCACTTGGCGGAATTGGTTTGCAGCAATTCCCTTAAATCGGTTGAGCTGACCTCGGCGCATGGGCTTTTGAAAAAAGAAATGGAAATGGCCGGCTCCCTGATCATTGAATGCGCGAAACAGGCGTCAGTTCCGGCGGGCTCGGCTCTGGCGGTTGACCGGGACCTGTTTTCCGCGCGCGTCCAGCAGGCCATCATTGAAAGTCCCCTGATAAAGCTTCAGCGTGAAGAGGTCGCCGAGTTAATGACGCTCTCGAAGGAGTTTGATTATGTGGTGGTGGCCAGTGGTCCCTTAACTTCGCGGAAACTCTCCCAGTCGCTTATCGATTTGGTCGGCCAGAAGGAGCTTTATTTTTACGACGCAATTTCGCCGGTGGTTACACTGGAGTCCATCGACATGAATATCGCCTTTAAGGCCTCACGCTACCAGGATTCTCCGGGGGATTACATTAACTGTCCGATGGATCAGTCCCAGTACGAAAAATTTTATTACGCTTTGATGGAAGCTGAGAAAGTGGAGTTTGCCGAATATGAAAAACAAAGGCATTTCGAGGGTTGCCTGCCGATCGAGGTGATGGCTGAGCGAGGTTTCCATACTCTTTGCTACGGACCTTTTAAGCCGGTCGGTTTTAAACAGGCCAAACCCGAAAAAAGGCCTTTCGCCGTCCTTCAGCTGCGCCAGGAAAATCTCTCGGGGAGTCTTTATAATCTGGTCGGTTGTCAAACGAAAATGACTTTTCCCGAGCAAAGAAGAATCTTCAGGCTGATACCCGGGCTTGAAAACGCCGAATTTGCCCGTCTCGGGAGTATGCACCGCAACACCTACATCAACGCGCCTCAACACCTGGCCTGGAATTTAAGCCTTAAGCTCAACAGCAACATCTTTCTGGCCGGCCAGATCACGGGTGTGGAAGGCTACGGCGAGTCAACCGCGACAGGTCTCTGGGTCGCCCAGCAAATCGGCGCGCTCGAAAAAAGAAACCTTCCCCCGAAACTTGATCCTAAAGTGATGATTTGTAGTCTGGTCCGCTACCTGATGGAGGCTTCCACCGAGAATTTCCAGCCGATGAACGCCAACTTCGGCCTTCTATCTCCGCTTGAGGGCGATAAAAGGCTTGGCAAAAAAGAAAGGAAGCAAAGCTATTCCGAGCGGGCCCTTAAAAGCTGGGAGTGCCAATTATCCGACATGAACTGGCTTGAACCCTAAAAAGCTAAAAAAAGAAGGTGTTTTCTCCATTTCATCTAACAGCTGGGTATAGTAAGGGATGGTTTTCTTGATGTTTTTTATATATTTTCGGGTTTCTCTGGGAAGGGATTTGATTCTTCTGGAGAAATAGGCGTTTTTTGTGCGATTGACCTTTTCGCTAAGGCAGTGATCGCTATCGCAGCCAAAAGCTTTTTTCAGCCTTTCCGGACCGGCGTTGTAGGCCGCCAGAACCAGATCAAGCCTTTTACGTGGATTTTTTACTTTCCCAAAGCGTGAATTCAATCGCTTTAAGAATCCTGCCCCTAAAGCGATGTTGAGCTCAGGTTGCAGGATCAATTGTTTTCTTATGGATCTTTTGGAGATTTTAAGACCAGAGCGTTGAAACTCATCGATGGCTGTGCGGGGCATCAACTGCATCAGGCCTAAGGCGCCGGCCTTGCTCCTCGCTGATACCTCAAAATCAGACTCCGCTTTGATGACCGAAAAAAACAAAGCCAAATCCTCGTTATTGCGGTAGGATTTCCAGCGAAAAAAAGGAAGGAGGGTCTTGATTTGCTCCTCGTCGCTCTTAAGGGTTAAAGGCTCGGTGATGTTCGGAAGCGAGGCTGTCTCGGCAGGGGTCGTATGGTAAAAACAAAAAATGGTTAAAAAGACGATCAGGTAGTTCTTAGGTATGTCCAATTGCATAATATTTAACGAACAGGTTGGCTTGATTTTCAAAAGGAGTTTCCAGTGTATTTGTACTATATCTGTAATTGTAATTTTCACTGAATAAAAAAGCCACTAAAAACGCAAAATATTATTTACTTAATTAAATTATTATGCTAAGTTTTGAACCCGCCGCCGCCGGGCGTCTCGATACGGATGCGGTCCCCGGCTTGGACGTTCAGGCTATTTTTGCCACCTAAATCAATGGTATTATTGTCTTTAGTGATTAACATATTAAGTCCTTTTTGGCCATTGCCGCCGCCGAAAAGGCCGTAGGGAGCGTAGATACGTCTTTCGGAAAGGATGGAGAGCTGAAGAGGTTTTAGAAACTCGATTTCCCGGATGATGCCGTTACCGCCGGTGAACTTACCTTTTCCGCCGGAATTTTTGCGGATACAAAAGATGCGAAGCAGCACCGGGTAATTTCTTTCGAGGATTTCGGGGTCGGTGATACGGGTGTTGGACATATGGGTATGAACCGCGCTTTGTCCGTTCCAGCCGGGACCCGCTCCCGCGCCGCCGCCGATGGTTTCATAGTAGGCGAAGCGGTCGTCGCCGAAGGTGAGGTTGTTCATGCAGCCTTGTGAAGCGGCCATCTGCCGGAAAGCCTTCAAGATGACATCGACGATTCTCTGGGAGGTCAAGACGTTTCCCCCGACGACGGCTTTATGTTTGCCCGGATAAAGCAGGCTGTTTTTTTTAAGGACCAGCTTAACGGGTTTTAGACAGCCGTGATTTAAGGGGATTTCCTTTTTGATCATGGATCTGAGGCAGTATAAAACCGCGGAGTAGGTGACGGCTTTGGGGCAGTTCCAGTTACCTTTGACGGCCCTGGCGGTTTTGCTGAAGTCAAAGACGGCGGATCTCGCATGCCTGTCGAGTGTGATTTTCAGATGAATGACCGAGCCATCGTCCATGAAGTCCTCGGCCTCCAGCGAGTCGACCTGCTTGAGTCCCAGTCTGTCCGACAGTTCACCCAGCATCTCCCTGACGGCTTCCTCGGCGTTTTCTCGAATCCGGTTCATATAGCTCTGGACGGTTTTGATGGAGTATTTCCCGCAGAGTTCGCCCAGGAGTTCCACTCCCTTTTGGTTGGCCGCGACCTGGGCTTTCAGATCGGCGATATTGTCCCTGACGGCTCTGGCGCCTTTTATGCGGGGATCTTTTTTATTTGCGGTCTCGTTTTTTAGGAGTTGAATGATGTCATTTTCCATAAAACGGTTATTTCTCACCAGCTTAAAGGAACTTATCGCGACCCCTTCTTCTTCAAGACGGCTGGAAAAGGGGGGGATGGAACCGGGGGTGACGCCGCCGACATCGGCGTGGTGTCCGCGGCTGGCGACGAAGAAGGCCAGTCGGTCCTTCTCGTAAACCGGTGTGATCACGGTCAGGTCGGGTAGATGACTGCCGCCTGATTCGGGGTGGTTCGAAAGCAGGACGTCGCCTTTTTTGATCTCTTTTCCCAGCAGGCGGATCTGGGCTTGAACCGCCTGGCTCATGGCACCCAAATGGACGGGCTGATGGGGCGCGTTGGCGATCAGTCTTCCCAGACGGTCGAAGACCGCGCAGGAAAAATCCTGCCTCTGCTTGATGTTGACGGAGACCGCGGTTTTCTGGAGGCTGCGGCCCATCTGCTCGGCGATGGACATAAAGAGGCCGTTGAAGATCGACAGGCCGACAGGATCGGCTTTGACGCTTTTTGAGAAAGCGGGCGGTTTTTTCAGCTTGATGAGAATATCTCCCTGGGAATTGATCCGGGCATGGGAAAAAGGGTCGATGACGATGGTCTGGGTCTGCTGGATGATGATGGCCGGACTCGGGATGATCTGTCCTGCTTTAAGACCGTCGTATAGAAAAACGGGGGTTTGGTGCCATCTGTCTTCGAAAAAGACCCTCCTGGAAGCATCGGGCAGAGGGCTTTTTCGGCTCTGTTTGATTTTACGGTGGCAGAATTTTTCCCTGACCGCTTTTGCCACGACCCGGATATCATCGATGAGGATGTCCTTTTCGGGGTGGTAAAAACCGAACTCTTTTAGATAATTTCTATCAAAGAGGCCTTTGAAATCCTTGTCCGCGGGCTCAAGCAGCATCTTTTGGGTATCGGTTCCCTCGTAGCGCAGATTGAGGTAGGCCGAAGGCTGAATGAGCTCGCTTGAGAAACCCTGACAGAGGAGTTTATTAACCGCCTTTTCGGTAAGAGATTTTATTTTATTGAAGACGAAGTCGAGGTTCTCTGGAGTTAAGATTCGGGCGCAAGGCTCCCTTTCTTCCGCCACTACGTCGGCCATCCCCAGACCGTAGGCCGAGAGGATACCACCGAAGCGGGGAATCAGGATCTCTTTTATTCCCAATTCGCGTGCGACGCCGCAGGCGTGCTGTCCACCGGCTCCCCCGAAACAGACGAGGACGTGTTCTTTCAGGTCAAACCCCTTCATGACCGATATTTCTCTGATCGAGCGGATCATTTTCTGGTTGGCGACCTTGATGAAGCCTTGCGCCACTTCCGGCAGGCTCAGTTTCGAAGTGTTTCTCAGGGATGGATGTTCATTGATCTTTTGGGTCAGAGCTTCAAGCTGTCGCAAGGATTCATTTTTATCCAGGGGCTGGTCTTTGGTCTCCCCGAAGATTTGAGGGAAATAATCGGGGATGATTTTTCCAAGTGCCAGATTGGCGTCGGTCAGGCTTAAATAACCGTCGTTCGCATAGCATACAGGCCCCGGATAAGCGCCCGAGGACTCTGGACCCACCTTGAAGACGCCGTTTTCGAAAAACAGTCTGGAACCTCCGCCCGCCGCGACCGTGTTGATGTTGAGCTGGGGGCTGTTAAGCCGGACGCCCGCGGTTTCATTCTCAAAGATTATCTCGTAGTGACCGTCAAAGCGGGAAACATCCGTGGAAGTCCCCCCCATATCAAAACCGATCAGGGGTTTTTCTCCCATTTGGCGGTAGGCGCTCTCGGCGTACCCCACCACACCGCCGGCCGGTCCTGAGAGGATGGCGTTTGATCCCAGGAAATTCTCCCCCAGGACCAGTCCGCCGTCCGAGCGCATGAAAAGGACTCCGGTCTTATCAAGCGGCCCCTCGAACCCGTTTAAGAAATCCGCCAGATAATCCCTGAGCAAGGGTGTCAGGTAGGCATCGACCATACAGGTATCGCCCCTTGAGACCATTTTGACCGCGGGCATGACTTCACTGGAAATGGAGACGTGCCTGATTTTCATCTGAAGGGCCAGCTCCCTGATATGTTTTTCATGCTCGTCAAAAGCGTATGAATGCGACAAGACCACGGCCAGACTTGTTATATTATCTTCTTTCAGGCTCTTTAGCTGGGCCTTGATCGTTTTAAGTTCCGGTTTCTCCATGATCTCGAATTTCTCGCCGGAGAGACCAATCTTTACGGGATTATCGGGATCGTAGGGCTCTAAGCCCGATTTTTCGGAGACCAGCCGGACACGCTCCTTCACAGGAAACACTTTACTATATAAGAGTTCTGGTTTTTTAATCTCCAGATCAAAAAGCTCTGGCCTGTTTTGATAGCCGATTTCAAGCAGGTCCTCGAAACCCTGGGTGATCATCAGGGCGAGACGCGCGCCTTTTCTTTCCAAAAGGGCGTTGGTGGCGATAGTGGTTCCCATGCGAATCCACTGGATCTTTTCTGACGGGATTCTCTTACCCTTGAAGCCGGGTTCATGCTCCCGAATGATTCTTAAGATGCCTTCGGTGGGAGCGTCATGGTAGCGGCCGGGATCGGCGGATAACAGTTTAAGGGTTTTAAATCCCCCATCCGGCGTTTCAGCGTAGATATCGGTAAAGGTTCCGCCGCGGTCGATTGCGAATCGGTATTGATCCATTTGACTTTCGCGGTTTTATAAATTGAGGATGAACGCCTTTGATTTCCGGCTGAAATCGTAGTCTTTCCGCCAGCTTTCGGGGAGTTCTTCCCTGGGCTGTTCCTTAAAGCCCAGTCCCGTAAAAAAGTTCCACATTTTCTCTTCGATGCTCAGGGCGAAGATATATTTTTTACGCCGCTCCCGGGCTTCCTGGATTAAGCAGTTGGCCAGCTGCTTGGCCATTCCTTTGCCCTGATAGCGCGGCAGAGTGCAGAATTTGGCCACTTCCACCGCCTCATTATAATCCTTCAATTTGGCGGTGGCGATAATGGAATGGTTGATGGTATAGACCCAGTAGGTATGAGCGTCACGGGTCATCTCCTCCTCGCTGACCGGCAGGATCTGGCCCGAATGGACATAAGGCTTCATCAGGAGCGTCAGGTCAAAGATATCCGAGAGCATAGCCTGCCTGATCTCATTGGGGTATTCACGGGTCAAGAGCGTGCCCTTGCCCTTGTGGGTAAAAACCTCCTCGAACAGGTTTCCGACTCGGTCCTTAAGCAGGACGATCTCCAGCTCTTTTTTTTGGCTTTGATCAGCCAGAAAAAGCAGGGACGCCTCCTCGAAGTTGGTTTTTTTGCCCTGGCTCAGGCTTTGGCGAATCCTCTCGGGGGTGATATGAGACTGAAGATGGCCTTCGATTTCCAGCCCTTCTTCTTCGGAGAAAAAAAAGATCTTATCCGCCTTGACCTTATGCGCAAAATCCAGGGCGAATTGATCGAAGCCCTCTTTTTGGGAGGCGATTGAATCCCCATCCAGAGAAAAGACCGGAATCAGGTCGGTTTTAACCTGCTGATCGACTTGCTGGAGGAAACCATCCTCGCTGATCCGGTCGGGATGGATCTGGCTGTAAAGGAAAGAGCAGCCCCTTTTTCGCCACAACTCCAAAAAATCTTCGAGTCCCTGTGAATCCCGGTTTAAAATGACCAGGTTGATGAGGGAGGCGTTAAGCACCCTGATGTCGGTCATCAATTCCTGAAGCCGGGACTTGTCTTTAAGGACCAAAAGAAACAGGTGTTTTCTAAACCGGTTGGAATAATGGAAATATTCCAGAGCGTTCAGCATCTGCGTTTCGATTGAATGGCTCATTGCTTTTTAATGGTGACTGCGATAAAAAAAACAGATGAAGTTGCTTGTTTCGGGAGGAGAGTTGATGGCTATCATAAAACGCCATTTACGAGTTCTTCCCGGGGAAATTCATTATGTTTAAAAAGCCTCTCTTTGCTTGAGATCATGAAAAAAAATCCGCCGCCGAATTCAACCAATGATGGGAGCATGCCTTTTCTTGGTCATCTCGTTGAACTTAGAAAGAGGCTCATACGCTATATCGTGGTTTTGGTGCTCATCACCCTGGCGGCCTATGGTTTTAGAAAGGAGATTCTGGATTTTATCCGCAAGCCTGTCGAAGGCCCCCTTAAAAAATATACCGCCAGAATCACTCCCCCCTCGACTAAGAACTTAGCTCTATCGCCCAATTTGTTCAACTGTGTTTGTCAACAGACAGCCCAATCGACTTATTTATCCGATCAGTCCTCGGATTCGCGTGTGTTATCAGGGATGACCCTAAACCCCGCGTCTGTTGCCGGAGCTAAAAAAGAGGTCTTTGGGTCGGCAAAAGAGCCCTCCGCTATCAATCATGAAAAAGCCGGCCCGGTAATAAACGATCCGACCTCTGAGATAAAAAATCCGGATAGGTCAGCCGACCGGGCGGGGCGGCCACCAGAGAAGGCTCAGGAAAAAGCGGGTAACTGGCTAGAGGTTATCGGGGATACCTTTAATGATTTTTGGATCTACTATCAGGTTATGACTGGAAAAGACCCAAAGGCCATCGAAGGACTGAGGGAAGTCGAGGAGGAGAAAAAACGTCAGGATACCGCCGGGTTGAATCCCTCCGGTGAGATCAGCCTGAGTTGCAGCTGTTCTATAGACGAATCACAAACAATTCAGGATGAAAGGCACTCCTCCATGGTCTTTATCGGGATCTACGAGCTTTTTTTCGCCCAGATGAAAGTCGCGATTCTGGCTGGGGTCTTTTTCTCTTTCCCCTATCTGCTGATCGAGCTTTGGGGATTTGTGGGGCCAGCCTTGTACCGTGGCGAAAAAAGTGTTTTCTGGGTCTTCTCGATCTCGTCTTACATCCTGTTTACGGGGGGAGCCCTTTTTGGGTACTCGGTCGTTTTTCCCTTTGGATTTGATTTTTTCCTGAGCTTGACCCAGTTGGGCGAGATCATGCCTTCCCTGTCGGTCGGGGAGTATCTGAATTTCGCGATTAAGCTGTTGTTCGCGTTCGGTATCGTTTTCGAGATGCCCCTGGTGGTCTTTATTCTGTCCAGGCTTGGGCTGGTGACACCGAGAATGATGCTGAATCAGACCAGGCTGGCGATTGTGGTGATTTTTGTCGTATCGGCGATCATCACACCTCCGGACCCTCTGACCATGATGCTGATGGCGGGGCCTTTGATCATCTTGTACATCATCAGTATCGGGGTCTGCTATGTCGGTTTGAACCGTCAGAAGGCGGCATTGAGGGAGCAGGGCATTAACCCGGAGGACTTTGAGGAGCCGTAAATTATTTCACGCTGATAACTTTTTTAAAAAACTCTCTTAACAAACTAAAGACAAAGGGTTATATTATTATTAATATTTGTTTTTTTTGGAAGTTGGGTGATAGGTTCGTTTTTTTATCAAAACCCGAATTCCCGCAGGTTAAACCTTTCAGACTGAAGAGATAAAATGATCGACATGTCAATGAAAATAAAGGGAATTATACTTTTTTGTGTTTTTTCGGTCATCATCATTATCGGGACGGCATTTATCCTTTTGAATATGAAGGGTAAAAGCGGTGAAATGGAAAACCTTAGGGTTCTCAATGCTCAGGAGACGCTTTTGCAGGGGATGCAGAAAACGGCTATGGGCTATGCCTGGCAAACGGCAGCCGATCAAGGCAGGCAGGGCAAGCAAAGCTCCTTTTATCTGGAGTACAACCAGTTAAAAAAAATCTTTGTTCAAAACCTGGTGGCGCTGGAGCGAGGAGGAGCTTATTTCTTAGAGCCTGTTTTAAGTGGTCAGGGGATGCTAAAGGCCGCCGAAGACCCTTTGACGCAGGAAAAGCTGGAAGAAGCTTCAGCGCGGTTTAAGTCCTATGGGGTAGCAGTGGAGGCGCTTTTTGGGGAGGAGCGGGAAGCAAAGCGGATTGAGAGAAGGATTCAAGCGGTGTCTTTAAGTGCCGATGAGCTGAATAAAACGCTCAACGAACTGGTTCTGGCCGGAACGGAGCATTCTCAGGCCAGTACCGAGGCTCTAGTCAGACTCATCCTCATCGTGGCCGGGATTTTTGTATTCTTTCTATTCGTTTTGTTCTTTCTTTTGATCGCCGGATTTTCGTTGCCGATTTCAAGGGTGGTCAAGAGGATCAACCGGATGAACGAGGGGGATCTGGATAGCCGGCTTTTATTGACGAGGCATGACGAAATAGGCCAGATCGCCCAGGCTTTGGATCGGTTATGCGAGACCCTAAACGGAATCATCGGCGGAATCATCGGTAACGCGGACACCAGCAACAGCCTTCTGGACGGTCTTTCCACCGCCTCTAAAAAGATCGATGATTCGACTCAGGAGATGAAGTCCGTAGCCCATACCATCGCGTCTTCCTCCGAGGAGATCGCCAACAACATGAACACCGTCGCCGCAGCGTCCGAGGAGGCTTCCAGCAATGTCACCTCCATCACCGCCATGGTGGAGGAGTTGAGCGTCAACACCGATACGATCGCGTCGGCGGCAGAGGAGGCTTCGATCAATATGGGAGGGGTTAGTGATAACGTCGGGAAGATATCAAAGGATATCGACGGGATCGTGGCCAAATCCGTCGAGGAGCTTTCCCAGTCGCTAAGTAACATCAACGACAGCACTTCCCAGGCGATGGCCATATCCGAGGAGGCCAACCGTAACGCGGTGGAAACGCTCAAGTCGATGAAGGAGCTGGGTGAGGCTACCCGCCAGATCGATCAGATTTTAAAGATGGTCAATAATATCGCCAGTCAGACGAACATGCTGGCCTTGAACGCGACGATCGAAGCCGCGAGCGCGGGACAGGCGGGCAAGGGGTTCGCAGTGGTGGCCAATGAGGTCAAGGAATTGGCCAAACAGACCACCAGCGCCAATAGCGAAATCGCGATTCAGGTCGATCAGATTCAAGAGTACGTGTCCAAATCGCTGAGCGATACCAACAAGGTCAGCAAGGTTATCATGGAGGTGACCCAAATCAATCAGGGTATAGCGAGTCTGGTGGGAAGGCAGAACGCCAACGCGGCAAAGCTGGTCGAAGCGGTGGAGTCGGTGGCAAACGCGGCCAAGGATTCCGCCATCAATGTCGAGGAAGCCGCCATGGGGATCAAAGAGGTGACCCGTTCGACCGCCGAGGTCTCAGCCGGCGCCAAGGATTCAGCGAAAAACGTCAGCGAAGCGGCGACCGGCGTCAAGGAAATCGCCCGTTCCAGCGCGGAAATCGCTCAGGGGGTCCAAAGTATCAACGTCAGCATCCAGAGCATCTACTCCTCGACCAACAACGTTTCCTCAGCGATCAGCGACAACCTTAAGAATATCGGGCTTTTCGCGGAAATGTCCAGCGCCCTTAAAAAAACGGTCGATTTCTTCGTCAAGGGCGGCAGCACTTTTTTTTACTGGAATGACATGCTCAGCGTCAGTCATGATGGGATCGACCAGCAGCACAAGATGATAGTGCATTATATCAACGAGTTGTATTCGGCAAAAAAGAACAACAAGGGGCTGTCGGAGGTGAAGAGACTGCTGGACAGCTTAATCAAGGTGAGCGTGGATCATTTCAACGCCGAGGAAAAAATATTTGAAATCACTGATTATCCCGACACTGAAAACCATAAGGCCGCTCATAAAAAATTGGTTGCTCAGCTCGGCGAATTTCAGGAAAAATTCGCCAGGGGCGAGGCGAATGTGGATGACGCGCTTTTTGATTTTTTAAAGGATTGGCTTCAAAAGCATATCCTGGTTATCGACAAGGGCTATTCCAGGTTTTTAAAGTCTTAGTCCTTAGGTGATATGAGAAGGGTGGTTGGTCTTTGTTGTTTTGGTTTTGAGACAAAGGCTACGGGTGGCCAAACTACGAGTTGGCTAAAAAGAACAACTCGTCATTTATTTTATCCGGGTCGCCGATGTTCAACTCGATGAGTCTTCTTAAGTGGACCATGCTTTCAAGCTCGATATCGAAAAACCGAAATCCCAAATGGGAATCCTTGTGAAAAACCAGCCGGGCTTCCACCTCAAGGACGATCTCCCTGTTATTCAAAGAGATATCTAAAACACAGTCGTCTCCCCTGCTTAGAGAAGACGCTCCTTGCAACTCGACCAAAGCTCCTTTTAGTGAAACATCAAGCAGTTTGCCCGCGAAACTTTCTAGTCCTTTAATGAGTTTAACGTCGGTGTCGAACTTAACTCGGCTGAATTTTCTTCTTTCTGATGACATCGAATCTCTTTATAGGGCCGCCTGGTTTATATTATAGACTCACTTAATACTATACAACGTTAAGTGGCGGTCTGTCTATAAATTGATCTTTCCCTAAAATCAGGCTTCAGCTACGATTTTATCTTTTCTCGCAAGTTTTGATTCTTGATTGTTCTTATATTCTTTTTGAGCGTAGTCGATAAAACCGCGGGACACCCTGAACAGGAATTCCGACAAGACGTTGCTCATTCCTTCCATGGTTATTTCCTGACGCTTGATGGTCGAGATCCGCACGTCGATCACCAGGCCCGGCTGAACGTGAAATGGATTGAAACTTCTGTTGAAAGATTCGAATTCATGATGGAGAAAATCGAGTCTCTGCTCCAGAATAACCCTTTCAGGAGGGTTGTCATACTTGTAGAGCTTCTTGATTTTGTTTTTCAACAGGGAAAATTTCTTGCTGAGGTATGTTCTCCTGGCGCTGAATGTCTCGTTGAGTTTCTCCTGGGTATTCATTTCAGGCTGGATAAAGGATATTTCGTCCCAAATTTTATTTGGCTCGTTATCATTATCGGTCGTTTGTGAGTCCTTGCCTTTTTTAGCGGCGGTCGAGCTTCCAAGAACGCTGTCGGCGATCTGGTCGAAAGCCAAAACACCGCTTTGAAGCGACTCTGCCTTGATGACGCGGTCAAAAACATTCCACAGGGTTTTAATCTCCCGGTCAAATTCATCTAACTGCTGGCAATAAGCGGCTCTATGCTCTCTTAGCTGAAGGTCGTCGTAGTACGCCAGCGTTATGCTGAAACGTTCATCCGGCAGAGCGATGGGGTTGTTGTCGGCATATTCCCTGATGACGGTCTTGCGGATATTTTTGAAATTCTCGATGTGTTGGTATCCCATGGCAGAGGTATCCAAAATATCCGTCAGGGTATTGACCGCGTTGTTAAATCCCTTGTTCCGCAGGTTTTCCTGATCCACGATCCTTTTGATGTGATCCTTGACGCTGAGTGGATTGTAATCCTCCGATTCGACTTCTTCTCCCAGACCTTTGAGGGCATCCAGAAATTCCTGCGCCATATAGTCGTATTTGATGTCTCCAGGGCTACTTGCGTCAAAGGGGATATACTTTTCAATCCGTTTAAATTTTTCAAAGAGCTTTTCACTTTCGGTTAAAAGGCTCTGGTTGCTCTGCTGGAGTTTTTTGTTTAAATCCACCACTTCTTTATCGACCATCTGCAAGATATGATCGGAGATGACCTCTTTGACGATGGATTCACTGGAAACCTGAAAATGAAAAACCGGTTGGAGCAGTTCGTTTTCGAGGATATTGATCACCAGATTAATGTCGGAGACGCTTTCGGGTTTGATTGAGTTGTCACTCATCTGGCATTTGACGATCGAGTAGGTGTTCTCGCCGCTGATGAAAGCGCCGACATCGCTTCTTTCCTGAAGTATCTTATTGGCGTTCTGCTCAAGCTTTATGGATTCCTTGTTAAGGTGTACTTGAAGCTGCTGATAGATGTTGACGACGGATTGATCGATTTCGGCGTTGTTGAAGGTATCCTCATCACCCAGATACCGAATCATTTCAGGAATGCTTTTGGGTTGATGCGCCTCCAGACCTTTGGATTCCTCACTGTCGATCATGTCTCGAAACTTCTTTGACATCTCGTCTTCGACCGTGACCAGATAACGGCTGTACATGTTGTGGAAACCCTGGTTGAAGTAGTTGTGGAGGATTTCCTTGACATTGCCGCTGATGTGAAGCTTCTCTAGAATTTCAGGGGGAAGTTTCGCGGATACGTGGTTGAGGATTTTTTCTACTTCCTCGTCGATAATCATTTTCGATTCGGCATATTCGTTCCTTAAATCGCGGTTGACGCTGTTTCTCGAACCGACCGCTCCGGGTTTTTCGGGGTGAACGAAATTTGGGCTCTTATGGGAAGAATCTTTAGACATATTGACCTCTAGAGGTGGTTTCCATTGGATGATAATAAGGCTTGAACAACCTTTTTGTCGTTGTGGTCAGAAGCTTGTATTTCTAAATTAAACCTTCAGGAATCATAGTGTTTTGAATACCCGGCTGTCAAGTTTAAACTATCTCCCAAAAGCTTAAAAAAGGACGGCAGAGTTAAACCAACCCGATTTGTTTATTTTTATGAACTCAAGATTAACAGAAATATTGATTAATGGAAATACAATTAACCTTTAAATTTGGTTTTTTATTTTATTCTGGCTGTCCGAGGTTAACAATCAAGCTCAAATGACCCTGCGAAATCATTTTGTAATCAGCTGAAAGTTTATTTGATCGTCCCTCTCTACTGTGAAAAACGGGCGATTGTACCCACAAACAAGCGATGTGGCGGGATGCCAAGCGGGTCCATGCGGGGATTGTTTTTAAAAAAGTCAAATTGACCAAGAGAGGCATCTATGCGATGGTTGTTTTAAAAAAGAACCCGATAGACTGAACCCATGACTTTAAAGAAACTTAGCGCGTATAGTGAAGAGACCCGAAAAGAAATCGAGGACCTGATCGAAAATTATGTCGAGAAATACTTCGGAGAGGAAAAGGGCCGGGCTGTCCGCATCCGGCATAACATCTGGACCATCAAGGAGGACTATTATTCGTTCAATATTATCATCACCTCGCTTCTGGTGATTTTTGACGCGGTTTTATTCGAAGGGCTGCCTCAGGAAAAATATCCTTTTTTTCAAGAGCTTCTCTCCTTAAATGCCCATCATGTTAAAAGCTCCAAGCTCTGCCTTGTGAAAGACACGCTCCACCTGAGGATTATCCGGGGCGTTGAAGGGTTTGACTTTTCGGAATTCAAGGAGCACATTGAAGAATTTCGAGAGATTTATCCTGAGATATTTGAATATCTGCTGGAAAAATATTATCCCGACGACAAAGCGGTTTGACTAAAACCTCCATATAATTCAGCCCTAAGCAATGCCTCAAACGAAAACCCAAGTTCTGAAGATCGACAAACTCAGCAAAGACTTCGGTTACAGACAGGTTCTCAAGGGGGTCGATATGGACCTTGCCGCAGGAGAACTGACCTTGCTGTTGGGGAAAAACGGAGCGGGCAAATCGACCCTGATGAAAATCATTTCCGGCTTGGTCCTGCCAAGTGGGGGGAAGATTTCATTTAAGGGGCAAGATACCAAAAAGAATCCTCAAAACCTAAGGAAATCATTGGGGATGATTTCTCACCAGACGATGTTTTACGGTGATTTGACCGCCGAGGAAAACCTTTTGTTTTTCTCAAAATTAAAGAAGGTTTCATCGCCTAGGGAAAAAATAGAGGGGGCCCTTCACCGAACGGGATTAAGGAAATTTGCCCAGATACCGGTAAAGACTTTCAGCAGCGGCATGAATAAAAGATTGAATATCGCCAAGCTGATGGTGATGGACCCGGAGCTATTGCTGCTGGATGAGCCTTATACCGGTCTTGATTATGATTCCATCGAATTTTTCAATGATTATCTGGCTGAGTTTAAAAAAAAAGGCGGCACGGTTTTGCTGATCACCCATCAGATCGATATCAGTTTCGAGCTTTGCGACAAAATAGCGATTATGCAAAACGGGGTTGCCGCCAGCCATATGAAAACGGCGTCTTATACTTATGATGATTTGATTGAGGAATACCAAAAACGTTGAGAGGCAATCTAAAGATGCTAAGCGAAATCTGGACGATATTTATCAAGGACCTGAGACTGGATCTTCGAAGGATGGAGAATTTTTTTTCCATGTTTTTTTTCTCCGTGATCATTTTGCTGGTGTTCGCTTTCGCTATGCCCGCGGACAAGGATAGCCATATCATTTTCGCTCCAGGCACCTTTTGGGTTACTTTTTTGCTGTCTGGGATCTTAAGCCTGAACAAATCCTTTCAGTTGGAGAAAGAAAACGCCTGCATGGAATCCCTTTTGATTTCGCCGATAAGCCGAGGTTCGATCTTTTTAGGCAAACTTTTTGGCAACATCATCTTTATCATGATCATCCAGTGCCTGATCATCCCCTTGTTCAGCCTATTTTTCTACAGCGGGTTTTTGGATCATTTCTTTAGCCTGATGCTGTTAAGCGTGATCTCGGCCGTGGGATTCTCATCGCTGGGGACTCTACTGAGCGGTTTGACGACGGATTTGCGGTTTAAGGAAATTCTGCTGCCGATTTTATTGTTCCCCCTTTTGATTCCGCTATTATTGGCCAGTGTCCGCATTATGCAGGGGATTCTGATCGGGGAGGGGTTTTCCGGGGAGTTGGACTGGTTAAAGCTTCTGATCGGGTTTGACTTGATCTTTTTGATTATTTCCTACCTGATTTTCGATTTTGTGGCGGAGATGTAGTCTTTTTTGATGATAAGATATGGCCGACTTGGGTTGGCGCGCCGTTTCCGGTTTTTAAAATAGCAAAGGCAGCCCGGCCCGGCAAACGGCCGCTGGAAATCGATAGAGGAAACCATAAGTTGGTTGACGGAAAACGATGACTGTTTTAACAGATATTTAATCACGCACCCTTAACAAGATGATCCCCGCCTAAGGAGTTCATCTCTGAAAAAGTCTAAACGATGTTAAATAAAATTTTGGGGATAGCCTCCATCATCAGTATTGCGCTGGTAGGTTATTTGGTTTTTTTCTGGGCTCCGATCGAATCGTCCATGGGGATTGTGCAAAAGATCATGTACATCCATGTCCCTTCGATTTGGCTGACGTTTTTAGCGTTGTTTATCGCTTTTTTATGTTCGATCGGCTACCTGTGGAAGAGGGCCGAGATCTATGACGTGGTCGCTTTATGCATGGTCGAGATCGGGGTGATCTTTTGCGGAATCACCTTGATTACCGGTTCCATCTGGGCCAAACCCACCTGGAACACTTATTGGACCTGGGACGCGAGGCTGACGACGACCTTGATCCTGTTTTTGATTTTTGTGGGCTACCTGCTATTGCGGAAGTTTATGGACTATGGAGAGCAACAGGCCCGTTTCGCCGCGGTCGTCGGCATCATCGGGTTTTTGGATGTGCCTTTGATCCATCAGTCGGTAACCTGGTGGAGAACCCTGCACCAACCCTCAACCGTTTTTTCCACCAAAAAGAACGTGATTGACACGCCACTTCTGGTCATGCTGCTTTTGAGCCTTCTCGCCTTTTCCTTCCTGCTGGCGTTTATCGCTTCAAAGAGAATCGAGCTGGAATTGAAATCCAGAAAGTTTCAAAAACAAATCGCCAATCTCCCCCAGGATCATCACTAAACTTGGTTTTCCCAGGGGAAACCCTTTGATAATTCCTGGACGCTGTTATGGATGATTTGTTTGTATTCACCTGGGAAGATCGACTCGCTCAGGATGGTTATCCCTTCTTTTAGAACCTGTGGATCTCTTGTTTCCTGGATGGTTCTTGAGCCTTTCAAGATACCTTTCTTAAAGATATTCTGGAAACGCCGGTTGGTTTCGCCCGATACCAATCCTTTCACCTGCGTCCATTGGACCAGTTTTTCATCGAAAATCAACTGCATGGATTTTAACTGGTTGAGGGGATCAAACCAGAGGAAACAGAAGATTTCGGGATGGTTCGAGCAAGCGAGGCTGATTTTCCTTAATCCATCGATTAGTTCTTGGGATTTTTTACTTTGGATTTCATAAAAATCCAATGGGTCAGGAGAGTTCATAAAAATAATCGGCCAAAAAAAACCGGATTAACCTTCCAAAGCCTCTTCGATAATCGCGAAGAAGAGACGGTGATCCGCAAGTTTGATTTCGCTTATGGTCATCAAAATGGGCTTTAAAAACCGCGTTTTCCTGACCGCGAAAAGAGGAAGGGGAGTCCCCTTTCTGCGGATGATCTGCTCAAAATTCAAAGTGGTCTCCAGTGGGGCCGGCTCCTGAGGTTGATCGGTTATAAACTCGCTGATATACCGGTGGACCATTTCCCGTTGATGGTATCCAAGCGTTTTTTCGCCCAAAGCGCTGAGCGAATGTATTTTGCCCTTTTCATCGAAAATAAGGATTCCTTTGGCGATTTGACGGCTGTATTCCCGGATGATGCCTTCATGCTCCTGAAAAGTATTCATGGCGTGGATTCTTTCGATGGCTTCTCCGATTTGAGCGACCAGGCTGTTGACCACTTTTGGGATGGCTTCGCTATCGTCAAAGGGTTTCTCCGAAAAAAATTCCAAAACAGCGTAAATTTCACCATAGACCCAGACAGGGAATCCGTAGGCGCCCCTGATTCCAAGGTTCATGGTGATTTTTGATTTTGAGAAACTGGGATCCAGAGTAATATCGGTGATAGCGATATATCTCTCGTTTTCGAGTACGCGGTCGGTCAGCCCTTTGCCGGAGATAAAACTCCTGGACTCATAGTTTACCTTGAAGTTGTTAAAACGGTTGAGATTTTCTATCTGCCAGAGATTGGCGATCGCCTCAACCCCCTTGTCATCGGGCACATAGACATGGCCAACCGGCCACCCGGAGTAGGAACATACATGAATCAGCCCGGTTTGCATCGCTTCCTTGACGTCTTTAGATTTGGCGATATCCAGGATCATTTTTTGATAGGTCTCGGCGAGGCGGGTCTGCTCAATGACCTTGCCCTGAAAAAAAGAAACCTGCTTTCCGGCGAACCAGGCCAGCACCGATAAGATTAAAGTCAGGCAGAGGCCGATCATCAGAAAGGTCAGGGACAGGCTGCTTTTTTGAAGCGCCATGTAGTTCGGGGACGCGAAAACCAGCAGTTCCATTTTTTCCCCAGCGATTTCCAGGTCGTGCTGGGTAAAAAAGGTTTCATCCAAAATCTGGTTGGTTCCGTAGAAGTAAACCGGTTCCACGCCAGGTAAGCCCGATTCCCTTAGAATGACCGCGGTCATG
The DNA here is from genome assembly GCA_029881655.1 of Deltaproteobacteria bacterium. GTDB lineage: Bacteria > SAR324 > SAR324 > XYD2-FULL-50-16 > XYD2-FULL-50-16 > JAOUME01. Next base: position 20,415 of record JAOUME010000009.1, on the reverse strand, counting down.
TTCTCCACTTCGGGGTTCTGGATGATGGGAGCAAAAATATCTTTGATGGGCAAAGCCAAAAAAACAAGTCCGGTGGCCTTGTCACCTGGAGGCCCGGCGGCTACGTCACTAGGCTCCGCCAATGAAAACGGGCTTAGAAACCATAGGTTCGCGTTTCCGGCGGACGCATCCAACGGCAGGTGTGTCCTGATGATCTTTTGGCTGTTATTATCGATGGCATTCAGTATCGTTTCCCTTAAAGCCTTATCTGAAAACAAATCGGTTCCATTGGAAACCACCCAATCCTCACTATGATATGAAAAAACGACCGGCATCAAATCGGCCGTTGGGTCGTCCACTGACAGTTCATGCCGGTTGAAATCGGACAACTTTAATGGCGGCCTGTTCTTTTTCCGGTTTTTTTTAACCGAGCTCATCGCTTCCCTACCCGTCAGGGGCAACGCGATCCCCAGGGCTGTGGTGTTCCCGCGCGTCTTGGAGAGGGTCTCCGCTAAAGCCGAGAGGCTCTCCGGATGATCCTTCTGCGGCAGATGAAGATAGGCGGCCTGAAGGGCCTGGATAACGGCCTGATCCTGTTTGAGCGATTGGTTGAAGTCGCTAAAGACCTTTAAGGCAATCCGGTCGAAATTGACTCTGGCCTCTTTGAGCTCTTCTTCTTGAAGAAGTATGGAACTGCCGATAGAAAAAAAAAGTCCACAAACAAGGATGATCCCGGAGGAAAAGATTCTCCACTTCATTTAATAATACTCCATTTTAAAAATAACAGGACTGCCTGAAACCGACTGTTTCGTGGCATAGGATCTTGGATGCCAGGAATTATTTCCTAACCCATTTTGTTAGGCGACCCCAACGGTTTTTCGCGATATACCATCCAATTATTATTAAATCTTTTAACGGTTTGTTGCAAGAGGTCAAACCGAAATGAGGTTAATTAAACTTCGGGTTCGTAAAATCAGAACAGGTTGAAGGGCCAGATTCGGTTATTGATTTGATTTAAAGAGCGATATGATAGTCCAACAAAAAACCATCAAAAAGGTTTGACAAGCCTTGCGGTGGTTGTTAAATATTTTTGATAACCAATATTCCCCGATAACTCAGTTGGTAGAGTAGGCGGCTGTTAACCGCCCTGTCGCAAGTTCGAGTCTTGCTCGGGGAGCCAAAATTCGATGTTGAATAAAAATATTTTTTATTTGCAAAAAGCCCCACCGATATATCCGGCAGGGCTTTTTTGCTTTTATGGCCACCCGCCACAGGCATTACCGAAAGACGCTCCTTAATAGGCCGGCATCATTCTCCCTCATTTTTCCACTCACGATTGCGTTTTTTTGGGATCGATAGCGGCCGGATATCATGATCAGCTGATTTTCGCTTCGGGCTAATCGATGGTTTTGGTTGACTTAGTGGACGGTGATACCGAGACTGGGATATCACTTCGAAAGAACGGGAAATATAAAGAAACGGGTAGACAGGGGAGTTGGAAACGGATCATGGGTTTGGCAACTGACATTATTCTTCTCATCGTCGTTGCGTTCGGCTGCGGATTGCTGTTGCAAAGACTCGGACAACCCCTGATCCTTGGCTATATCGCCGCGGGGGTTATCCTTGGGCCTCATACGGGCGGCCTTACCGTCGCCAACGCCCATGAAATAGAGCTCCTGGCCGAAATCGGAGTCGCGCTTCTGCTGTTTGCGCTTGGACTGGAGTTCTCGCTCAAAGACCTCAAACCCGTCAAAAAAGTGGCCTTGATCGGTACCCCCATCCAGATAATTCTTACCATCGGCCTGGGTCTCGGCCTGGGATCTCTAATGGGTTGGGAATGGGAGCAATCGCTGTGGCTCGGGGCGCTCATATCGCTTTCAAGCACGATGGTGATCCTCAAGACCCTGATGAGCCAGGGGTGGCTCGGAACCCTCTCAAGTAAAGTGATGATCGGGATGCTTATCGTCCAGGACCTGGCGGTGATCCCCCTGATGGTTATTCTTCCCCAACTCAGCAATCCGTCTACGGGATTGCCCGCGCTCGGTTTCGCCGTCTTAAAGGCGGCGGGTTTTATCATCGGTATGATCCTGCTTGGAACCCGGTTACTTCCACACCTGATGGGACACATCGTCAAGCTCGGGTCAAGGGAACTCTTTCTGCTGGCCATCACCGCCATCGGCCTGGGCATTGGCTATTTTACCCATCTGGTGGGACTTTCCTTTGCCTTTGGCGCTTTTGTCGCAGGGATGGTGCTGAGCGAATCGGAGTTCGGTCACCAGGCCTTAAGCGATATTATCCCTCTGCGCGATCTCTTCGGCCTGTTGTTTTTCGCCTCCGTTGGAATGCTGTTTGATCCGGTCTTCCTGATGGAACATTTCATCGAAGTGATGGGTCTGGTCTTGATGGTGAGTATCGGCAAGGGGTTTATTTTCGCCACCCTCGCCAAAATCTTCAGGTACGGCAACGTGATACCTTTGGCCGTCGGTTTGGGACTGTTTCAGGTCGGCGAATTCTCCTTCGTTCTGGCGAGGGTGGGTGTCTCAACGGGGTCGATCGGAGACGAGTTGTACTCGCTGGTTCTGACCACGGCGATCCTGACGATGGGGCTGACGCCTTTTATATCGGGACAGACGGTCAGGATCTATTCGTTAACGAAGCGCTGGTTTAAAAATGAGCCGCTCGAGACGCTGAACATCCCGGAGGAGGGCTTTAGAAGGCATGTGGTCATGGCCGGGGGCGGGAGGGTCGGGCTTCAGATAGCGAAGGTCCTGCAACAGCTCGGGTTGCCGTTGGTGATCGTCGAGCTGGACCATCGGCGGGTAGAACAGATCAAGGTCCAGGGATTGCCTGTGATCTACGGAGACGCGAGTCACGGGATTGTGCTGGAAGCGGCGGAGATCGGATATGCCCGCCTGCTCATCGTCACGACGCCGGACATGGTTCTGGCGCGTTCCATCGTGATCAATTCGAAGCGGCTCAACAGTGGGCTCGATGTCGTCGCCAGAACCTCGGATCCGGGGTTCTTATCCGTTTTTAAGGAGATGGGCGTAACCGATGTCGTGCTTCCCGAGTTTGAGGCCGGCCTAGAGATGACTAGACGCTCACTCCTGCATTTGCGGATTGCGGCGCCCGTGATCCAACAGTACACGGAGTCGCTTAGAAACGACCTGTTCGCTCCTTTTTTCGATGACAGCGGTGGCTACAAGACTCTCTCGCAGCTCAGGTCGGCGGAACATCAATTCGATCTTCAGTGGATCTTGCTTCTTGAGAACAGCCCACTTGTATCCAGGTCAATTGGCGAAGCCGAGATCAGGAAAACAACGGGGACCTCGGTTGTAGGGGTCATCCGCGAGGACAAACTGGAAGCCAACCCAGGCTCGGGTTTTCGATTTCGGTCTGGTGACCTGGTCGCCATTATCGGCACCGATCAGTCGCGTCAGACATTTCAGGAGATGGCGGAACCCATAAAGGAGTCCGAAGAAATTCTGCCGGAAGAGAAGCCTCCGGTAGAGGGGCCTTAAAAATGTCTTGACCTTCATTGATGCGGCGATTATATTTTTTAATACTCGCATCGATAGCAGACGCGGCTCAGGTCGGGAAGACCTGGGAAGACCTGGGAAGACGGGCCGCATCACTTTGCGGCGTTTTTTATTTATGCGCGCGGAAGGTACGTTTGTTAAAGCGATTGGATTTGGTTTTATCACCAGCCCGTGGAGCCCTCCCACCTGTACTTTTCATTATCCGGAATCGTTGCCGCGGCCAAAACCAAGTCATTTCCTGCTTTAAAAGTCCATTCGCCTTGAGTATCGCATGAGGTTGATCGTAAGCGAAGAAAATTAAGACGATCATTTGATCGGTTCAATTTAAATTATTTAGGAGAATAAATGCCCATACCTTTTCGACATATTTTTGTTTGTTTGCATGACCGTCCCCCGGATCACATGAGAGGGAGTTGTATCCAAAGGGGCGCGATGGCCGTCTGGGAAGAAATTAAAAAGCAGATGGAAGACAGAGTCCTGATCGACCGGATCAGGGTTAATTCAACAGGCTGTCTGGGTCCCTGCGTCTCGGGCCCCTCAATCGTGGTCTATCCGGATGGTGTTTGGTATCAAGGCGTTACTCCTGAGGATGTCACCGAAATCATGGATGAACACATCATGAACGGCAGGCCCGTCCAAAGGCTGATGCTTGATCCATTTAATCAGACCTCGGATTTTCTCTCAAAAAAAATACCGCTTGAGCCGCTTGACCGTTAAGCTTTATAAGGGTTGAGGAGGGGAATTGAAAGGCCGCTAAACGGGAAGAAGTTGACGCGGCTTTTTTGTTTTGTAAGGCAGAGTGGAGGGTCTAGGTTCCCATGACCATGTGCCACAAATCCTCATCGACCGCATCGACGAATTGGCATCCGATCTTATAGTCTGTGTCTGTGGTGATGACTCTTTTGATCTCGATATCAAAATCCATGACCAGGAGCTCCCCGCTGGCCCTGTACTTTAGTGTCGCGGTGATGATTTGAGACACGTCGAAGATCTTGTCGGAAATAAAGCTGAGTCCTCCGGCCGAATAGTCGTTTAGTGGATAGGAAACCTGTCCTCCCTCATCCTCGGTGATATGAATCTCTCCTTTCGCCTTGAACCGTTTGTGTTCCCTCAGTCTTTCGTAGTATTGTTCGTTTTTATCCTCAGTTTCCACGAAATCGGGTGTCGAGTCTCCGCCTGCCTGGGATGAAGTGTCGATAAAAGGTTGTTCATCATCCAAAAAAGTAATAATGACATCGGAGTTTTCTTTCAGGTCCAGGGGCTCTGAAAGTCTGATCTTCCCATTTTCGTAAATTCCTTTAATCGAAAACATAGTTCCTCTTGAATTGTTGTAGGGTATTTTAAACTTTTTTAAGTCATCTCCGAGAAAGCAAAACACTCCATTGTCATAAACTTTCTTCAAATTTACGTTAAATTAATCGCCTCAATAAGTCAAAAAAATATCGCCAATAAAGCAAATTATTTTAGCGGATTCCGTAAAAGCTTTTGTCAATCGGCATTGAGACGTTTTAAATCGCCAAGAATGGTTCTGAATCCCCTAAAAGTATAAGTAGTAAAATATATTTGGAAAAGATGATTTTAATTTATTGAAATTTAAGCTTAAAAAAAACAATATTTTTAGAAGATTATTGTTGACGGAATTAGTCAAATGACTAATCCTGTATTTAGTCGGTTGACTAACGAAAACGTGAAGTTGAGAAATTATATGAAATCGCAAAAACGAAATGAGACCGGAACGGCAGATGGACACTAAGGAAAAAATATTAGTTGGCGCGAAGAGGCTGCTTTTAAAAAAAGGGCAACAGGGATTTACTGTCAGGGGGGTCGCGGAGGAGGCCGGGGTGAATCATGGACTGGTGCATCACTATTTCGGGTCCAAGGAGAATATGATTTTGGAAATGATCGAGTATGAGAACTGCGCGATCATGCCGCTATTGCGTCAGCCGGAGAAAACTGAAGATCATGAAGCCTTCAAGGAAAAATTCGTTCAGAACGTGGTCAAGGACCCGGACAAGGTCCGGATGATCGTGGAGTTTTACAATATGGGCCAGAGTCTTCCCGCCGTGAGGGAAAAATTGAAAGAGTCCATTATTAAGCGAAGGGAAATGATGTCTCAAGTCTTCGGCATTACTGATGAGGTCGATAAGAAATTATTTCAGGCGCTTTTTTTCGGATCGATTATGCAGACCCATGTGGATGATTCGGTCGATTTTCTTCAGTCGCTTAAGCGTTTGATGGAGATATTTTGTTGTGGGGGACAATCAAAGAAGGATTGAAAGAGGGTTCGGGTAAGATGGTTGATTTTGGTTGGTTCATTTGTTTTTTATAACGATTTTGAGGGAATGGGAGGTTTTTGATGAAAAAGATAAGGGAATGGGTTGAGGACTTGTTTGAGAGTTACGCGAAATTGGTGATCCGGTTCCATTGGTTGGTGCTGGTAATGATTTTGGTTGTTGTGGGTTTTTCTGTCTACCAATTCCGCAATCTCAAATTCGACACTTCCACGGAAAGTTTTTTTCATGAGGAAGACCCGGTTCTGATCGGGTACAATGATTTCAGGGACCAGTTCGGTCGCGATGAGGTGATCGGTATTATGATCAAGCCGAAAGAGGTCTTCAACCTTGAATTCTTGAGAAAGCTCCAGGCGCTTCATGACGAGTTGGAGGAAAAGGTCCCCTATCTCAACGATATTACCAGCCTTGTCAACGCCAGACTGACCAAAGGCGCGGAAGGCCAGCTGATCGTTCAGGATCTTTTGGAGGATTTTCCCGAAACCAGGGAGCAGCTCGACGAATTGAAAAACAAGGTGATGAATCATCCGCTTTACAAGAATCTGATGATTTCGGAGGACGGGACCTATACGGTGATATTAATTAAGACCGAGGCGTTTTCATCGCTTGATCATGACGGAAAACCGTTTGAGGCCGGTGCCGGATTTTCGGGATTAAGTGACGCGACCGGTAAAAAAGCGGTCTCCAGGCCTGTCATCACTGATGAGGAAAACAGCCTGGTTATCAAGGCGGTCAGGGAGGTGATCAGCCGTTATCAGGGGGAGGATTTTGAGATTTCTTTCAGCGGTACGCCGGTGGTAACCGATTTTTTGAAAAAAAGCATGCAGAGAGATATGAGAAAGTTTACCCTTTTGGCGATTCTGGCGATCGGGGTGTTTCTGCTGTTATTGTTCAGAAGATCATCCGGAGTGCTTCTGCCGCTATTGACAGTGATTTTCAGCGTTATCATCACCATCGGTTTCATGTCCGTGCTCGGCGTTTCCCTGAAGATGCCGACCATGATCCTCCCGTCTTTCTTGCTGGCGGTCAGCGTTGGAGCGACGGTCCATCTGATGTCGATCTTTTATAAGGATTTCGCCAAGCACAACAAGGATGAAGCGATTATCGAGGCGCTTCGCCATTCGGGTCTGCCGATCATCATGACCAGCCTGACGACCGCGGCGGGTCTGGCCTCATTCAGCAGGGCTGAAATCGCGCCCATTGGCGATCTTGGTTTGTTCGGCAGTTTTGGTGTTATGGTTTCCATGCTCCTGACCCTGACCCTGATTCCTGCGTTTTTATCCTTTATGCGGGTCCGGCCGGTAAAAAGCGCCATGCCCGGTAACCGTCAGTCCTTTGTGTTGAGATTTCTGCTTTGGTGCGGTGATCTGGCGACGGGGAAGCCCTGGTGGGTCTTCTTATTGAGCATCGCTTTCGTGGTGATTTCGGCAGCTGGGATCAGCCGCCTACAGTTTTCGCACAATACCTTGAAATGGTTTCCAAAAAGTAGCGAGATCAGAAAGCAGACAGACTTGATGGACAACCACATGAAAGGATCGGTGGCAATGGAGATCCTGATCGATACGGGTAAGGAGAACGGACTTTATGAACCGGAAGTCATGGAAAAAATTGATTTGTTTTCTAAAGAACTAAAGACGTATAAAACCGGAGATTCAACCCCTTTGATTGGGAAAACCGTCGGTATTTCGGACATGTTAAAGGAAATCAATCAGGCCTTAAACGAGAATAAGCCTGAACACTACAGCATCCCGAAGGATAAGCGGCTCATCGCCCAGGAATTTCTATTGTTTGAAAACAGCGGTTCTGACGATCTGGAGGATATTGTGGACAGCCGTTTTTCCAAGACCCGGCTGAGCGCTAAAGGTCCCTGGAAGGACGCGACGACCTATGTCGATTTCGTCGATTTCGTAAATGAAAAATCCTCAGAACTTTTCGGAGAAAAGATCAAGGTGAGCGCGACGGGGATGATCGTCCTGTTTACCGAGACTATCTACGCGATGATGAACAGCACGCTGGTCAGTTATTCCATCGCGGGAGTGGTGATTACAATTTTAATGATTATTTTGATCGGAAAGTTGAAGCTGGGTCTGCTCAGTATGATTCCCAATCTGTCGCCTATCATCATGACGATGGGCGTGATGGGCTGGCTAGGCTTTCCTCTCGATATGTTTACCCTTTTGATCGGGAGTATTTCCATTGGTCTGGCGGTGGATGATACCATCCATTTCTTTTATAATTACAGAAAATACTACGAGGAAACCCATGACGCCAAGGAAGCCGTCAGGAGGACCCTCTCGTCCGCCGGAAGGGCGATGATGGTGACCTCTATCGTTTTAACTTTGGGGTTTTGGCTTTTTATGTTCGCCAGTTTGAACAATCTTTTTAATTTTGGTCTTTTGACGGGTTTGAGTATGGTTTTGGCTTTTTTCGCGGACATCCTGATGGCACCCGCGATGTTGACCCTGTTAAGCCGAAGTGAAAATAAGTAATCTGCTTGGAAAATTATTGGAGATCGTCCATATGGCAACGAAAATAATTAATCAATTTATCGTAAACTGGTCTCGCATCGTGATCGAGCGCCGATGGCTGGTTATTTTGTTGACCCTGGTCCTGTTTGTTGGTTTGGGGATTCCCATTAAAAACCTTTATTTCGACAATTCCAATGAAATGTGGTTTTTGGAGGGTGATCCAGCGCTGGTGGAATATGATCAGCTCCAAAAGCGGTTTGGCGACAGCGAATACCTTTTGATCGGGCTTGAGCCGACAGATAAGGGGAAGAATGTCTTCGACCTTGAGGTAATGAAAATCATAAATGAGATCACCGCTTTTCTGGAGGATCAGGAATCCGTGACCAAGGTTTCTTCCCTGACGAAATATCAGTACATGCATTCCGAGGACGATGTCTTGACCGTCGAGAATCTGGTTGATGAGGGACTTGAAGGTTACGGCGGCACTCAAAAGGAGATCGAGAGGCTGGAAAAGATCATGGACAAGGAGACCCTGGTGCATGACCTTTTGATCACCCGGGATTTCAGGCATACCATTATCTCGGCCCGCGCGCTTCACAAGAAGAAGGGAATCGATCACCTGGTCAAGCTGGTGCGGGAGACCGTCGCTTTCATCAAGGATAAGAAATTCGAGGAAAGGGGTGTCCGCATTCACTATACGGGGACGCCTTATATCAACGAGGGTTTTTTTACCAGCAGCATGAGCGATCAGAAATTGACTTATCCCTTGATGTTTTTATTGATAGTGATCGTCCTGACGGTGACCTTTAGAGGATGGGTCGGGGTGGTGATGCCCCTGGTGGTGATCTTCGGATCGGTGATAGCGGTTTTGGGGATGATCGGGGCGGTAGGCTGGGCGATGAATATGCTCAACGTCACCCTGCCGGTGATCTTGATGGCCGTGGGTGTCGGGGATTCGATCCATATACTGGTTGATTTTTATCACAACCGCAACAAGGGGCTTTCTTCAAAAGACGCCGCCGTGAAAACGACGGAGGATTTATTCATTCCCTGTTTTAATACCTCTCTGACGACCGCGATCGGTTTCGGGGCCATATCCGTAAGCAGGCTCCAGCCTCTGTCCCAGTTCGGATTAATCGCGGCTTTCGGGATCATGATTGCGTTTTTGATTTCCCTTTCGACTCTGCCGGCCTTGTTGAGTTTTACCAGAGATAAATCCGAGAAAGCCGAAAAAATCACCGAGATCGGGCTTGTGGCCCGTTTAACGATGAGCCTGACCGGCTACAACCATTATTACCGCTATATTATCGTCGGAGGGGGTGTGCTTATCACCGCCGTTTCTCTATGTGGGGCATCCTTAATAGATGTTGATTCAAATTTCGTCAATTATTTCAAGAAAGATACTCAAATCAGACAGGATCTGAATTATTTCAACGATACCTTTAACGGCGGAATGTATCTGGAGCTGATGGTTGACTCGGGTATCGAGGGCGGCGCTTTCGAACCCGGCCTGCTGAAGGAAATCGAAGGTTTGCAGGTGGCGATGGAGAAAGTCGAGACCTCGGGGAAAACCAATTCCATCGTCAATTTTCTGAAGAAGATGAATCAGTCCATGCATAACGACGATCCTTCCTGGTATCTGGTTCCTAATTCCAGGGAATTGGTCGCGCAATATCTTTTGCTTTACAGCAATTCCGGTCCTGAAGAAGACCTGACGGATCTTAAAACGCTCGATGACCGTTACCTAAGGGTTTCCCAGCGTTTTGAGAATATGCCCTCGTCCGAGATGAAGGTGTTTATCGATCAGGTCCGCGAAATCCTCAGAACCCAACATCCAAAGCTTTCGGTTCAGATAACCGGAAGACCGGTTTTGTTTAACAACATGGATATTTATATTCTCGAAGGTTTGATTAAGTCTTTTACTCTGGCGATTATCCTGATTGTGCTTTGCTTTTTCATATTGCTTCGTTCATTTAAATACGGTCTGCTGGCGCTGATCCCCAGTCTTTTCCCGATTCTTTTCGCGGGAGGATTAATGGGATTTATGGGGGTGAATCTCGAGTTCGCGACGATGGTCGTGGCCGCCATTACTTTCGGGATCGCGGTGGACGATACGATCCATTTTTTATCCCGCTTTATCCGCGCCAGGAAGAAGGGAAAAACAATCATGGAAGCTTGTCACCTTGCGGTGATTGAGGCGGGTAGGGCCTTGATCTTTACCTCGCTGATATTGTTTTTGGGCTTTTCCATCTTGATGCTGTCTTCATTTACGCCCAATATCAAGCTTGGGTTTTTCGCCGGGGTGATCCTGCTGGTGGCCTTGATCTCTTCCCTGACTCTGTTGCCGGCGGTCTTGTTTGTGTTTAACGGTGAGAAACGGCCTAATGTTTAATAGTCTAATTTATTTAAAATTTAATCAGGAGATTTCGATGCGAAAGAGAATTTGGATATGGGGTTTGGTGGCGGTATCTGTTTTTATGGTGAGTTTGACTTTTCAGGAAAAAACCCTGAAAGCCGAGAATTTAAGCCCCAAAGAGATCGCCAAGAGGGTGGATAATAGAGATGACGGCGAAACCTCGACCTCGGAGTTGACCATGATCCTGGTGGACCGCAACAAAAATGAGCGGATTCGCAAGATGAAAAGTTTCAGGAAAAGTTTTGGTAAGGATACCAAAAGCATCAGTTTTTTCCTGAGTCCGGCAGACGTGAAAAATACGGCCTTTATGTCTTATGAGTGGGACGATGAGAATAAAGAGGACGACAACTGGCTTTATCTGCCGGCCTTAAGGAAAGTCAAGCGGATCGCGTCCGGCAACAAGAAGGATTCCTTCATGGGAAGCGATTTCAGCTACGTGGATATGAACGGTCCTGAGATCGAGGATTGGGATTACAAATTCGTTAAAGAGAGCGAAAAGGTCAATGGTCATGACTGCTGGGTCATCGAAGCGGTTCCAAAGGCAAGCAGGAGAAAGCGGGTGATCGATGAAACAGGTTATTTAAAGAGGGTTTCCTGGATCAGAAAGGATAATTTTATGGCAGTGCGCGGCAAAACCTGGGTCAAGAAAGGCAAAAAAATCAAATTTTTCGAGGCTTTGGATATCGAAAAGATCAGCGGTATCTGGACCGCCAAAAAACTGGAGATGACAACGACAAAAAAGAACCGTCTGGAGCACAAGACGATTTTGCTGTTTGATAAAATCACCTACAATGAAGGGTTAAAAGACGATATGTTTAATACACAGCGCATGGAAAGGGGTTTGTGATGAGACGGATCGAAATCAACTATTTATTTATTTTGAGTCTAATATTGTTTTTGTCCCTTTATTCAGGCGCGCGTCTTTTCGCTCAGGACGCGACGTCCGAAACGTCTTCCCAGCAGGAGAGTCAGGCAGACGAAGATGATTTTCTGGAGGGATTTGAGGATACCGGAGGGGGATTCGAAGATATCAAAGGCGATATCGAACTGAATATCGAAAAGATCCAGGCGGAGTCCTCAGGCGATGGGAAATCCCTGTTTTCGCTGAATGGATTTGTCAAAGAGGAACTCAACTATAGTTTCGCGCAGGAGGAGCCCGATTTTTCCAAGATCAGGACCACTTTGAACCTGAAAATGAATTTCAGGACTTTCGACGCATGGAAACTGGTTTTTAATCTCAATTCGTTTTATGACGCGTCCTATTCCAAAAGAGGCCGGGATAACTTTACGCCTGAGACGCTGGAGACCTATGAGAATGAAACCGAGATCAGGGATTTTTATTTCGAGGGGCCCATAAGCGACTGGCTGAGGATCAAGTCCGGAAACCAGGTGATCGCCTGGGGACAGTCCGATGTCGGTCAGATCATCGATATGGCGAACCCAAGGGATCTTCGGGAGTTGGGGATGGTCGATCTGGAGGATGCCCGTCTTCCGGTCGTCGCCACGAAATTCACCAGCTCTGTTTCATCCATCGAATTGAATCTGGTGGCGATCCATCAGATAAAACCCAATAAGGTAGCCACGAAAGGCTCTGAGTTCGATCCTTTGGCGGGCCTGAGAAGTCAGGCGGATATTTTGGATGAAGAAGTCCCTGTAAGCGGTAATGAGAACACCGAGTATCTGTTTCGTTACTTACAGCATTTTAACGGAGGGGATTTCAGTTTTGTTTGGGCGGATGTTTTTGATGACGCTTTCTATCTGGATTTTTACCGTCTGGATTTAAGCGGAACGATGCCAAAGGTCAGCTTGGTTCCCAGGCACAAACGGATCAAAAGCGTCGGGGTCGGGGGCAATCTGGTTTCGGGATCCTTTTTATTTAAAGGGGAACTCGCTCAGATCGCCGGCAAGAATTTTATGAGAAACGATCAGTTTGCGCAGATCATGGCCCTTAAATTAAATCCCCAAAACCAGCAGACGGTATTTAATGAGGACTCCAGGGCGGTCAGCACGGTCAGCGAAAAGACACTCGCCAAGCTGATGCTGGGAGTCGAGTACAGCGGGATAACGGATGTGACGGTCTCTTTTGAGGGGTTGTACGACCAGATTTTGGATTATGAGGACAATCTGATGGATAATGAATCGAATTTGATGTTTTCCATGATGGTCAGTCTGGCGGCCATGAACGATCTTTTCCACTCAAGACTGTTTTTCGTGCATTTTTCGGATGATAACGGCAACGCCCTTCGCCTCAACGTCGATTACAACGTGATGGACGCCTTGAATGTTGAAGGGGGGATCATGCTTTATATCGAAGGCAAGGAGGACGGTTTCGTCTATCCGGTCAAAGACAGCGACAGGCTCATCGCCAGTATCAAGTACAGTTTCTGAGGAAGCCGGCTATCAATTTTGATCAATCGGTTTTCTTTAGAAAAGCGCATTCCTTTGGCAGGGGTTCCGTGTTTTGATCCAGGTAGGCAAAAAGCCTGTCGCGGATAAAATCACCAGATGAGTCCAGACGGTCACCCGGGCTTAAAAAGAGAGGAGAGATGATGCCGGCGCCGCCATTGAAATGGTAGTCGCTGATCAAGACGGGATAAATCCTCTTAAAATCCTGTATTCCGCCTGAGGAGTCTATAAAAGGGTTTCCGTTTCCTTTATCTTTAAACCAGGGGAAAAGCACCCGGTTGGCGGGGATTTTTCGCCTGCCGAATTCAGGCTTGGGGTTTTTCAATAGATGGATATCCCTTTGACTCAGCCTGACTTTGACGGTCTGATTGTCATACAGGACCCACTTGAAGAGATCCAGCCTGCGCAGGGTTTTCCCCTTGAGCGATTTCGTGTTGCGAGCCTTGATCAAGGGCAGCAACGAGCCTTGGATGCCGGGATGATCGACGGCCATAGCCGACAGGAGATTGACGCAAAGGCCGGCCATTTCATCGGAGCCGTTTTCGTAGCGGTAGGGGAGTTTCGCGAAGATGTAGTCGAGATAATCTTTGGGCAGGGACTTGATATAGTTTTCTCTCAGGTGTTTATTTCTTTTGGGTTTGAAGACCTCGACTTTGATTTTGGTGTCAGAGGCGCTTTTTTTCTTATTCCCGAAAATTTTGATGTCGATGAGGGCTTCTGCCCAGTGGCCGGCGCTGATCACCGGAGTTTTGTTGATATATCGGAGCTTGGAGCCGGTTTTGCCGGGATATAAAACATGGTCGTGTCCGTTGATCGCCAGATCGAAATCCTCGTTTTGAGCGAGGGTTTTTTTCACGGCATTGGCAGGGGGAATCCGGTTGAGTTTTGATATTTCGTCGTCTTTGAGTTGATTTAAGCCCGAATGAAAAACCCCGATAATCCAGTCGGGATTTTCCTTTTCCTTTAGGATTTTAAGCCATTTCCTGGCTGAAGTGGAGATAGACTCGATTTGAATTCCCCTAAGTTGTTTCTCGCCCAGCCACATCATCGAACCCGGCGTGGTAAAGCCGATAACCGCTATTGTCTGATCCTTCCTCAAAAAGATTTCATAAGGTCTAAAGACGAGTTTGCCTTCCCGGTAAAGGTTGGCCGCCAGCCAGGGGAAATTGGAATTTTTAACATACTCTTCCTCGAAATGGGGATTGATCTGGAGATCGTGATTTCCGACCACGGCCAGGTCGTAGTTCAATGAGAGCATGAGTTTGAAAAAGGGATTTTCTTTTTTCGGGTCTGTCGAGCGGTGGTTATAGTAGTGAACCAGCGGAGAGCCCTGAAGCGTATCGCCCCCGTCGATCAGGATCGATCCTGGGTCTTTTTTTCTTATTTCCCTGATTTTATCAGCCAGATGAGATAGTCCGGCGGGCTTTTGCCTGGGATGGACCAGGCTTGTCGAAATCCAGCCGTGCATATCGCTGGTCACCAAAAGGCGCACCGTGGCCTTCTCATCGGCGAAAAGGCTTTGAGCGAGGAAGAACGCGAGCGGAACGAGGATCAGTAGCCGTTTCATTTTCTGATCATGCTGGCGGTGAACATGGCGTTGCCGTTAATTTCGGGTGGAAGGATCAGGAGCCCTTCTTTAAGGGATTGACGGCTTAGGGGGTGTATGATGGGCTCAAGGGTGAATTCAGGCTGTTTATCCAGGAAAGCCTGGATGACGTCCTGGTTTTCTTGCCTAAAAAAGGAGCAGGTCGCGTAGACCAGTCTGCCGCCCTTGCCTAAAAGGCTGGATGCCTTCTCCAGAAGTTCCAGCTGAGTTTTTTGAAAGGCCATGATCTTCTCATCTGAAAGATGCCATCTTAAGTCCGGCGAGCGTCTCCAGGTACCAGAGCAGCTACAGGGAGCGTCTACCAGCACTCCATGGGGATGGCTGTCCCATTTGGGCAGTTTGGCTCCGTCCCAAAGCTCAGGCTCGATCACAGAGGGTTTTTTGCGGGTTCTTTTTAACAGGTTCTTGAAAATGGATTCGCGGATTTCAAGCGCTTTGATCGTCCCCTGATTTTTCATCAGGCTCATCAGGTGGAGCGTTTTACCGCCGGAACCCGCGCAGAGATCCACCCAAAACTCTCCGGGACTGGGCGCAGTTATTTTTCCGACCAACTGACTTGAGATATCCTGAACCTCCACTTTGTGGTCACGGTAATCGGGAACAAGGTTGATGTTAAGGGCCGAATGGATTTCGATCGCCTCAGGAAAAGAGTCGTAAAGACGGTATTGGGTTTCGTTTTGTTTTAAGAAAGCGAGAAAACTTTCTTTAACGCCCTCCTCCAGTCTCACCCATAGACTGGCCCTGCTTTGTAAAATATCCAGGGTTTGAGGCGGGAGTTCCCGGGCTTGAGGCGGGAAAAGCTGGTTTTGCTCCGCTTCCGGAATAAGTTGGCGGATGATTTCTAATTTCTTTTTGGTATCGATCCCTTTCTCTTCTAAAAGCCTTAAGTCACAGTCCTCCCGGACGGCGTGGTTCCTGCGCCAAAATTCCACCAGATCGGTGATTTGATTCGCGTCTAAAAGGTACCCAAGGAGCAGGGCCAGTTCTTTCCGTGCCGGCTCTAACCATTTAAGCCATCCATACCAGCGGTAATAACCAAAGACCGCGTTTGAAATCAACCTTCGGTCGCTGGAGCCGTATTTCTTGTTTTGACGGAAAAAGCGGGTCAAGGTTTGATCGACCGGCCTTTGAGCCTGGAACTGTTGGTGGATATAGTCGGAAACTTCAACTAAATTTTCGATCTGATGGGAATATCTTTTGTGGTTAGTCACTCTTTATTTATGATGGGGATAAAAAAGGTGATTCCAAGCGCGTCTGGAATCACCTGTAGGATCAATCCAAATCGCCGGAGGCCTCAATAGGAGACTCTTCGATCTTTAAATCGTTGTGGATTTTGTCTCTGCCGGTCTTTTTGTCATGGTCGGTTTGTTTTCCGCGCCGAAGCTGTTTTTCGAGCTTATCGATACAAAGATCGATCGCTTTGTACATACTGCTTGGATCGACCGCTTCCGAGTTGAGCAATTGACCTTTTCCTTTGACCTTGGCGTGAACCTGATGGCGGTGTTTCTCCACCCCCAGATAAATATCGGCCTCAATCAGCTGGTCGCTGTATTT
Organism: Deltaproteobacteria bacterium; assembly: GCA_029881655.1. Lineage (GTDB taxonomy): Bacteria > SAR324 > SAR324 > XYD2-FULL-50-16 > XYD2-FULL-50-16 > JAOUME01. Next base: position 4,156 of record JAOUME010000009.1, on the reverse strand, counting down.
TTTAATGCGGTCCATTCTTTCTGTCACGTGGTTTTTTAAAGCGGGTGTTAGCTCCATTTGTTTCGCAGAAATTCGTATTTCCATACTTGATCTCTCATGATTGAATAGGAAAAATCCTATAAATTTGGTTAAAGCAACGGGTTTTCATCCAGATAAGCCGCCACTATAAAAAAAAGGGCCAAAAAGACTCCCTGATCAGGCCCTGCTTGAATCGTCTATTCGCCGAATCAAACAAATCCTTACGCACAGCATTATTATGTTTTATTATAAACATTTTCGAAAAAAGATTCCACTGATAAATATTGATTTATTATATTTCGGTCAAACTCAAAAACGGTCCTTTTTCCGCCTGAGTTCTCCGATTCTTTCGGCTCGGTCGCGTTTTCCAAGGGGGTCGACCACTTGGATGACCTCTTTTTGATCGATTCTTAAAAAAGGATTGATTTTTTTTTCCTGTCCGATGCTCGTGGGCGTCGAATATTCGTTGTCAGAGCGTTTTTGTTGAATTGTCCGCTCATAGTTTAAAAGATCGGTGTTGTTTGGCTCAATCGTTTTGGCGAAGGCCAGATTGGCCAAGGTATACTCATGTCCGAAAAAGACGCGTGTCTCCTCGGGAAAGGAGGAAAATTTGTCCATCGCTTTGATAAGGTCATTCTCGTCTCCCTCGAATAGTCTTCCGCAACCGCCAGAGAATAAGGCGTCCCCCACAAAGAGACAGCCGTCCACCTCAAAACAGGTGCAAAAGCGGGTATGGGCCGGGACGAGATGGATTTTAATGAAAGAAGACCCGAACGCGATCACCCCTGTGTCATCCGCCTGTCTTGCTGCTTTGGGCAGTCTGTTTTCACCCCTGATCGTGATCAGTTGGGCTGAGGGGAAGGCATTTAGCAACTCGGTGAGACCGCCTGAGTGGTCGTGATGGTGATGGGTTATCAAAAGATGAGAAAGATTTCTCTTGAGAGCCTTTAAGGCATCGATGGCGGTTTCGGCGTCGCCGCAATCGATGAGCGCGGTATCGTCGCTGGTCTGGTCAAAGACAAGATAGCAAAAATTATCGTTAAAATAAGGCAGGGTTTTGATAATCATTTTCTTTTTGACGATTTTCCCCTGACGATAGCGAGCCGACATTACGAGGGTCGGTTTTTTCTCCGGACGCTATAAGGCGGAGTTCTTCCCGAAGGCTTTTTGACGTTTTGGGGTTTATCAGCAAGGGATCCAATTCCAAAAGAGGGATCAGGAAAAAATCCCGGTGGCTCAAATCATAATGGGGCACTTTCAGGCTTTCCAGCGAAATAATGTCATTGCCATACAAGACAAGATCAATGTCGATCTTCCTGTCGGCCCACTTTCCCTTTTCTTTTGTTCCGCCAATTTTATTTTCGACCGACTGGGTGATTGATAAGAGCTCCAGTGCCGTTTTATTTGTTTTAAAAGCGACGCAGCAGTTTAAAAAATCTGGCTGTATCTCGTTTAAGTAGGCTTTTGTCTGGTAGACGCTCGAACAAATAACCGGGCAATTCAACATTTCCTTTAAAAGGTATAGACTTTCCGTTAAATAATAACGGCTTGGCTCTATATTGCTACCGAAGGCCAAGTAGACTTGTTTCATCTGAGAGTTCTGATTATCGTTTTTGCGGATTGTTCTTAGTCGTATTATAGGACAAACTGTCCTCTCAAATCAATGAAAATTGAGCATGAATTATAAAAAACAGAATCTTGTTGTTTTACGGGTATCGAACCGCCTAGAATCGCGCCTGAAGTTGAAATACAGGCAGGCTGTCTTTGGACAAAGATCGGCTGATAAAGGCCAGCCGCCTCTGGCTGGCGATATCCGATCTGGGAGCTGAATTTTGAATCATGCCAATGCTACTGGGCCTGAAGGTGATATTGCTGATGGTGAAATAGACTCCGGCCGCTAAACCTAAAAGACCTCCATAGGTCGCTCCGTAAATGAACTGGGTGGTCATGTTGGAAAAGGAATATTTTTCCTCTTGGGGTTTCGAGTCGTCTAACAGCGATAGACCCATATAGCTCATTCCACCGGCAAGCGACCCCCAAACAACGTTCAAAAAAACGTTCCTCATGGGAATGGGCTTGGCCGGGGTGTCAAAACCCCCCATGGGGAGGTTTCTTACGTCTTGGCTAAAGCCTTGCTGGTTCATGGTTAAGAGAATAACAAAAATCAAAAACCAAACCGCGCCTGTTTTTTTAAGGTGAGTCATAAAGACTATCCGCTTAAATTGTGTTTTAAATAAAACGAGGCTTGTTTTGGTTTTGGCTTTGTCCGAAAAGTAACTCGAAGAGCTTAAATTAAGAATTTAATTCCTTGCGAAAGACTTTAGATGGGTAAAAAGTGACCACTACCCTTTCGGAAATCTCATAAGCGACTTTAGTCTTTGGATTCCTGCCGACCCTTGAATTCTTATGCCGAACCTTGAAATGTCCAAAACCGGAAATCATAACCTCTTCACCAGATTCCAACGTACCTTTGATAATTTGCAAAATTGATTCCACCAAACTCTTTGCGTATTTCCGGTCCAAGGTTATTTTACTCATGACATCCCGAATGATGTCTTCTTTGATCCTCGTCATCTCCCACCTCTTTTAATGATCAAGTTTTAATTATCTAGCTGAAAATAAACATGTTGCTAATCTTATAAAAATTACGCTTGTATGAATCACTGCGCTTTTATTGAGATTATACTTTTAGAAACTTGAAATCAATACAATTTTAAAAATATTTATCATCGTTTGTTCATCAAGAAACCAATTTTAAACCGCCGCCCAAAGTGATGGACTTTTGTTGTTGTTGTTTCTCAAAATCGTTAATCCTATTGAATTAATTTTGTTATCGTCAAGAGTTGGGTGTGAAAAATTAATTTTAATTGACAATCAGCCATGAAAACAATGAAATAAAAACAGCTAAAATTAAAACTACAGAATAACCGTTGCTGAAAAACAGGATGCTCTATTACAATTATGAAACGTGAATAAATAATGAGATACGTAGTATAGTGGGAAAATCGGAAGGATGAAAAAAAGTTTATTGATTTTATCGTTTTGGATCATGCTGTTTGGCGATTTGTCGCGGGCGGCAGATTTTGGAGGGGGTGACGGATTAATATCGGGGGAGACCCTTAGCCCAAGGGAACTGGAGCTATATTTGGAAATAAATCCCGATCCCGCTATGACTGGACAAAACATCACACTATCGGTTATAGGAAGAGTAGCGCCGGGCATGCATCTGTATTCGGTCTTTCCACAGGGACGTTTTGGGCCCATTCAAACCAAGGTGGAGGTCGAGAGGCCGGGCTTAATCGAAAGAGAAGAAATCACGGAGTCCAAACCAAAAAAAATATTGGATCAGGCCTTTGATCTTTCGCTGGAAGTTCACGAGAACGATTTTTGGATCAAAAAGGGTTATCAGGTTCCACCTGACATGAAAAAGGGCGATTATCAACTGGAAGGTTATTTGTCGTATCAGATTTGCGATAATAAAATCTGTTCGTTGCCTCAAAAAAAGAAATTCGGCGGCATTCTTCATGTGAACCACTAAACTTCAAGTTTATATGATTGCAGTTATAAGTAATATATTTGTGGTTACGCACGCGACCTTTTGGACGTTATATTACTCGGTGCTGAGCGTTTTCATCAATTATACGGTCGGCTACAATAGGCAGCGGACGGACCAACATCTAAAAGGCTGGGCAAAAAAGCTTTTGACGCGTATCGGCTTGAAGTATAAGATTTTTAAGCAGAGTGAAGTTGAGCTTCAACAAGGAAGAGCTTATATTATCATGTGCAATCACTCAAGCTTTTACGATATCCCTTTGACTTATGTGTCTTTGGAAGGATCAATCAGGATGGTGGCCAAAAAGGAGCTATTTAGGGTTCCCATTTGGGGAAAGGCGATGGAGATGACCGAATTCATCAAGATAGACCGCAATGATCCCCGTCAATCCAAAAAGGATTTGCAAATCGCGATGGAAAAACTCCAGACGGGTCTAATGCTCTGGATCGCTCCGGAGGGAACGAGGTCCCGGACGGGAGAGATGCTCCCTTTCAAAAAGGGGGGCTTTAAAGTGGCGATGGATATGATGGCGATCATTATTCCAATGGGAATCCGTGGGGTAAACAAGGTTTTTCCACCAAACAC
>JAOUME010000255.1 GCA_029881655.1 Deltaproteobacteria bacterium | reverse complement strand
CGACTCGCAATCCCGCTCGCGAAACTAAATCGGGCGTCCTGCCCGATTTACCCTACCAAAGTTGCATGACTCGGTAAGCTATACGAGGGAAATTAAAAAACAGTTTTTCATGTTGGGTTTCATAAAAAACATTCAACCCAACCTACGAACTCGGAGTCTCGTTATGTCGAGTCTGACCCTATTTCTTCCCTATTTCTTCCTATATTTAATTGCTAAATCTATTATCTTTCGTTGCGCACTTAGCTCACTGGCGTTTGGCTTCAAATCTAAGAATGACGTTGCTTCAGTAAAATTTGAGAAACGCACACCAACCCATATATGGAAACTAAGAAGCTGCTCTACGTACCTTTTTAACTGATATAGGTATGATTCAGTTTGCTTATTTGACTCTTTGCCACTGTGAACTGAAGAGTTTCTATAGCTTCTCAAGTTATTTAGAACCTGTTGATGAAATACTGTATCGTCAAATACAAAGACAGCCCTTTTTACTGTAATGTTGTAGGTACTCTTTAGTGTATTTGTAAGCATCTCTAGAACTGCCCATAGTTTAAGAAATGCGGCATCTAAATCTGAATAATCTAAGGCACGAGCGTATCTTCTAATGCCTTCCTCGACAAATTCTCGATAAGGATGTCCTCTTAATTGTTTTCTAATTTTTGCGGTAAAGGTTAGAGTTTTCTCTTTATTGCCGCTAAACCGAAATGCAGAAATATCGTCATGATAATTTGGTTGATACCAATATGTATCAGTAGCTAATTCCTTTGATGGTAAATGAATCGTATGAACTGGCCCCAATAAGATCGAATTTACTGGCTTAATACGTCCAGATGATATTCTCATACTATTCGTGTGCAATAGATTCCAGATTCCTCGAATAAAATCAATCTGATCCAATGCTAAATTAGCCGACTCTTCTACGGACCGTGATTTCACTCTCGCTATTATATTGATGTAGTTAATTGGTTTTTTCCTATATATCCACTGCGATGCACGACGATCGATTTCTTGTCTTGCAATTCTGTACTTATTAGGCAATGACGCTGGGAATGTTATTGAACAGTCGTTAATCCGAATAGGCGGCAGTTCTTCAAAGGAGGAAATCGACAATGAAGACACCAAGACATGACTACTTAAAGGTTTTTTAAAATAAGCACTTTCTTGTATCTTGATTTCCTTAGATATTGAGTTCTGGTTAATCACTCCCTTTTTAGCAGCAGAAAATATACTTGTATTAATGATTCCTCGTTTAAGTTCTGAAGGAATTCCATCTGCAAGACTAATCATTCCACTTAGTACTGTCATATATTCTTGAGATGCAAAGGCTTCAAAAGTCACTTTCCCATTCTTAAGCACCTTTAATTCTTCAAGTTTTTTCGCCAGCAAAGTTGGATCAACACCTTCATTCCAATTCATAATTAATGATTCTCTATTACATAACGCTTTAATAACCAGCAATCATAAATATTTAAGATATCTAACTCCTTAAATCAAAACATTAGAATGGTCTATCTTCTGACTTGCCATATTTCGCTAACCAAACTAAAAAATCTTGCCCCTTGGTCGAGATGTTATAAAAACCATTATTATGCGAAATCAGAGCTCTTGTTTTCAGGAAGTTTAAATACTGTTCTAGAGTCCATTCTGACAACAGTTCTTTATACCTTTCTACAACAACAGCGTATGCTTTCTGTAGTTCGGCTTCTGAGAGGCCAGTTGTCATTGATTCATTCAATTTTTTTAAGATTATAATTTGGCTACCAAATATCGTGTTATATGAAATTTCATGGTCAAGATTGATTTTTGTTACTGCAAGGTTTCTTACTAATACTTTTGTTGTGTCATTATTATCTTCTAAGCCTCTAGATTTAAGATCTTCAAATATTGCTGACTCTACTTCTCCCAATAGGGGTGATTTTTCAATTTCGAGATGCTGAAGAATATTTGTGGCGGGTACATTTTGTTTCTGATTGAGTAAGTCTGCATCAGTGGAGACGCCATCTCTGCTAACACTCCGTATTCTTTGGAGAAAGCTACCTATTTGAAAGCGAAATAAAAGTAAGAATGTAATGCTAAGTATCAACGCGGCCTGAGGCCAACCTATTGCGCCAATAATATCTTTTATGTTTTGCATAACCCTATACCTTATTCGCTAACGGCCAAGCTGAAGATCAATGGAATCAGACTCGATTGATTACTTATATCCAACTGTTTTTTTGATATGTCCAATCTTGCACCCTCCCCAATAACCCTGTGCTTCTTTAGAAGTGAAACCATTTTTTACGCGAATACCTTCAATATAGCAAGGATGTTTTTGCATTTGATCTCCCCCTTGTACAGCCTGCCTCTGCTTCCAACTTTGGTAGCGGCAATTCGCCATGGATGGCGAATTGAGGGCTGCGAGCGGGATTACAAAATACTTCCATGTATTTTGCCCTGCGGGCCAGCCACAAAACGGCTGTTCAATTTCGATCCAATCGAAATTAGTGCGAGTCAGACCGACGCGTTGGCAAAGTTGGAAGCTGAGGCTTGCCCGTTTTTTGGGCAGGTTGTAATGGGGCGAATTTCTTTGGTGCCTTTCTTTTTTCGCAAAAGAAAGACACACGCGCCAGCAAGCGCGGAAAAGTCAGTTATGGATTAGCATAGTAAGTCAGTAAACAGGAACCGTATCTGCTACATCCTACAAAAGCCCAAACGTGGATCCCGGCTAAGAAACATACCGGGATGACGGTGGGGCGCATAAACAAAACCTAACCGCCAAATATCCCCTTCAACATAAAGAAGAAAATAACCGAAAGTATCGCGCCTGCCGGCAGGGTAATAATCCACGACATAAAGATATTACGAATTACATTCAGATTGAGCGCAGCTACACCACGTG
>JAOUME010000093.1 GCA_029881655.1 Deltaproteobacteria bacterium | reverse complement strand
AATCTGGTCAAAGTCGGGAGCGCCATCGCGTTGTTTGAATTTGTTGGAAATATACACCAGCACCCTTAAGGCCGAAGACAATAAGGATTCGTCATTGATCCTCTCCTCTAAATCCAGGTAACCTGTTCCCTTATAGTATTGGAAAATAAAGGTCAGAGTCGCTCCCACCAGCACGATCAACCAAAGAACAAATACCCACAATAAAAAAATGGGAATCATCGCCAGCGAACCATAAATCAGGTTATAACTGGAAAAATTCTTCAAATACCAGCTTACCAGAAGGTTGCTCCCCTGAATCAAAAAAGATGAGACCAGAGCCCCTCTAAATGCGGCCATGTTCTGAACAGATACATTGGGGATGTAGATATAAAGCACAAAAAGACCGACCATCGAAATCAGTATCGGAATCATCAAGGTGACAAGAGCGTTTATAAGGGCGTAATTAATCACTTGCCTGTAATAAGGCAGTGTCTGCAGATAGGGCGGGATCGAAAAAACCAGCACCAGAAGCATCGGACCGAAAAACAGGGTCATGAAAAAAGCCATGCTGTTCTTGAACCATTGCTTCTCTTTTTGAGAATGCCAAATTTCGTTAATGGAACTATCGACCTTAACGTAGAGAAACACACCCGCGAGAAAAAGAGTCGGAAATCCGATCGCTCCCAAAGCGAGTGAACTGGAGGACAATTTCTCAAGCTCATCAAAAATACTCGATACATACTCAGGAATAAAATAGAGTGAAATAAAATCCCGAATATTGTTTTTAACAGTGTGACTTTCGGTGATCACCCCGAGGACTGAGAAAAATATCGCCAGAATAGGAACCAAAGATAAAATCGTCGTATAAGCTAGCGACTGCGCTAATGAAGGAATCTTTTTTTTGCGAAACAGCCGTAGCAAAAGAATAAGAATCCTCATGATCTTCTGCGCGTCATTTCTCTGTACGACTTTTGTAAGGACTGCTCCGGTTTTCACATTCATTGATGGCTATTTAATGCGGATTTCATTGAAACTAAATGTTTATTGAATTATATCCTAGCACTCCTTTTAAAAAACGAACATCATTAACTTATGTTTTGGGACAACCATTTTACTCAAGGTTGATTCCAGCCAATGACATATCAATTTTTATACCAATTATCACTTGTGCTGACTCCTTTGTCTCCTTAAAATCAAATATCGCCACCAATTCGGATCGGTTCCATTTTTAAAATGAAAACTATTTTTACTGACAAAAAGACCCAAATCGTCTAATCCATAGCTTTATACCTCAAGGGGAACGTAACCTTGGTAAACTTATGACGGTTTATTCCGTAATCTGTTTTTAAAAACATATATATATTAACGAACAGCGACCCAATGGAGGACGCGTCACTAACGCAGATAATTGAGGCTTTGCTTTTTAGCTCCAACCGGGCCTTAACGGTTAAGGAAATTTCCAAGGTCACGGGAACGGAGGATAGATCCTTAATTCTAAACGCGATTAATGAGCTTAACGAATTTTACGATTTGAACGAGAGGGCCTTTTTTATTCAGAATATCGCCGGCGGCTTTCAACTCAGAACCGATATAAAATTCAAAAGCTGGATTCAAAAAAGCAAAACCGTCAAGCCCCTTCAGCTATCGACCTCACTGATGGAAACGCTCTCGATCATCGCATACCAGCAGCCCATCACCAGAGCGGAAATCGAAAGCATTCGATCGGTCGATTCCAGTTATGCGGTAAAAAGTCTGTTGGATAAGAAACTGATCCGGATATCGGGGAAAAAAGATCTCCCCGGGCGTCCGTTAATCTATGCCACATCAAGTTTGTTTCTGGAATATTTTGGAATTAAAAACCTGAAGGAACTGCCCTTGCTTGAAGATATCGATTTTCTAAACGATTCTGATCAGGTAACCCCCATTGAAATTGTCGAGGAATGAAAAAACGGATTCTGATAAAAATTGGGACAAAAGTCCTTACCCGTGAAAACCAAAGGCTGAACTACAACCGCATCACCGACCTGATCGATCAAATTATTCAGCTGAAAAAGGATTATCAAGTGATCCTGGTTAGCTCAGGAGCCGCTGGCGCGGGTAAGGAGTTTTTCCAATTCGATGACGAAAAAGATCCACTGATCAAAAAACAGATGCTGGCCAGCGTTGGTCAGGGACGTCTATTTCAAGTCTATTCGGATTTCTTTAGGGAACAGTCGGTCTTTACGGCCCAGGCTCTCATATCGCGAAGCGATTTTCACTCGGAGACCGCCTTTGAAAACATTAAGATCACTCTGGAGGGCCTTTTAAGACACGGCATCATCCCTATCATCAACGAGAATGATGTCACCAGCTTTCAGGAATCCAGCTTTGGCGACAACGACCAGTTGGCGGCCTTAACCGCGACCATGATGCATGTCGACCTGTTGGTGATCATTTCGGATATCCAGGGTTTTTTTACCGCCAATCCCAAGAAAGATCCCCAGGCGAAGCTCATTGAAAAAGTCGAGAGTATCTCCGAAGAACTGCTGGCCTTATGCGAGGATTCCATGTCCAGCGATGGCACGGGCGGGATGTACAGTAAGCTCAAGGCCGCCGAATTCGCGGCCAAAAACGGCATCTCGACCATCGTGGCCTCCGGAAAGGAAGAAAACTGCTTGCTCAAAGCGGCCCGGGGTGAAAAAATAGGCACACTTTTCCCCGGCGCTTTGAAAAAAAATCGGCGCTCAAAAGAAAATTGGATGATTGCCGGTGCCAACATCAAGGGCACCCTTACCATCGACGAGGGCGCGCAAAAGGCTCTCGATAACAACAAAAGCCTTTTAGCCGTGGGTGTCCTCTCGGTTAGCGGCAGCTTTCATCAAAAGGACGTGGTCTTGATTCAAAACCAGGATCAAATCCGGGTCGGGGTAGGACTAACAAACTTTCACAGTCATGAAATCGATCAAATGATCAAAGACGACAAAAAACCCCATGGTATTATCGTGATCCATAAAAATCATCTCTACACCCTTAAATAAACTTGGTAACGTGATGGAATTAGAAGATCCTCAAAGTAAAAATATCTTATTTTGGATTATCTACCCGATTTATTTAACTCCGATACTGATTATCCTTTTTTTAATCTACCTCTCATTCGACCTGCCGACTCTTGAGCATTTAGAGTCGCCCAAATACGACCTGCCCACTCAGGTTTACGATATCAACGATCAACTCGTTACCGAATTCTATACGAAAAGAAGAGTACTGATTCCCTTTGAAAAAGTTCCCCAAATCATGATTGATGCTTTGCTGGCCATTGAGGATTCCCGTTTCTATTATCATTTCGGCATCGATCCCATCCGCATGATTAAAGCCTTTATTATCGACCTCATCAAGATGGACTTTGCCCAAGGCGCCAGCACCCTGACCCAGCAGACAGCGAAGATGTTCCTTTTAAGTTCCGAGAAGAAAATTATCCGCAAGATCAAGGAAATCTTGCTGGCCATTGAGATTGAAAGCCGCTTTACCAAAAAAGAAATCCTGGAACTTTATTTGAATAAAACCTATTTCGGCCACGGCGCTTACGGAGTCGAAGCGGCGGCTCAGAGTTATTTCAACAAGAACACCGAGGACTTAAACCTAAACGAGGTCGCGGTCCTGGCCGGTCTTCCCCAGGCTCCATCTCGCTGGGCACCTACGAAGAGCCTGGTCAATGCGACCCGTCGAAGAAATATTGTCCTAAAAGCCATGGCAGATAACGGTTTTATATCCCAAGAGACAAGAGAAACCATCTCAAAATCACCGATCATCTTAAATCTCAATCAAAATCTGGACAACAACGAAACCTCTTATTATACCGAGCATATCAGGAAATACGTTCTGGAGAACTATGGGATGGATCTGCTTTACAAGGGCGGAATGAAAGTTTATTCAACCATGGACCTTAAGCAGCAGATCAACGCCCAGCAAGCACTCATAAAAGGACTTAACGATCTGAATCACAGACAAGGCTACCGCGGACCGATTAAGAATGTCTGGAAGGAAGTCGATCACGAGCTTAACTTAAACATCTACTCCAGAGAAAACGGATTAGACCGGGTGTTATACCGCGATCTGGACCCGCAGGTGAGGCAGGAGGCTCAGGAACTTTTTGAGGAAAGACAAAAGATCGAGACAGCCAATAACCATTACGTCATCGGCGACAGGCTGATAGGGGTCGTTACCAAGGTCAGTCCGGATTTGGCTCAGGTCTATCTTGGCGACAACGAGGGAGCCTTGCTTCTGGATACCATGAGGTGGGCAAGACCTGTTGATTATGAAGAGGAACTCAACTGGAAGACCCGCCTTCGAAATATCAACGATATATTAAAGCAGGGCGATGTCGTCCAGCTTGAGATCATCGATTACGACCAAGCCTCCCGTGAGTTTACGCTGGCGTTGTACCAAAAACCGATTGCCAATGGCGGGATTTTCGTCATGGACCCCCAAACAGGACACGTCCTGGCGATGTCAGGAGGGTATGATTTTAACGAGAGCGAGTTTAATCGGGCGACCCAGAGCAAAAGACAGCCGGGCTCATCGTTTAAACCCATCGTCTATTCCTTGGCGCTGGACAACGGCTTTACCCGCGTAACCAAGCTGGATGACACTCCCTTGGTTTTTAAAGACACCGAATGGCGACCAAGTAATTTTACCAAACAATACAAGGGTAGCGTCAGCTTTAGAGACGCTCTGGTCCATAGCAAGAACGTACCTACCATCCGCCTGACCATGACCCTGGGCAGGCAGGAGATAATCACTCACGCCAAAAAACTGGGTATCGATTCGGAGTTGCCCGATGATTTAACTTTGGGCCTTGGAACCGCCTCGGTGACTTTGGAGGAAATGATTAAGGCCTACAGCGTGTTCGCCAACGGCGGAAACAGGGTCGAACCCCTTTTCATCAAAAGGATTGAGGACAAGAACGGCAATATTCTCGAGGAGTATTTCGATGGCATAGGCGATGAAGTCATGTCACCGGAAACCGCCTTTTTGATGACGAGTATCCTAAAAGATGTCGTGAATTTCGGTTCGGGTTGGCGGGCAAAAGAGATCGGCAGACCGGCAGGCGGCAAGACCGGAACGACAAACGATTTCACCGATGCCTGGTTTATCGGCTACATCCCCCAAATCATTGCCGGGGTTTACGTTGGATTTGACAACACCCAGCAATCTTTAGGCAACCTTGAGACAGGCTCGAAGGCCGCCGCGCCCATCTGGACCAATTTCATGAAAGCCACGGTGGCGGATCTTCCGATCATGCCTTTCGCGCAGCCTGATGAAATTAAAGTCGTTAGGGTTAATCCCGAAACCGGATTGCTCGACTGCCAGCTTCAAGGTGATTCAAGGATCGAGTATTTCAAAAGCGGCACCGAGCCCATCCAGTGCCATCAGGCAAGTGGAGCGCAGTTGAAAACGGCCGAGCCTGATGGCAGCAAGAAATCACAGGGTATACTAGAGGAGTTGTGATCACCTCTCATCGCAGCTTTGACACATCATCAGCTTTCCGCAGGTCTCAAGAGCGCATTGGATTTTCTCTCCCGTTAACGCCAAAACGACCCTTTCCATGTGGGAGCTTCTCGACCCCTTGATTCCAATAACGGTTTGATGATCAGGTTGGCCTTTTAAATAAGCGATAATCTCCTGAGTATCCTTAAAGTACGCGATTTTTAAATTCGGGATTCTCTCTTTGATCAGCGGAAAAAGGACCCTTCCCGTCTGTCCGGTCAGGATCAGGTCGGTCAATTCTTGAGGCAGCCGCTCAATAATATAGGCGGCGCTGACACTTAAATCCTCTTCCAGTTCCGCCAGATTGCCGATCACGGCGATTTTCCTTTCATGCTTCAAAACACAGATCGTTTTCAGCATGTTAACCAAGGAATCGGGATTGGCGTTATAGCTGTCGTCATAGATCAGCGAGTCTCCAAGTCCCTTACAGAAACTGGAGCGTCCTTTTTCCTGGGGCAGGGTTTCGATACACTCTATAACCCTTTCCAAGTCTCCCCCCAAAAGATCGGTGATCATGAAAATACCGCTGAGCAATTCTCCGACATATGCCCCTAGATGATTCACCCAAATTTCTTTTGTCCCACCGGGGGTATGGAACTTAAGTCGCTGTCTTAATCCTTCCTGGTCCACCTGAATTAATTCCCAGAAAAATTCAGGGGCCTTTTGTCCAAAAAAACGCGGTCTCCTGTCCTTGATATATGATAGCAGTTGCTCATCTCCAAAAGGGACCAAGGCATGATCGTCCTTTCTCATATTAGAAAAAATCTCCGCTTTGGCTCGGTAGATGTTTTCCCGGCTGCCGAATTTACCTAAATGAGCCAGCCCAACATTAATGAGCCAGCGAATGTCACCAGGTGCGATTGAACTTAAAAATTCGAGCTCGCCCAACGAATTTGTCCCCATTTCCAAAATGATCAGTTCGTGTTCCTTTTTGATGTTTAAAATGGTAATCGGACAACCGATGTGATTATTAAAACTACCTTGATTTGCCAAGAGGCAAAACTGATTTGTCAATAGATGCGACAACCAGGTCTTGGCGGTCGTTTTGCCGGAAGAACCCGTCAAGGTGATGAGTTTTCCCTTAAAACGCCCGATCAGTTCACGGGCGATTTCCGCCAGCGCGGCCAGGGAATCCTTAACTTTCAATAACGCGACACCTTTAGGACCGGCGACATCCCGCTCAATGATCACCAGCTTGATTTTTGAGTTTTCAAGCTGGTTTAGATAGCGGTGTCCATCGCTGTTTTCACCTTTCCAGGCAAAAAATATCTCGGCCTCCCCCAGATTTCTGGTATCAAAAGCGCCACCTGAGATTTTAGCTGTGGGGTCTTTTGGCTCAACCAGCCAATCCCCGCCGGTTATTGCTTTTATCTCGCCGATTTGAAGCATGCTTGTCTTTAATTTAAATAACGGGTTTTTGTAGATGAAGGGATGTAAATAAATTCTCAGGCTGGATTATAAAAGGAAATATCTCTAACTGGATATTTTCATTCCGGATTTTCTTTTGCCCCTCGAAATTGGAGACCCCGAGTCCGATCAGCCGCACTTTCTTAAAAGGGAATTCCTTTTGGCAAACCTCAAAGAGTTTTTGATGGGCGATGGTGGCAAGCAGGACATCATTGTCAAAAAATTTATCGTCGGTTACCGAGCGGGTAATTTGTGTAAAATCCATGAATTTGATTTTCAACGTCAGGGTCCGACCCTTTTTGCCCAGCTTGGCGATACGCCGGGTAAGACCTGATAGTAACCGGTTCAATTCGGCTTTAAGCTCATTGCCGTAGAGAATATCCGTCTCAAAGGTATTCTCAATCCCGACTGATTTTCTTTCGCGGTGGGACATCACGGGCCTATCATCAATCCCTCTGATTAAATCATGCATCACATTGCCGAACTTCCCGAAATGCTGTCTCAAAAACTCAGATGACTGCTCGAAGAGCTGATAGCCAAACTCGATTTTAAGCTCCCTAAGCCGCTCAAAGGTAACCTTACCCACGCCGGGCAGTTTTTTTACCGGAATAGTCTTTAAAAATTGGAGTGCGTTTTTTGGAGAGATCACGAAAAGCCCGTCCGGTTTTTTTTCATCTGAGGCGATTTTGGCTAGAAACTTGTTGTAGGATACGCCCGCGGAACTGCTAAGTCCGGTCAACAAACGGATATCCTCCTTGATTTTCTCAGCTAAAAGGCTCGCGGAGGGGCAATTAACCTTGTTATTTGTCACATCCAGCCAGGCCTCGTCCAATGAGACGGGTTCCACCAAATCGGTATAACCTAAAAAGACCTCATGGATCATTAAGGATATTTCCTGGTATCTCTCAAAACGTGGAAAAATAAAGACCGCCTCGGGACATAACTGTCGGGCTTTCGAACAGGGCATGGCTGAATGAATACCGAATTCCCGGGCCTGATAGCTGGCCGCGCAGACCACTGAGCGACTCGTTGGACTTCCACCCACCACCACGGGCAAACCCTTAAGCTCAGGATTGTCCTTGATCTCGACCGAAGCGAAAAACGCGTCCATATCAAGATGGATAATCTTTCTTACCGGTTTTTGGAATGAAGAAATCATAGCGGCTCATCGGTTTGGACTGTAAAAATAAATTAATAATTTCTCCGTTTATTCTGTATCGCCAAACCTAAAAAATCAAACCTTAATGCCACCAGACTGTTTATGAAATCTTACCAGCTTCATCGTCCTGAAAAACAAACCGCAACCCGAACAGCAAGCCTTTGACATAGTCTAAAAAAAAGATTCAAATATAAAGAAAACCAGAATCAACCGAAGGTTTCCTTTCTTTTAGAAAAAACAACTCATGAATTTAACCTATAAAACCTTTTTAACGCTTATCTTTATTGGATTATTTATTTTCATAGCTTGGCCTTTATCCGCCAAAATCGATTTTGAGACCATCTCCAACGAAAAAATCGATCTAGATAAACTCAAGATCGACAAACAACAGTTTTTCGCTTTCGTGAAAAAAAACATCGTCAAAAAAAAACCCGGACTCGGGAACTTCGGGAGAGTCTCTTTTATCCCTTGTCAATTTGAATTCAACCATACCCAACTGGCCGAATTAAAGACCATCGAAGGCAAGCAGATCAAGTTTTTAAGCAACCCTTCCTGCGACCAGATCGTCCTGAGAAAGGTTTTAAGCGAAAGCTACGCCTACAACAGGTCAAGCATCAACAGCTACAAAGAAAAAAAGTGCATATTTACCCTGGAAAAGGCTTTCAGCCCGATACTGGAATATTACACGATACTCTATGAGGAACGGTTTATCAAGGATTGTCCTTACTGCGAGAGCGCCGAGAAAAGCCGACTGAAGAAAATTGGTGAGATACAAAGTCAGATCAGGGATTATTGCGGTAGCGAGCAGTCAAAAATACTGAAGTTTTTAGGCGAGCTGGATGGACTCGCCGAGTCTGTCTTTAAGGAGAAGAATCAAAAGAAATAACCCTCTCCAGGCTATTGCCTTAATGCCCTTCTTAATATCTTGCCGACATTGGTCTTGGGCAGTTCGTCCTTAAACTCGATCTCCTTGGGTCTTTTATATCCCGTGAGGTTTTCCTTGCAATGAGCCAAGACCGCCTCCTTGGTGAGATTCGGGTCTTTCTTTACGACAAACAGTTTTACGGCCTCACCTGATTTTTCATCTGGAATCCCCACAACGGCGGCTTCTAAAATCCCTTCCATCAAGGTAACGACATCTTCGACCTCGTTTGGGTAAACGTTAAATCCTGAGACCAGGATCATATCCTTTTTACGGTCAACGATTTTAACGAAGCCCAGTTTGTCCAGACTGGCGATATCCCCCGTTTTAAGCCAGCCGTCCCCGGTAAAGAGATTCTTGGTATCCTCGGGCTTATTCCAATAACCTTGGGTCACCTGAGGTCCTTTAAAACAAAGTTCTCCTGCCTCTCCGAGCTTAACTTCCTTCTCATCTTCATCAATGATCTTAATATCGGTCGATGGGATGGGTAGTCCAATACAGCCGTTAAACTCCTTTAGGTTCGCCGGGTTGATGCAGGCAGCCGGTGAGGTTTCAGTCAGGCCATAAGCTTCCAGAAGAACCTTTCCGGTGACCTTAGTCCATTTTTGCGCTACTGCCTGGGTAACGGCCATGCCCCCTCCCAGAGCGATCTTCATGGAAGTAAAATCCAGTTGAGCAAACTCAGGGTTATTTAACAAACCCCCGAACAGGGTATTGACCCCTGTAATAAAAGTGAATCGCCATTTTTTCAATTCCTTGACGAAGTTGGGGATATCCCTGGGATTGGTGATCAACACATTGGTACCTCCCATAACCGTCATGAAGAGACAATTGGCGGTCAGCGAAAAAATATGGTAAAGGGGTAAAGGCGTAATCACGATTTCCTCTCCCTCGATAAAGTGATGCCCCACCCAGGCTTTCGCCTGAAGAACGTTAGAGACGATGTTTCTGTGAGTCAGAATCGCTCCCTTGGCGACACCGGTGGTGCCTCCGGTGTATTGCAAAAAAGCGGTATCCTCGCTTTTGATTTCGGGACGGTTAAAAGTCTTATTCGCGCCAGCCTTAAGTGAGTTAAGCAGAACATCGTGATTCGCGATCCGCCAATCAGGAACCATCTTCTTGACATGCTTGACGACCAGATTGACGATCTTGGACTTCAAAAAAGGCAGCATATCACCGATGCGGGTAATAATCACGTTTTTAACCGCGGTATTGTCGATAGCCTTCTGAAGGACGTGAGCGAAATTCTCCAAAATCACGATGGCTTTTGCTCCTGAATCCTTCAACTGATGCTCCAGTTCCCTGGGGGTGTAAAGGGGATTGACGTTTACCGCGACCATGCCGGCCCTAAGAACTCCGAACAACGCGACGGGGTACTGTATCAGATTGGGCATCATGATGGCGACTCGGTCACCCTGTTTCAGGCACAGGGACTGCTGTAGATAGGCCGCAAAATCACGACTGAGACGGTCCAGCTCGGAATAACTTAATTGTCCTCCCATATTCACATAAGCGGTCTTGCTGCCGAACTTGTCGAAACTCTCTTCCAAAAGATCCACGATCGAATTGTAAACGCTTGGGTCGATATCTAAAGGCACTGCCTTTTCATATTGTTTCTGCCAAATCCTTTTCATTCCGCCCCCTCAATCCTTAATTAATCTGTAAATTCAATAGTTATATGATTTTACGGTTATACTATGTATTATAAACCACTATCTAAAATAATTCTAATCAAATCTTTTGATAAGATACTCTTTCTTCTATTATTGATTGACCCTGCCGAAATCATCGACAAACCGTTCAATGTCATCTTCCCCAAGGTAGTCCCCAATTTGAACTTCTATGATTTTTAAAGGTTTTTTACCAGGATTCTCCAGGCGATGCAGGAAGGTTTTGGGTATAAATGTCGACTCGTTTTCTACCAAAAGTATTTCCTGATCCTTCTTTGTGACCTTAGCCGTGCCAGACAAAACGATCCAATGCTCACTCCGGTGAAAATGCTTTTGAAGCGAGATTCTTTTGCCTGGGGTCACCTCGATCAGTT
>JAOUME010000092.1 GCA_029881655.1 Deltaproteobacteria bacterium | reverse complement strand
GTGATCAGAATTTTTTGCTAAGTTGATTTATCTTTTGCATTTCTTGTGATAGTTGTCCAGTTAGGAATGTGTTGTTTCGTCGTAATAACGGGATTATTGTAAGGGAGTTAAAATAATGGAAAACGAGTTTTAGATGTCGGGGAATCCAGCTGAAAAATATATTTTAGACGCCAGTATCCTGCTTTATGATCCTGACTCGATTTACTCATATCCGGACGCGGAGGTCGTAATTCCTTTGTCGGTTATTGAAGAGATCGACCAGTTTATCAAAGACAGCAGCGAGGTCGGCAGGAACGCGCGGCTGGTCTCCCAGGCTTTGGATCAAATCCGTCAGAAGGGTTCTTTGACCGCTGGTGTTTCGATGGATAACGGGGGTATCTTGAGTGTTTTTATTATGGAGGAGGAGAAAGTGAAGCTGCCGGCTTTCATTAATCCACACAAAAGTTCCAACAAGGTTTTGGCGGCGGCGATTATGATCCAAAAACTTTTCCCCGGTAAAACTACGGTTGTCACCAATGATATCAATTTGAGGATTCGGGTATCCACCATTGGGATTCCGGTCATATCTTTTGTGGAAAAATTAACCGATTTTGGGAAACTCTACCAAAGCCCCCATACCGAGGAACTGCCCAAGGAGACCTTTAAAAAGCTTAAAAACAAGGGATTTTTAGTACCTGAAGAAGGGAAATATTATGCGAACCAACAGGTCGTTTTTCAAAGGGTCCAAACGAACGAGAAGATAGTATGCCGCTACTTTGATTCAAAGAAGAGGTTTATACCTATACGGAACTTCCCCAAGGGAGTCTGGGGAATTTATCCCAAGAATCAGGAGCAGGAAATCGCGCTGGATTTATTGATGGACCCTGAAATCCATATTGTGATCCTGGCGGGCAAGGCGGGTACCGGAAAGACTCTCTTGGCGCTGGCGGCGGCACTGGAGATGATGCTCACCAGCGGTCAGTATCACAAGATTCTGGTTTCAAGACCGATCTTTCCGATGGGGAGGGACATGGGCTATCTTCCAGGGGATATCGAGGAGAAAATGGCGCCCTGGATGCAGCCGGTATTTGATAATCTTGAATTTTTAACCGCGGCCCAGGGGAAATCCGGCGGCAAAAGCGGCAGCTACCAGCGACTTTTAGAGAGCGGTCTTATCGAGCTGGAACCGCTGACCTATATCCGTGGCCGTTCGATCCCCAACCGCTTTATGATCGTCGATGAGGCTCAGAACCTGACCCCGCACGAGATCAAGACCATCGTTACCCGCGCCGGCACGGGAACCAAGGTCGTTTTGACGGGTGATCCCTATCAGATCGACAATCCTTATATTCAGCCGACTTCAAATGGCCTGTCCTATGTGATCGAGAAGATGAGGGAGTTCGAGCTGGCAGGGCATATCAATCTGATGTGCGGTGTCAGGTCAAAGCTGGCAGAGTTGGCGTCAAACGTCCTGTGACCAGGTGGATGAGGTCGAGGTTTTTTGGATTTGACTGATTTTATATTTAACCTCAATATAAAGGTTCCAAAAAAAATCACCCCGGCCGGAAAGAGTTTTTGTTGTTAATTGAATCGAATTAGAAAAGGATATTATGTTTAAAGTCGCCCCATCGGTGTTATCGGCTTCTTTCGCGAAGCTGGAGACCGAAATCAAAGCGGTTGTCGAAGCCGGAGCCGATCTGATCCATCTCGACGTGATGGATGGGGTTTTTGTTCCCAATATCACCTTCGGGCCGATGATCATCCAACAGATGCCCCGTTTTGAAGGAGTGGAGCTGGACGCGCATTTGATGATCATTAACCCGGAGGCGCATCTTCAATCCTTCTTTGAGGCGAAGGTTGACCGGATAGCCCTGCATGTGGAATCGACCACTCATCTTCAACGCCACTTAAGGCTGATCCGCGAGAACCATGTTAAATCCGCTGTGGCGCTGAACCCCTCGACCTCTCTTCGGGACATCGAGTGGGTTTTGGAGGATCTGGATATGGTGGTGATCATGTCGGTTAATCCGGGTTTTGGTGGCCAGAAATTTATCGAGCGGATGATATACAAGGTCGAGGAAATCAAAGAGATGATCATCCGTAAGGGACTGAAAGTGGAAATTGAAGTGGATGGCGGCGTTACGCCTGAAAACGCGGGCTCATTAAAAAGCGCCGGAATGGATATTGCGGTGGCCGGCTCGGCTGTTTTCGGGAAACCCGATTACGCCAAAGCGATCACGGCGCTCAAAGAAGCATAATAGACGAGGATTTTTCAACCGGGGATTTCACCCCATAACGTTAGAGGAAAAAATTGAGGGTCGGACTGGGTTATGACGTACATCGTCTCGTCGAAGGCAGAAAGCTGATCTTAGGCGGGGTCGAGATCCCCCATAAAATGGGTCTTTTGGGACATTCGGATGCGGATGTTCTGATTCACGCTGTGATGGACGGTCTTTTGGGTGCCGCGGGCCTGGGAGACATAGGGGTCTTATTTCCGGATTCGGACCCCGCTTTCAAAGGGATTTCCAGCCTGAAGCTTTTAGAGGAAGTTCACCGGAGAATCCTCCGGTTGGGCTACCGGATTGGCAACATCGACGCTGTGATTCTGGCTGAGGAGCCAAAAATGAGACCCCATATCCCTGAAATGATAAAAGCGGTTTCCCATTGTCTCGGGATTAAACCGGATCAAGTCGGCATCAAGGCGACCACGACCGAGGGACTGGGGTTTGTCGGAAGACAAGAGGGTATCGCCGCCAAGGCCGCCGTCATTATCATCAAAGCCAAATGACACTTCAAACAACCTTATCCCAGATTCTATTGGAATTAGTGAGAATTCCCTCAGAAACCATGCAGGAAAAAGATATCTCGGACTTCATAAAAACCCGTCTGGATAAACAGGCGGGTTTTCGGCTTACCCGGGATGAGGTCGGGCTGATCTTCTCAAGTGACTTTAATACCCGCAAAAAGACGCTGGCATTCTACGGACACCTGGATACGGTTAAAGACACTCAAGACTTATCCCCCCAGATTAAGGATCAAAAGGTTTTCGGATGCGGTGCGAGCGATATGAAAGCGGGTCTGGCGGTGATGATGAAGTTGATGATGGATTATAAGGAAGATGCCTGCCGGTTTAACCTGATATTCGTGTTTTATGACGCTGAAGAGGGACCCTACCTGGAAAACGGGTTGGGCAGGATGCTTGAAAATAATCCGCAACTTAAAAAATGTGATCTGGCTTTTTTGCTGGAGCCGACCAGTAACAGCCTCCAGGTGGGTTGTGTGGGAGGTTTGCACGCCAAGGTGAAGATTCATGGCAAATCCAGTCACAGCGCGAGACCCTGGGAGGGCAAAAACGCGGTTTTTGAGGGAATCGAAATCCTGGAAAAACTTAGGGATTTCGGGAAAAGAGAAAAGTTGATAGAGGGGCTCGCCTTTTACGAGGTGATGAATCCCACTTTGCTTCAAGCGGGTAAAACCCGAAACGCCATTCCCGATTTATTTGAATTGAATGTGAATTATCGGTTCGCTCCCGGCAAGAGTATTAATCAGGCCAAAGAGGAGATGAGGCTGTATCTGGGAAAGCCGGATATTGAGTTTGTCGATGAGTGTCCTTCGGCCGATGTGGTGGTCAAAAACGATCTTTTGCGGGAATTTAAGGAACTGGGTCAATTCGAGATGAAGGCCAAGCAAGCCTGGACCGATATCGCCAGACTGAGTGCGATTGGTATCCCGGCCGTGAACTTTGGACCGGGAGATCCTTCGCAGGCCCATCAAAAAAATGAATTTGTGCTCATTAACGATTTGGCGGAAAACTATCGGTATTTTGAGAGGTACTTGTACCCATCGCAAACCGGAAACTAAAACGCAGGTGGTTTTGATGCTGTATGCGTTTGAAATAGCGAACATTAAAAAAAAGGTACCTTTTGTGAGCGAATTATATTACGATCAATACTATATTTGTTTGAATATTAGTTATATTCTAAAATAATTTGAGTTTACCTATAAAATTAAAAGGATGCGCTAATAATATTCAAATATCCCATCATTTTCTACCGATTTTATGCAAAATCAAATTTCGCAGACAAAGGGTTTTTCTAAAAGACTGATCAGTTGGCAAAAGAAATACGCGAAAGAATTTGTTCTGTTGGCCGTTCTCAGTATCATTATCGGCTATCTGCTTTCTCCGAAGATTCTTTTTCAACAACTGGAATACCATGAAGGCGATATCATCCGAGAAACCATCGTTATCGATGAAGATTCGCTCATTCCCGACCAAATTTCCACCAAGCTAAAAAGAGAAAAACTTCTCAAGGAACTGGGAGCGGTTTACGACTTTGACCCTGTGGGCGCCGAGAAAACTTCCCTTCGGATCAATAAAGCTTTCCAGATCACCAGAGATACTATCGCCAATATCGAAAAGCAGAATATTGCCTTTGATAATAAAAACAGGCAGCTGGGGGTAAATTATTTTTCTTCGACGCTAGGTCTGGCGGAAAATAAAAAAGAAATTCTGCTTTATCAGAAATATAAGGGAATGCTGGAAAGACAGTTGCAAAAGCTGGGAAATGAAATAAAGCTTTCTTCCAACGAGTTTGAGAAGAAGAAAAGTCTAGACTTTGAGCTGAGAGTGGTTGGCCAGCTTTTAAAGGATCTTGAGGAAAAGGAAGGCGTTATTCAGCAGGAAATCGCCAACTACGAGAAAAACTTTTTAGGGATTCAGACCGAAAGCGACCTGCATCAGGTCGAGATGAAGGAGCGAAAGAGCAAGGCCATCCGCGATTTTTTCGACATGCTGCAGATCGATATTAGCAAAGAGGAATTAGAAAGATCTCAATTTCCATTTTACGAAATTGAGATCGAAGATCAGTTGATCAGTTTGCTAACCGTTTTGTTAAATCAGAAGATCGTGGCTTCCAAGCTGAACCTAAAATGGGAAAGCGACACAAAAAATCAGATTCGTGACTTGATCAGTGGCGAAAGCCTTAATATCCAAAGCGTGGCCGAGTTCTCAGATCTTATCGAGGTTCAAAACCAGATAGTCGAATTATCAAAGGATATTTTTACCGAAGATGAGACGGGCAAGGTTCGTACTTTTGTCGTTTTCCTGGCGCAGAAGCTCATCAGTCCCAACGTGACGGAAAACAAGCTGGAGTATGAAAAGCGGAAGGAAAAACTAACCCAGGAGATGAGCCCGGTTTTTTTCAGCGTCAAACAGGGCGAAATCATCGCGAGAGCCGGGGACAGGGCGACACCCCATCAGGTGGAACTGATCAAGGGGTACTACGAAGTCATTTCCAACCAAAATCAACTTCCTCAAATGCTGGGGATCATGCTGATCGTGCTCTTTTCATTGACGCTGGTTTTTTATTCGTTTCACGTAAGAGGAATCAAGAGCAGGCTGACATTTAAAAATCTATTGGTGATCGGTGTTGCGATCGTACTGACTTTGATTCTGATTAAGGTCAGTTCGGTCATCGGGGAAATGGTGGAGACCCGTTATGATCAGTTTCACAACAAGATTTACAAGTACATGTTTCCGGTTGCTCTGAGTTCCATGCTGGTTGGAATTTTGATCGGGTTCGAATCCGCCCTGCTGGTGGGGCTTTTGACCAGTCTTTTCGTTTCGATTATGATGCAGGGAAGCCTGTATTATTTTTTCTTTGCCATGATGGGGAGTCTGGTGGCTTCACTTCCCGTAGTCAAGTTCGAATCCCGTTATTCGCTGATTTTACATGGCTTGAAAATTTCTTTGGTCAATATTCCGGTGATTTTCTTCTTATATCTGGTTGAAAAGACCCAGATCGGGGCCTGGATCTGGTCCGCTTTCGCGATGGCTTTTTTTGGCGGATTCATGACTTCTCTGATCGTTTCGATTCTGCTGCCCTTTTTCGAGACGCTCTTCGATATTACGACCAATCTGAAACTGCTTGAGCTGTCCAATATGAACCACCCAGCCTTAAAACAGCTGATTTTCAAAGCCCCTGGTACCTATCAGCACTCCATCGTCGTGGGGAATCTGGTTGAGACCGCTGCGACAAGGATAGGCGCAAACCCCTTACTCGCGAGGGTCGGCGCTTATTACCACGATATTGGAAAAGGTGTCGAGTCGCATTATTATATCGAAAACCAGCCGCAGAAGGCTCGAAATATTCACGATGACATGGATCCTTACGATTCGGCTAAGGTGATTATCGATCACCTGAAAAAGGGTGCCGATCTCGCAGACCAACACCGTCTCGGGAAAAGTATCCGGGATATTTTACTTCAGCACCACGGAACGACACTGGTTAAATATTTTTTCCATAAGGCCCAACAAATGACGGTCGATGCCGGAAATCCCAAGCCTGTCGAGGAACTGCCCTTTCGTTATCTCGGGCCTAAGCCGCAAAGCCTGGAAGCTGCTCTCGTCATGCTGGGAGATGTTTCGGAAGCTTCAACCCGGTCAATCGACAAACCAACGCCGGAAAAAATTTCCAAGATGGTCAACAAAGTGTGCTGGGCTATTTTGGAAGATGGCGAACTGGATGATTCGGGAATGAATTTAAATAAATTCAGAGTTACCATCGATACCTATACCCAGGTTTTGATCAGTATTCACCACAACCGGATCAAGTATCCGGACGCAGTCAATTTCGCTTACTTAAACTCGGCCAGATACCACCCAGAAAAGAATACTCTGTCATGATCCGCTGATTTTGTACCGCTCTAAAAACGCCTCATTTTCCATGAAAAAAAATCTGGTGATTCAGTATGAAGATGAAACGGCGGTTTTGCCGGAGAAGCTGGAGGAAAAGCTTTTCAGCCAGACCATACGATTAATGGGGCTGGTCGAGCCGGAGCTTGAGGATATTGTGATTTTGTTCTGTTCTAAAAACACCATCCAGGAACTCAATCATCAATATCGCGGTCTTGATAAGCCGACCGATATCCTGTCTTTCGGCGACTCTAAGCTTGGCGAGCGGGACGAACAACTGAATCATCCGGGCGAGTTGGCGGTCTGCCTTGAGATATGCGAGTCTCAGGCATTGGAATACGGACTGGGTCTGGAACTTGAGCTGCTTAGACTGATAACCCACGGGATTTTGCATTTATGCGGACTGGATCATGATGACCCGGAGCGAGAAGAGGCGATGCTCCAGCGGGAAATAAAACTGCTGGAGCTGATCGGGATCGTGGATATTTATTAGGGGGACTGGTCTAGGCTTGAGCTTCAACGATGGTGATCTGCTTTTTATTTTTGGCTTTCCGTTGGAACTGGACTACCCCATCGATGAGAGCAAAAAGCGTAAAATCCTTGCCGGTTCCAACATTTTTGCCCGCGTGAAAGCTGTTGCCAACCTGTCTGACCAAGATCGTGCCGGCCGTAACCTGTTCGCCGCCGTATTTTTTGACGCCTCTGAACTGGGGATTTGAATCCCTACCGTTTTTAACGCTTCCCTGACCTTTTTTATGTGCCATTTTGACCTTCTCTGTGTTGAATTATTTAACTTTGATTTCGGTTATCTGGAGCTGAGTGTAGTTTTGGCGGTGTCCTTGTTTTTTCTGGTAGCCTTTCCGTCTTTTTTTCTTGAAAATGACAACCTTTTTAGCCTTGAGATGAGAAAGGATCTTTCCGCTAACCTCGGCGCCAGTGATATAGGGAGTCCCGATTTGATACTTGTTTTCTCCGCTTTTCACGAATAAAATCTTATCTGTCTTGTATTCCGAACCCGCTTCCAGGTGGATCAAGTCAACCGTGACAATGCTTTCTTTCTCGACCCGGTACTGTTTGCCGCCGGACTCTATAATCGCGTACATTGCTGTCTTTGGATAATTGTTTAATGATTATTTGGTTCAATCAAAAAGTATAAAAAATTAGATCGGATTTGTCAACGGAAGGAATTTGTTATTTGTCGATTACTGTTTAATCAGTGGGGAGTGCCTGGTCGGGATCAGGGACATGGGGGTAGTCTCATGAAATTTTTCCGGGGCCGAAACAGCGCATAAAAAAGGGGTACTTTGAAAATTCATCCATAAAATCAGCTTTAAAAATGATTTTTTCCTCGCTGATGGGGTGAAAGAGAGAAAGTGAGCTCGCATGCAGGAGTTGTCGGTCAATAAGACCGAAAGGTTCAAAAACCGGTTTTTCCTCCCCGTTAAGTAAGGCTAAAAACCGTTCATCGGACTGGCCGTATAGTTTGTCGCCTAAGATCGGGTGGCCTATATGTTCAGCGTGACACCGGATCTGATGGGTTCTGCCTGTAAAAGTCCGGATCTTACAAAGGGTGAGGTTCTCACAGGATTCGATGGGATAAAAAACCGTCCTTGAGGCTTTCCCGCCGGGTGAAACCATCTGCTTGATCCTGATTTTGCTATTTAATGGATCTGTTTTTTTGATGGGTTGATCGACTTCAACCTCCGTTGTCTCGAAAATGCCGTTTAGAACGGCGTGATAGGTTTTCTCGGGGGTTCCGTTTAGGAACTGCTTGCCGAGCAGGGTTGCCACCTTGGGGTCTTTAGCGATCACGATCACGCCCGAGGTTTCCTTATCCAGGCGGTGAACGGCATAGAGCTCAGGAATACCTTCTTGTTCCTTGACGACGTTTAAAAGGGTATTGCGGTAGAATTTCCCCGACTCGCTGATGGGGATGTTGCCGTTTTTGCTGACCGCGATGATCCAGTCGTCCTGGAAGAGGACCTGAAAGCTGGTGTCGACCTGGGGTTCGTCCGAGCGGGACCTTTCGTAGCTGATCAGGTCTTTGGTCTCTAAAACCAGGCTTGGAACGGCTGGGCTATGGTTGACCTTGACTGCGTTGGAGGTGATATTTTCAAACCATTTTTCCTTGGTTTGATAGGGAAACCTCCTGGCCAGAAAATCGAGGAGGTTTTCCTTGAGGTCATGCCTCACATACTGAAAAGTCTGCATGAATAAATTTCAATTTTGACAAAATATTAAATCCGGTAACCTGAAAACGATATTTTGGTGAATAAAAGGGATTATCGCAACCCTGAGCGAGGTCTTGTGGAAAAAGATGGAAACGGTTCCTGGGTTATCATAATCAAAATTGGTGGATTTTGCCTGTATTCAAAATATTAAAAATAAAATATAAATTAGGCAAGGGCCAATAATAAATCAATTTATTAGATCTAATTTAAAGATGCGAAGAAACTTGCTGCTGATTACGACATTGGAAATTCCCCCTGCGTTAGAAGAAGTGGTAGATAGGAAAGGAGGAAAGCTTCATTGTGCCAGAGGAGGTCTCAAGGTCAGGGAATTGATCGAAAGCCAGGAGATCGCTCTGGTAATTTGGAATTTGGATGGTTATTCAGCCGTTTTGAAAAAGGAGGTGATTCAATTGTTGTGTGAAACATCATCTATTCCTGTTATCGCGCTGTCTAAAAACCCGGAGTCCTTCGATATTTCAGCAGAGTTGAAAAACCCTTTTTACGCAGTCGAAATTTTCGACGTAGCGCGCGATTTCCCCCGGCTTTTAGAGGAATTGTTCACCGGAACGGCTCAGAGTCAGGATAATGGGCAGACTGAATCCGATTTTTTGGAAATGGATTTTAGAAACGCGTTTCATCAGATATTAAGCAACCAATCAAAAGGGGAGGATAGAGAAAGATTGCCCATTTTAAAGGTTCTGACTCCCTGGACCGCAGTTGATCAGGTCGAGAGAGCGATTCTCTCGGGAAGACAGGATGAAAAAAAACCGATCATCAATAAAATGAAAGGGATTTTTAATAAAAAATCCTGACACTCGGGGGAAATAAATTAAGCTGACATTACCTGAGAAGTTATAATTGACAGCCCATCTTAAGGCTATCGCGCCAATCGGGTCAGACAATAACAAGGGTTTCAGCAGATCATCGGCCATCGCTTTCAGATCGAATCCCCACGCAAATCAATATCAAGAATCAAACTGGTTTATCGCGAGCTATTTTATTTGTTAGATTGCCTTACTATAATGATACCAAAAAACATTGATCCTCAATCCTGCCAATCTCCTTTCATCCCCGGCTCTCCATTTTGTTTAAAATATAAGAACCATTCACGTCCGACAAATTCAAAGTAAACAAGGTTTAAAAGTTATCTTATTGGAAATTGTATAAAAATGTCTTTTAATTTTGACTGATTGGGGATATTCTGGATGAAACTTGGAATTTTCTCTAAAGCGGCAACTTTGAAGGGATCATGGACAGGTCTCACGCTCCCCGGATATAAAATCAAAAGATAATTATGGAAGCCGTCAAAAAAAAAATACTGGTCGTCGAGGATGACAAGTATGTGATTAACCTGATTTCAAATGCCTTAAGCACTTTAAGCCTGGATTACTTTCTGGCCTGCAACGGCAAGGACGCTCTCGAGATTCTGGAGAGATACCCAGATCAGGTCAGCCTGATCATTCTGGACTGGATCATGCCGTTGATGGGGGGGATCGAGTTCGCCAATATCATCAGGAACGACAAGCGGTTCAAGGACATACCCATCATTATGCAGACCTCCAAAAAGGATCAGAGCGATTTAAAGCAGGCCTACGACATCGATATCCAGCATTACCTGATAAAACCCTATACGGCGAAAGTGCTTTTATCGGCGGTCAAACAAAGCCTGCGTGAGATCCGGAAAAAAGATTATATCGTCATGGAAGCTAAATCCATGGTGGATTCGGTGATCAGCTACACGAAGTCAAAACTGCTCAGCACGCTTAAGAAAGTCGATCTGGATTTGAAATCCTACCGTGAAATCAACCGATTTTATCTTGAGAGTCTCTCTTGTACCAATCTTGAGGAGCTGACCGAATTGATCCTGAGCTGCGTAACCGCCTTTGAATTCGAATCATCCATTGACGCGGGCTATGATGATCTGGGGAAAAAACTGAGGTGCTCGATTAAACTGAGCAGTCAGGAGGTGGTCAATCTGAGCGACCGGGGAATCAAGTCGTCCCTGGACGAGATGATCTTATCGAAAACACTTGATAAAGGGGAAGTCCTGGAGCAGTCAACCTACACTGCGATTCCGTCCAACAATAAAAAGGTCGCCATCCTGATCCGCAATACGCCTGGTGATGAAAAGGAAAAAAAAAT
>JAOUME010000091.1 GCA_029881655.1 Deltaproteobacteria bacterium | reverse complement strand
ATAAATAATCGCTTTTGGATCAAGCGCTTTTAATCTAATCCGCGCCAAGATTCTATCCGTTTAAAACGGGATGATAGCTGTCCTTCTTACAAAAAAACCACCCTGCCGTGTAAAAGGAATATTGAACCTGGATGTCCAGGTGGGAAAAGTAATTAATAACTTTAGGCTTCCCATAATAAAGCGAAAGCTTCATGGGCCTGCACACCGTTAACAGTGACCTATCCCTTTTTACAATATACGGCTCAAATTGACCTGATATCACGAACAGGGCAGAAGTTCCTTTTGTCTTGTTGATCTTATTCTACTTGATATTTACAGGGATTGTCCAGATATTTCAACTAAAATCACCCAGCACCTCATCCAGGTCCCGGATGACAGGTTGAAGGCGCTCTTCAAACCGCTCCAGGCTATGGTCGATTGAGCTTTCGGCTCTGACCGCGTCGTCAGCCAGCATCAGGGCCAGCTTGATCGCGGTGTTGGACAGGATATGGTTGGCCTCGTTTTCGCTTAAGGTTTGGATGGCTTTCTCCAGCTTGTTTTTCAACTTTTCGACATGCTCGGCACCATCGGTACAGGTAAACTGGTAAAGCTTTTTGTTGATAACGATGGTGTAGGTTCTGGGCTGGTCGTTTTCGCTCATAGGGCTCTGGTCCAATTTTATAAAAAGACGATCCACTCCGTTGACAAACGGTTTTTGATCTTTGAAAAATACGCTGATACCGACTTGTCCCTGAAATCGCTTTTAATCGTAATCGAGTTGAAAGAAAAAAGAAATAAGATTATGCCCTAAAATGGACAATTGGATGTTTTTTTATGGATAAATCAGCTTTATCCGTGAAGCGAAGCGGGAAATTGCCCTGTTTAAAATCCAATATTATCAGACCGCTTTATCATAGCAAGACTGAAGCAATGAAAAAAATTTTAGTCAGCGCCTGTCTTTTGGGACAAAGAGTGCGCCATGACGCAGAGGTAATTTTAATGGATGATCCCTACATCGGCAAGTTGGCTGAAATGGGCTTGCTGGTTCCTTTTTGTCCCGAGGTCGAGGGGGGGATGGGCGTGCCCAGGGAACCTCTTGAGATCAAAGGTGACACTTTTTGGCGTTCAGGGAGCGTGACCCGGGTGCTTAACATAAAGGGGGAGGATTTGACCTCAGTGATCCTTAAGGGAGCCGAGGCTGGACTTGATCTTGTCCGGAAAGAGAAGATCGGTTACGGTCTTTTAAAGGATTTAAGCCCGTCCTGCGGTCACAGCGAAGTGTTCGACGGGAGTTTTAGCTCAACGAAAATCAAGGGAAAAGGAGCTCTGGCGAGCTTGCTGGAGAAACAGGGTGTGATGCTGTTTACTGAAAGACAAAGCGGTATTTTGTATCATCGGGTAATTGATGAGCTTTTAAATCCAGAGAAAAAAGGCTTTGGACGCTCTTAGGGCTTGTCATCGGTTGTTTTTTCGTTTAGATTTGGTTCTATTGACTCAAAACAGAGCTAAAGCCTTTAAATATCTTACTTAAAAGAGAAAGTGATCATGATCAAGAACGCGGAATACGTAATCGCTTCCTACGGAATCTTCGGCGGTGCCGTGATTGTTTATATCATCGGAATTTACTATAAGCTGAAGCAAGTTAGGGAGAAAACACAACAAATCGAGGAAAAATAAACAATGAATAAGCCTTTAAAATACATCCTGGGAGGTGCTTTGGTGATAGCCGTGGCTATTGCCGTATTCACTTCGATCAGTTCTGAAAACCTAACTTATTACCATACTCCGGGAGAGGTTCTAAGTAATCCCGATAAATTTCAAAAGGAAAAGATTCGGGTTATGGGACTCGTGGTGAAGGACTCGGTTGAGTGGGAACCCAAGGGAACGAAACTGAACTTCAGAATCACCGAGGATTCCAAGCAATTTTTAAACGTTTCTTATGTGGGGGCTAAGCCCGATATGTTCAAGGAAGGACAAGGAGTCGTCATTGAAGGGGTTATGGCCTCTAATGAAAATTTTGTCGCGTCCGAGCTTTTGGTGAAACATTCCGAGGAATACAAGACCGATGATCACACGAAAAACAAGTCGTCTTATTCCGAATCGCTAAAAATGTAAGCAACCCGCCCCGGTATAACCATCTGGACTAAGGTATCTTCTTTTAGCTCAATTTTAAACCGTTAACCTTGCTCTTTTTAAACTGAAACCGTCTTATGTTTGTCGATATAGGGTATTATTGTTTACTGGCTGCGATCGTGCTGACCTTGCATTCGATTATAGCCAGTCTGGCTGGTGCCGGCCGCAACAGCCTTAACCTGATCAAGTCCGCCCGGTTTAGCGTGGTGGGCAGTTTTATCCTGATCGCGGTTTCTTACCTCGCCTTAAGCTATGCTTTCGCGGTGGACGATTTTTCGGTCCGTTTCGTTGCCGACCACTCCAGCACAGACCTTCCCATGTTCTACAAACTGACGGCGGTCTGGGGCGGCATGGAGGGATCTTTACTTTTTTGGGAAGCGGTGTTGGTGATGTTTTCCGGTATAGTGGTTTTACGCTACTCAAAAAGCAACAAGGATATCCTGCCATTTGTGATTTTTACCTTGGGTGTGATTTCCCTGTTCTTGCTTTTTTTGCTGATCGGCTGGAGCAACCCCTTTGCCCGGGTTTTTCCCGTCCCTTTGGAGGGAAGAGGGCTTAATCCGCTCTTGCAGAATCCCGGCATGGTATTTCATCCACCTTCTTTGTATTTGGGTTATGTGGGCTACAGTGTGCCGTTTGCCTTTGCTATGGCCGCGTTAATCAAGGGCAAACTGAACAACGAGTGGATCTTGACTACCAGAAGATGGTCTTTGTTTTCCTGGTTCTTTTTGACCGCGGGGATGTTGCTGGGAGGCGAATGGGCCTATATGGAACTCGGCTGGGGTGGTTATTGGGCCTGGGATCCGGTGGAAAACGCCTCGCTGATGCCCTGGTTGACCGGAACGGCTTTTTTGCATTCGGTGATCGTACAGGAAAAGAGAAATTCACTCAAAATCTGGAACATGCTTTTGATCATCGGCACCTTCACCCTTTCGATTCTCGGTACTTTTATCACTCGCTCGGGCGTACTCAACTCGGTGCATGCCTTTTCCAAATCGCCGATCGGGCCGGCCTTTTTGGTCTTCATCGCCTTTATAATGGTTGTGGCGCATGGTCTTTTGTTCTACCGACAGGCTATCTTAAGCTCGAAAGCCCAGAAAGCGGGGATTTTAAGCAGGGAGAACTCCTTTTTGCTCAACAACATCTTTTTCGTGGGTATGGCCTTCACGGTCCTTTACGGGACAATCTTTCCGCTCTTGGCTGAGGGTCTGGCCGACAAGAAGATATCCATTCAGGCACCGTTTTTCAATTCTATCATGACACCTCTGGCGATCTTGACGGTCTTTTTACTTGGGATGTCGCAGGTGCTGGGTTGGAAGAAAACCAGCATGGACATGCTGAAGAAGAATACCTGGGTCGTAACTCTGCTGACCCTTATTTTTATGGTGGTATCGGGATTCATCGAGGCGGTGCCCTGGCAAATGACCTTTTTGGGGGGCATGACCTTTTTTGCGGGTTACCTGGTGATTCGCGAGTTTTTCTTTTCCATTTTAAAGAAAAAACATATCGACCCCAAGACTCAGTCCGAGAAAAAGTCTCTCACCTTTTTTAAAAAGGTCTGGACTGATCGCCGCAGAAGAGGCGGGATTGTTATCCATTTCGGTATGATTGTTTTTCTGGTGGGTGTCTGCGGTAATTTTTTTGCTCAGGAGACCAGCTTCTCGGCCTACCCGGGGGAAACCACGGCTTTTGGTGATTATTCGATGACTTTTAAGCATACGATGCAGTTTCAGGAGCTCAACGCCAAGAGGGTGGCGGCCCGTTTTGAAATCAAAAAGGGAGACCGGGTAATCAACACCCTTCTGCCGGCAAAGGCATATTATCCCACAAGCCCAGAGCCGATGACCGAAGTCGCGATTCACCGTAGCGTAGCAGAGGATCTCTATCTCAGTCTTTCCACCATCAATAAGGACGGCTCGGTCACCGTTAACGCCTATATTAACCCCCTGATCAATTTCGTCTGGGCCAGTATGCTGTTCGTGACAATCGGGATGGTTTTCTCAATATCGCATAAATCACTTCAATTGAAAAAGAAACCCATCTCGACAAGAGTAAGTTGATTTTTTAGCAAAGAGGATTAAAAAGGGAAAAATGAATCGCAAGGCATTTTTTATCGCGGGTATCGTGATTTCGTTGGGGCTGATTGTTATAATGATCTATGGACTTTTTTTTGCGAGCAATCCCAATTCGATTCCCTCGGCTTTAATTGATAAAAAGGCAAAGCCTTTTACAGCGACCACTTTTTTTGGCCAGGATATTAATTTAAAGATGTTCCTGGGAAAACCAGTGGTCCTGAATTTCTGGGCTTCGTGGTGCGTTGCCTGTCGGGCGGAGGCCAGAATCCTAGAGGCCGCCCACCAACAATACACTCCCAAGGGCGCGGTTTTTATCGGTATCGCCATTAACGATACCACGGCAGATTCTCTGCGCTTTATCGCCAAGTACAACAAGACCTATCTGCTTGCTCCCGACGATCAACTGGGCACTATTTCCCTGGATTATGGGGTGACAGCTGTTCCTGAAACCTTTTTCATCGACAAGCAGGGTTTCATTCGCGATAAGGTGCTTGGGTCGGTGCATTTTACAAAGATCAGGGATTTTCTGAATGAACAACTTGAAATCAGCGGCAACTAGAGGATAAGATGCAAAAGAACCATTTAAGTAAAGGGCTGATCCTGTTTTTAGGCTGTCTCTTTATAGCGTCGGTCTTTCTGCCCAAAGGGCTTATGGCCGATGAACTCGAAGACCAAGTGCGCAAAATAGCCCACCAGTTGAGATGTCCGACCTGTCAGGCTCTTTCCGTTAAGGAGTCCGAGGCTGGGTTGGCGGTCAATATGAAAAACACCATCCGTCAAATGTTGATACAAGGCAAATCAGAAGACGAGATCCTGAAATTTTTTGAGGACCGCTACGGTGAATGGATTTTGAGATCGCCTAGAAAATCGGGCTTCAACCTGCTTTTGTGGTTTTTGCCCGGGGCTTTGATCCTGGGGGCTTGTCTGGTTTTGTTGTTTTATATGAAAAACAGGTTTAAAAAATCCTCGCGGGAGAAACCAATTCCTTTAAGCGACCAGGAAAAGGAACTGGTCGAAAGGAAAATCAGGGAGATTACTCGGGATTGAGATGAACGACACTGTTATTTTTCGAGTTCTTCTTTTTAGGTATCAGTTTCTTAATCAGGCTGGTTTTTTCTTTTTTATTTAAAGATTCGTTGAGGCTGCTTTTCGCTATTTGATTTTGCGTTTCCATCTCTTCTTGCGTCCGCTTCTTTTGCGCCTCCAGCACATCGACAAAATAACTCGCCAGACTCAAATCCAAAGCCGACAACATCGCTTCCGCAATACGGTAAGACGCGACGCAGTTGGTTTGACTGCCGCCCAGTTCCCTGGTGATGGAAGATAAGTTGTTGATTCTTTGACTCAGTTGGCTTTCCTCGGTTTTCTGACCCAACCCACATAGCGTTCGGTTATAAATATATTCGGCGCAGTCTTTGGTATCGTGGCCAACTAAAATCTGATGGAAGGGGATTTTTTTGGATGCCAGCTCAAGAAGAACTTCTCCCAGTTCATCGGGAGGCTGGATGTTGGTGTCGGTAATATGAATCAAGACCGGTGAGGTCCCCGCCTTCCCTAGAATCTCCAGTGCCTCTTTAAAGGCCGGAAGCATGTCGGCTTTTGATTTGGGTGGGGTGAATTTGGTGATATCTTTGATTATCTCGCCCGGACTGTCCTGGTAGAGCAAAAAATCGATCTCTGATTCCGCCAGCCTTTTTTTCAGGTACATCTTTAACCGCATCAGGGAATAGTGGAGCAGCTTATAAAGATCACCCTCCTTGGTCGTTGTGCCTGAGTTGACCAGAAAGAGGATCTGGAACTTCTTGGTGCTCAGTTTGGAAGAAGGCGGATCGATAAAAAGTGAGGGTATGATTTTTTTCGATTGAGCCTGCAGTAACGAATGGTCCTTCTTGTTTTGCTGGGAAAAAAGACTTTTTTCCTTTTCGGTGATAAAGGCCGAATATTTCATCTCGATGGAAATGGGATTCGGGAGTTCGGTTTCCTTGGGCACCTTAAAGCCCCAGATGGCTTTGTGGCAAATTTCTTCGATCGCGTTTTTTAAAGTGCGTGTCTGACGGGCGACCTGTTCTTGGGTTAAATCGCCGTATTTCGATTTGATTTGATCAACCAGTTTCTTTCGACTATTGAACAGCACGGGGTAATCTTTAGGATTTAAAGAACAGGGATAACGATTATCCCAATGCTGTTCAAAAATTTCCAGCTTCTTGGTTCCCTGGTCGTCCAAAAGCTGGTAGACGTTGAATTTTCCGGTGGGGTTGGGAAGGATCTGGATCATTTCGGTCGATCCGATCTTGATGCCGATCTCGGCCAGACGTACCATTTCATTAATGCTCAGGTCGGCGGGTTTGGGTGAAAGATAGTTGATGAAGTGGTAATTGACGTTCTTAAAAAGCCGGGCCAGGATTTTTTTGTCTTCAGCGCTTTGACATTTGGCGAGCAGAGCCGCATATTCCGCGTAGATGTTTTTGGTCAGGCCGAAAGTTTCCTGATCAAGTGAATACAGCTTAAAGGCTTCCTGCACTGATTTATGAAGATTGATCATGCTGTGGTTTTAAAAGCGGCAAGTAAAATAAAAATTACAAAACATTTTAATAGTACTAAATTTACAAATATGATAAATCTCTTGTTGATTTATAAGTCTAAACCTGAAACCTTTTCAAGCTAAAAGTCTTAAACAGTCTTAATCACAGGTTCAAAAAACCATATTAAAGCATAAAAAACAATTGGCAACCAAATGGAAAAAAACTAACATTGTCTATTTTAATTGTTTGGAAGCGTCCGTAACGTGGAAGATTCGATGGTTTTATACTTCAGTAAACCATCATGAAATCCGCAATCCAAGGGTTTTGAAAATTTTAAATTTATCTGACAGGTAATGATAGGCATCTCGATGATCCAATAAACAATCGATGGAGTCCTTTAACCCCTTCCTGAGGCGGGGAATATTAAGAAACCCGTCTTATCTTGAAGTAATTTTGATGGATCAGTTGGGTTTGGCTGTTAAAAGTAACTAATCAGATAAATTGTTTTTATACATTAGCCTAGCAGGTATTTATTCAGATAAGCAAGCTTGGTTTGTATCGAAATATTATAAATATCAGGCTGCCGAAAAAATAGATAGGTTATGGATTAATTAAAGAAATTGTTTATCCTGCGGGGGGAATAAATGATAAATTGTCGTATTTTATTGGTCGATGACGACCCTTTGGTGAGAAAAACCTTAAAAAATATTTTGGAGAGCCGAACCTTTAAGGTGGCTCAGGCAGAAAGCGCGGTGAAAGCCAGGGAGATTTTAAAAACCCAGAACTTCGATATCCTGATCACAGATCATCAGATGCCGGGACTTAGCGGCGAAGAGCTGATCGTTCTATCGCTGAGGGACCATCCGGATCTATTATGTATCCTGATCAGTGGAAATCGAATGACCTCAACCTTGAAGCTTTCAGACAGGGTATGTTTTTTGGAAAAACCCTTTGGCATCGAGGATATCCTGGAAAAAATCAATAGCTATTCATTCAAACAAACAAAGGATCGATGAGTTAATATAGGAGGTGGTTTCACGCATTAAGCTCTATAGGCAGATAAACCCAAAAACAGGTTCCTATGCCCGAGACGCTTTCAAAACCAATGCCCCCTTTATGGTTTTTAATGATACCGTAGACGACCGAAAGCCCCAGACCGGTACCATGGACTTTTGATTTAGTGGTAAAAAAAGGATCGAAGACCTTTTTTTGTAATTCTTCGGGGATGCCATCGCCGTTGTCCTGAACGGTTAATTTCACGTAAGGCCCGTCTAAGATGCCCAGCGCGTTTGCCCTGTCCGGACTTAACACGGTTTTTTTCAGGCTGATCGTCAGTTCGCTGCCCTTCTTCTTCATCGAGTAAACAGCATTAGAACAGAGATTCACAATGACCTGACTGAGTTGGGTTTCATCTCCGGTGATCCATAAATTGTTTTCATCTATCTGGAAAATGACCTTGATCTGATTGGGTATGCTGGAACTCATCATCTTAAGGGTACTTCTGGCCAGTTCGGCCATATTAAGAGGTTGGGCTTCTGCTTCCTCCGGACTGACAAAGGTAAGGAGTTTCCGGATCAGTTTTTTAGCGTTGCTCCCGCAGTCTTTGGCGGTACTCAGGAATTCGCGTGCCTTATCGCTAAGGCCGGTCTCACTTTGCGTCAGGTAGATGCTGTTGAGTATAACTTGAAGAATGTTATTGAAATCATGAGCGATTCCCGCTGCCAACTCCCCTAAAGCCTCTAGTCGCCGGGACTGGTTTAACAGGCGTCTCAGTTTTATATCTTCGGTGATATCGAGTGCCAGCCCCTCGACGATGATCTCTTCCTTCTCCTTAATAATCCCGATGCTTCGGTCTTGAAACCAGTGGATTTCACCCGCGTGATCCTGGATGCGGTACTGGATGTCGAAATCTTCATCCCTGGAGATGCCTTCGATCGCCCGATCGACTTTCCAGCGGTCTTCCATGAGGACCGAGTCGTGCCAGAGCATGGGATTCTCCTTGAGGTCTTGTGGTGTAAAACCCAAAATTTCCTTGATCTTGGGCGAGACATAGAGGTTGCCGCTTTTATCCGAGAATGAATAAAGGATACCGGGTATGTTTTCCACCAGACGGCGGTATTGTTTTTCTCGGGCCAAAAGATCGGAAGTTCTCTCCTCGACCTTTTTCTCAAGACTTTTCCTTGTCTTCTGGAGCCGCTCAATCTGGACGACCCGGTCTGAGAGGTCCCTGAGCTGGATGACCGCCAATTCCATCCCATCCTCGATGCAGCTGTAGGGCGCGATAAGGCAGGCCTGGCGCATGAGACCGTCGGCGAAACGATTGTCCTTAAGCGGGATGATCCAGGCGTGAAATACCTGGGAAAGCAAACGGAAGTTCTTATATAGGATGGTTTCTCTGACCGTTTTTTTCAAAAAGGCGGAGTCGTAACCCTCAAGCAGTTCCAAAAGAGATTGAGCCTCCCTTTTCTCAGGAGGTAGCCTTTGGGTGATCCAGTCGTTGATCAGGATGATTTTTAAATCCCTGTCTACCATCAGGATGCCGATATCCAGACGGTCAAGCAGAGGATTAAATTTTTCCAGAAAAAAACATTTACTGGGCATGGTTTTGTCGGATCTGTTGATTGAGGAATTATAACTCTTCTGTCAGTCCGTGGTCTTCTATAAATTCCAGAAAGCGTTTTGTAAGCAATCGGCTCTGTTCATCGTTAATCGGTTTTTCCAAAAAAAGGTTGGCTCCAAAAGTCATGAGTCGCTCCCGTACCGGTTTTTGGAAATTGGATGAGTGAATCACGATGAAACAGGGGATCTTCATCACTCTGGCCATGCGTAGGGTGTCCTCTCCGCTTAAACCAGGCATCAAAAGGTCCAGTATCATCATTATGGGACGTTCCTTTTTAAAGGTTTCGATCGCTTCCAAACCCGAACAGGCCTCGAAAAAATCTTTTTTTTCAATCGGTAAACCGATTAGACGGGACTTGATATTTTTTCTGGTGAAGGCCGAATCATCAACGATTAAAATCTTCATGAATTTTCCACGTTTTTTAGGTGATTCAAAAGATCGCGGATGTTTTCGTAAAGGATGACGAAAATCACCGTTCCGTGAATAAGCGCACCCCTTACGGAAAAATTACCGTTGCCAATCAAATAAAGCTTTTCTTTTCTGATGTCGTCCAATTTAATAATATAGTTGCTGAAACTGAGCACAGGAAGAGAGCTTCGGGTTTCGACCCCAGCTATATCGCTGATGGTGCAGGTCACCGCGTTGATGATGACGTTGCCGATTTCGGTGAGGGTTTCGTTTCCCAATTCTCCAAAATCCTCGACTTCATCATCATGGTTTACAAAAAGGGTCTGGATCAGAGTCTTAAAATCAGATAAAGGGAACGATACAATCCCCGATCCGGCCAGTCCACCCACGAAGCTTTGACTCACGTTGACGTAGTCGTCCATTTTTTTTGCCTGAAAATAATCCACCAATTGATCGGCGTTGAAAATATGCATGTTGGGTACTACCAACATGATTTCACGGCCCAGGATTTCCGAGAAATTCGTCGCTGCCCTGCCGATCCCGATATTGATGAGTTCGTTCAGAATGTCTGTTTCCTCGTTTGATAAAATGCTCAACCTGCCGCCTTTAATATTAAAATCAGTTTAACTCCAATGCTTCTTTTTTTAAAAAGAAACAATCAATTCGTGCCGACTTTGGGGAAATTCCAGTTTGGCAAAATAAAATGAAGAGGTGGTTTAATGCCCTTGTTTATATATAACAACAAGGGCATTTTGTTGATTAAGCTTTAAAAATCCTTGAAGTCATCTCTCATGGGGATTGCCTGAGAAGGTTTGATGACTTTTCCTGCCAAGGGTCTTGGAGGTTGCTTGGGTGTATAGTGATGCACGCTCTCCTCCGGCAGTAGTCTTTTAGGAGATGTGGCCGGTGTCATTTTTGTTGTCCTTTGGGACTGGTTGTGCTGAAGCTTGACCGCGAAATGGGTGCTGAGATCTTCGACCAGTCCCTTCAGGGTTTCGGCCTGCGCGTTTAACTCTTCGGAGGCGCTGGCGGATTCCTCGGCCGAAGCGGAATTGGCCTGGGTAACCGTGTCCATTTCCACGACAGCGGAACTAACCTGCTGGGTCGCGTTTGCCTGTTGGTGCGAGGCTGATTTGATGTTCTCAACCATCTCCTTCATGGTCTCGACCTTTCGGTTTTGAGCTTCGGAGGAAGTCGAAATGTCGTTGACCAACTCCGCGACCTGGACCGATTTGGTGAGGATGTCTTTAAGGACAACGGCGCCTTCCTCAGAAAGGGTGTGACCCCCTTCGGCTTTTTGCACGCTGTTTTTGATCAACTGGGTGATCTCCTTGGCCGAGCTTT
>JAOUME010000090.1 GCA_029881655.1 Deltaproteobacteria bacterium | reverse complement strand
CGGTTATTAAATTTAATAAATAAATAAAAACAAAATTATTATATTCTAAATATATCTTAAATCAATAATTTACCAACTTATTGATCCAGTCGCAAGCCCTTATTTTTTTTTGAGAACAGTCCGTCTTTTAGTCCTTTTAAGAGGACAAGAACCAAGCTGATTTTCCCCGAAAGTATCCACTTTAAGGCCTTGATCATTCGAGTCGGAAAGAAAAACAGGTAAAACCTCCAGAGCCTATAGCCCCGGAAATGCTTTCTCATCAGCCAAAGACGGTTTCTCGTCGGATAATAAACCCCGATCAAGCTCTCGTCCCCGCCGGTGGAGGAACCCGCCTGATGCGTCAACTCGACATTGGGAGTGATATAAAGCTTCAATCCCTTATTTAACATTCGGTAACAGAGATCAAAATCCTCGAAATACAAGAAGAAGTCCCCGTCCATTTCCCCTAACGCTTCGTACGTATCTGGTTTAAACAGATTAAAGCAACCTGTCAGAAAGTGCGTTTCATGGATTTGATGATTGATTATGGGGGCATTAAGATGCCTTCCCATACAGCGTTTAAGGTCCAACTCCCCGCCCGCGAACCAGATCGACCGGTCATCCATGTTTCTGATCAAGCAGCCAGCCATGCCGAAATCCTCGTTCATGGATACCACCTTGATTTCCCGAAACATGTCATCGAAAAAATTCCCGGGAAGCAACGTATCGTTGTTTAAAAAAGAGATAAAATCGGGTTTTCGCGTCTTGGCAAAACGGAAGCCAAGGTTCATTCCTCCCGCGTAACCCAGATTATCAGGAGAATCATACCAATAGATATCCCGGTTA
Source organism: Deltaproteobacteria bacterium (assembly GCA_029881655.1). Taxonomy (GTDB): domain Bacteria; phylum SAR324; class SAR324; order XYD2-FULL-50-16; family XYD2-FULL-50-16; genus JAOUME01. Next base: position 10,263 of record JAOUME010000090.1, on the reverse strand, counting down.
AATTCGATGGACGTTATATCTGGTTTATATGGATGAAACCTGATACCCATTGACACTGATTTTTCTGAAAAAAAATCTTGATCCCCCGGGCCGGAACCATTATCGATGATAAAAACATTAAAACGATCAAACCCTGAACCTATGATCGATTCGACGCAAGCTAATGTAAGCGCAGGCTTGTTATAATTGATGAGTACAATCGACAACTTGATAGCTGGACTCGCTTCTGGATTCATTAAAAGAGGATGATTGGATTGAAGTTAGATAAGAATCAATTGGAGTCTTTTATGGACCAGATTCTCAGTCCAAGAAGCGATCCGTTTATGTTGATTGTGTTTCTATAGGATATTAGTATTGATTAAATGTTGGCAACCCTCTAATAATAACACAAGAAGAGAATACAACAAATCAGACGTTAAGAGTATTTATGGTGAAATTTAAGTCCAAAGACAAGGTTTATTTCGATTGCCGTCACCTCGATGGCAGTGGGATCGGCACCTATATCACCAATCTCATTAAGAACTATCCATCTGTTGCGCCGGACCTGCACCTCGAATTGTTGGCCAAACATGAGCATTTAAAAGCAATCCGCGATTTCACCAATTACCCTGTTAAAACCTATAACGATAAGATTTACAGCGTCAGCGAACAGGTAAACTGGATCAGGAAAATCGATCTGTTTAGTGTTTTGCATGTGCCGCATTATAACGCTCCGATCTTTTATCCCGGAAAATTGATCGTTACGGTTCATGATGTCTGTCATGTGGCCATGAAAAAGTTTTTCCCAGGTGTTCTGAAAAGGGTTTATTCCGAGCAATTTCTGCAACAAGTTTTAAACAAGGCCGATCAGATCATCACGGTATCCCATTTTTCTAAATCTGAGATAATTAAATATTTCAAGATATCGCCAGATAAAATCCATGTAATCTACAATGGCGTTGAAAACAAGTTCAGGCCGGTTCCCAGCGCTCAGGCGAATGACATCTTAAAGAAACACAACCTTCCGGATGAATATTTATTGTTTTTAGGTAACGTCAAGCCCCATAAGAATATCATGGGATTGATCCAGAGTTATCTCATGGCATTAATTGAACGAAAGGATTTGCCTCCTTTGGTCATTTTGGGGAATCATAAACAGCTTAACGACAATTTTCCCAGACTAAATGAAATTCTTTCAAGCGAGTCTATCCGAAAGCAAATCATATTTACAGGCTATTTGCCTTATGAGGATATCCCCGCCGTCTATTCGAAAGCGCTTTTGTTTCTGTTTCCGTCCTTTTATGAAGGGTTTGGGCTGCCAGTACTGGAGGCCATGGCCTGTGGTGTGCCTACGATCACTTCCAACTGTAGTTCTTTGCCGGAAGTTTCGGGAGAGGCGGCCAGGCTTGTCGATCCTTATGATCATGAGGATATCTCGCGCTCGATCCTGGAAATGGCAGGAGACCGCAAGCTTAGAGAGCATTACAGAAAAAAAGGATTCGAACAGGTTAAAAAATATTCCTGGGCTAATTCAGCGTCGAAGCACCTGGAATTGTATAAAAAAACCTCGAAATCGAGCTCAGAAAAGAAGTTTGCCAAACGGCCTTTTTCTCTATTTAAAAAGACTCCCCAAAGAAGAGAAACCCCAAAATCAACGACCAATATCTTGTTTTTGGATCAGTACGGCGACCGCATCGGAGGTGGGCAGCGGATTTTGTTGGATATCATTCATAAATTTAAGGATGATCCCAGCTGGAGGGTTTTTGTCTCGGTTCCTGATGAGGGTCTGTTTACCGACTTGCTCAAAAAGCGGGGAATTGATTACTGGCGCGTTCCGACAGGTGAACATTCGAGCGATACCAATGTTCTGATTAACTTGAACCAGTATACCCTCAGTTCGTTAAAAAGCACCTACCTGCTGGGCAAAAAGATAAAGGAAAATAAGATTGACGTGATTTACTGCAACGGGGGAAGAACTTTTTTAACGGGTTTATTTTTGTCTCTGAGGTTTTCCCTAAAGGTTTTTTGGCACTTGCATCTGATTTTCGATACAAACCAAAAAAAAATGGTAACCTATTTTGGCAAGCTGCCGAACGTTAAAGCCATTTTTGCTGTTTCGCAAACTTTAATGGATCAATACAATGAAGATGTAATCTATTCAAAAATAAAGATGGTCCATAATTGGGTATCTCCCGACCTTTTTCATACCCCTCCCATCACGCGGGAAAAGAAATTTAACGAACCTTTAAGAATTGGAGTCGTCGGTCTGATTAGCTATGTCAAGGGGCAATGGACCGTCCTGGAATCTTTGAGCAGAAGCAAAAGGACGCTTCCCATCGACCTTAAGTTTTTCGGGGATGTGGATGATGAGGAAAGTGACTATTGGCGTTCATTTTCACAAAAAGCGGAACGGATGAAAAAAGATGGGTGGTCGATCAGGATAGAAGGGTTTAAGCTGGAAGCCACTGAAATATTCGATCATCTGGATGTGTTGATTATCCCTTCCCTGATAGCCGAAGCCTTCGGTCTAACCGCAATCGAGGCAATGTCGAGAGGAGTGATCGTCCTTGCCAACCGCTCAGGAGCTTTAAAGGAAATTATTAAGGATAAAGAGAATGGCTTTTTATATGACGCCAATCGGTTTGATGAACTATTAATACTACTGAACAGTCTGACGGCAGGGGAGTATGATCTCCAGAAGATAAGAAAAACAGCGGAGAAAGGAGTTTTTGAGCTATACAATCCAAAAACACAACTGGAAAAACTACATGAAATCGTATCCAGGGAATGCCTGCCGCCACTGGATCAAAAATAAAAGATCAATCCTTTCGGCGCAAAATAATCAAAAGAGTTCCGCTAACAACCCCAATTTCACAATCATCCGCGTCCAGCTGGTTTGAAATGCTGATGAAGCGGCCCATCTCAAGTGTCTGATTTACGATGGGATAGCTCAACCCTTGGGTGTATTCGATATGAACCTTACCGAAAAGAGGCATGAGCGAGATTAAAGCACCCTTATATGAATTAATCCTAAGGGGTTTATCGGCGCAAAAAATCTCTTCGCGATCCGTAACCAAACGGATATCCAATTTATTTAAAAAACAGGGATAAATCGCGCTCAGGTTGCTTAAGCCGTGATCGAGCCTGCCTCCTGCACCCCCGAGGACCGATATTGGATTATGGCCCTTTAAAACGCAGTAATTCAATGTTTTCTCAAAGTCGGTCGTATTCTGACTGGTATCCTTTATTTTGAGGCATTCCTGAAAGGTTTTTTCAGTCGCGGGTAAAATGGAATCGAAATCACCGATGATCAGATCGGGCGTGATTAAATAATCCGCGAGGTAGTTTGCCGCTCCGTCAGCGCAAATCAAAAAGGAGGGTTCTTTTATAAACCGCTCGCACAGGGTTTTGGAGGGTTTTTCGCCATTAAGAAAGATCAGGGCGGGTTTTGGTTTATCCATTTCATAAAAACTGAATGACGATCAACTGGCTGATACCGATAATAAAACCGAGCAGGCCGCCGATATATTCAATCATTTTAAATTCCGATTTTAGGATAGAAAACAGAATCTCTTCTAACTGGGAAACATCGAAAGACTCGATCTTTTCTTTGATGATTTCCTTGATGTTGAGATGGTCATCGATGTTTTCGCCAGCCTTGGCCAGAATATTTGGCAAATAAATCTCGAATTCCTCCATGAGTTTCGTCTTGAACATCTCGATCATCGATTCGGGCAGCATGGCCAGCATGGGATGAATATTCTTGAGCCGTTCCTTGACAAAATCATCGATACAACCGGATAAGGCGGGCATGATCGAGGCGATGAATTCGGGTGAATTGATGGCTTCTCTGATGTCGTGGGAGTTGAAAAGCTTTTTCTCTATGGTATCTCCCAGCTTATGGGCTATATCCCTTTGCCGGCGATGGAAAATGCCCTGCAGGATGAAAAATCCCAGTTTAACCGGCTTTTTGGGATGAAAAAGCATCTTGACCGCGATCCAATTGGTCAACCAGCCGATAAAAGCCGATATCAGAGGGATCAGGATATATTTGATAAGTCCGTAATCGAAGTTCACTTTGTATTTTAAAGGTAAAGTCTGGGCACTCTTTTAGAGATAGCGCAGGTGGTTTCGTAGTTGATGGTTCCGGCCAATTCGGCCATGTCAGTCGCTGAAATCAGCTGGTCTTTCTGGGTTCCGATAAGGACAACCTCGTCATAGAGGCGTACCCCGTCGATATGGGTGACGTCGACCAAGATCATATCCATGCAGACACGGCCGATGAGATTGGCTCTCTGACCACGGATAAGCACCTCGCTGTTGTTTGAGAGATGCCTTGAATATCCATCGGCATAACCCACCGGAAGCGTTGCGATCAAAGAGGGCCTTTTGGTATGATAAGTCCGGTTATAGCTGACGGGGCTACCGGGCGGAAGCCATTTTAACTGGACGATTGATGTCTTCCAGCTGAGACTCTCTTTAAGATCGATGGGATAATTTCCCCGGGCCGAAGGTGGCATGCCGTAGAGACTGATTCCCAGACGAAAGAGGTTTCCCCTGTCCTGATCATAGTTGATACAGCCGGCCGAATTGGCGATATGCACCCAATTTAAATCAAAGCTTTCCCTGATCTTGGCGACTCTTTGATGAAACTCTGTCAACTGGCCGAGGGTGAACTCACGGTCCTCGTCATCGGCCGACGAGAAATGGGAAGCGACACCGTCCAAAATGAGATTATCGAAATAGCTTGCATCCTTTAAGATCAGCTCCAGCTGGGCATAGTCGAGACCAAGACGGCCCATGCCCGTATCCAGCTTTAAGTGAACCTTCAGGGGTTCTTTTTGGGTTTTGGAATACTCGCTGAGCAGTCTGAGCGATTCCATCGAATAGATCATGGGAGTGATGTCGTGACGGTAGATCACCTCAATTCCTTCTGGGAACCAACCTCCCAAAAGAAGAATCGGCAAGGTGAACCCGGCTTCTCTAAGCTCGACGGCCTCCTCGACGAGAGCGACCCCGGCCCAGGTGACACCGGCCTTAACAGCGCAGGTTAAGACCTCGACGGCTCCGTGTCCGTAACCGTCCGCCTTGACCACGGCCAGCATCTCGCAGCCCTCTGGAATGATCTCTTTAAACTGGCGAACATTGTGAGAAATATTCTTAAGATTGATTTCAGCTCTGGTTCTTAAGTTAGGCATCGGTTTAGAGAATCAGCGTAAACAAAAAAATTAACGGGAATGACCTGGACGGAAATCATTGATAGTGAAAATCCATGATCACCCCAACGGAATCCAGATGTTCTGGAATAGGCGGACTGGGTTTTCTGAGAGTAATTTTCGCATACTGGATCTGAGGAAATGATTCAAGACCTCTCAAAATCGACTGCGCCAGCTTTTCCAGCAACTTATAACAGGACCTGGAAAAAATCTCTTTCACCTGAGTGATAACCTCCGCGTAGGAAACCACCGTTTCCGGATGATCGAAATCACCTTTATTATCGGGATCAATTTTGATCAGCAGATTGATTTCAAATTCCTGGCCCAAACGGTTTTCCTCCTCGAAGACACCATGATAACCATAGAGTTTAAGACCGTTAATTTCGATAAAGTAATCGCCGGCGGTTTTCATTGGAATTTCTAAATTATTGACTGTTCCTGGCCTTGTTATAGATTTTTAAAGGCAAAGCGTTAAGACAGATAAAACCGTTGGCGTCTTCGACCTGATAGGTTCCCTCGTCCTTTTCCATGGACGCGATATCCGCGTCATATAGGCTGTAGGGTGACTTCCTGCCGGTGATGGTGATATTTCCCTTGTAAAGCTCAAGTCGGACTTGACCCGAGACCTTCTCCTGGCTTTGCTTTATGAGGTTCAGCAACAATGAGAGTTGGGGAGAAAACCAATAGCCGTTATAAACCAGGGACGCGAAACGGGGCATCAGGGAATCCTTCAGGTCGATGACGTCTCTGGTAAGGGTTATGGATTCGATGGCCCTGTGAGCCAGCAATAAAACGCTACCGCCCGGAGTCTCATAAACACCTCTGGATTTCATCCCGACATAGCGGGATTCAACGATATCGATCCGGCCTACGCCGTTTTCTCCGGCTAATTGGTTGAGCTTTTTTAAAAGCTGGGCTGGCGAAAGCTTTTCGTCGTTAATCTTAACGGGAACACCGTCCTCAAACTCGATGATCAGTTCCGTCGCCTCATCGGGTGCGTCTTTTGGGGATACCGAAAGCTCAAACATCTCCTCCAAGGGTTTCACCCAAGGGTCCTCCAGCATTCCGGCCTCGAAACTGATATGCATGAGATTCTCATCGGAACTCCAGGGCTGGCTCTTGGTCGCCTTGACGGGTATGTCGTATTTTTGCGCATACTCGATCAATTCATTTCTGCCAGGGTAGGCCTGAAAGAATTTCTTGATTTTCCAGGGAGCGATGACTTTAATGTCAGGTTCCAGGGAATAGTAGCCGATTTCAAAGCGGACCTGATCGTTTCCTTTGCCCGTCGCGCCGTGAGAGACGAAACCGGCGCCATATTCTTTCGCGCATTCGATTTGTTTCTTGGCAATCAGGGGCCTTGCCAGTGAAGTCCCCAGCAAATAGGTTCCTTCGTAGACGGCGTTCATCTGGATGGAAGGAAAGACGTAATCCCGCACGAATTCTTCGGCCACGTTCTGGATGATGACCTCGCTCGCGCCGGCCTTGTAACCCTTTTGCTTAATAGCCTCAAGGTCTTCGACTTCCTGTCCCAGATCAAGGCACAGGGCAATGACATCATAACCCTCTTCCACCAGCCACCTTACGATGACAGAGGTATCCAGACCACCGGAGTAGGCCAGGACGACTTTTTCTTTACTCATATGATTCTATCCTGATTTAAAAAGATTTTGGTATTTAAGCTTATTCGATTCGCTTTAGGTTTTTAATCTTGTCGAGCAATTCGTTGGCGAAATTCGATTTTGTTTCATCGGGAGGGACTTGGGGTGTCTCTTGTCTCCGTCTTGAACTTAAATATTGATCCCTTAATTCGGAAAAATCAACCGTCTGTTGAGTTGAATTTGTATAATTGCCAATAAATTCCGAAAATGAAGGGTTAGAGACGCGGGATATAACGCTGATGTTGTTGTTGGTGATACCACAGGCAAAAGCCTGCTGATTGATTTCGAGCACCACGATCTTTTGCTTGGGGCCTATATGGTATGAGGAGGTCAGTTTAATATCGTATTTCCCGTTCTTATAACCGAATTTTTTGATAAAAAAGCGGTTATAAATCCATAAAGCCAGATAGATAAGCATAAGAATGAAAAAGAGCGCGAAAAGCGTCTTTAAGATATGATAGGTCGTGAGTCCGCTGGCGAAAGTGGAATAATCCTGGCTGGAATCCTTGAGATATTCGATTTTCTCAGATTGATCGGACTTATCCGAGGGTAGACCGAACCGGGCCTGCTGATCCTTTGTTGCCTTGAAAAAAGCGCTTTGTGTCTTAAATATCAGGATGTTTAAATGTTTCTGGTCAACTTCATCTGTGGTTTTGCCTCCGGCGTTAAATTTGGCATCCGCGAAATAGACGTTAAGAATCGTGTTTTTTCCTTCCTGTCTGAGCTGAATGTTTTTTATAAATTGGTCGTTGACTCTTTTAAAGGCGTTTTCTTTTGAAAAATGGCTGGAAGGAATGATGGCGGTAAGCTTTCCTGGCTCAAAAAGAAAACTGACGTAGTTTTTAAAAGGAGTTCTAAAACTCAGGTTGATATAGCCCTGATCCTTATCCGAGTAGGCTTTTATAAAACTGATTTCGTTGGTTTGAATTTCAGGAGCGGAAAAAAGTGGGGTCGTAATGAAAAAAAGGACAAACGGGAGAATGAACTTTATCATGTTTCTAAGTGATCTTCAGCTTCTTCAATCTGACGTTTTCATCGATGATCTCGACGATTTTTATCGCGAATTTCTCGTTTTGAATGACCACTTCACCTTTGGCGACAAGTTTGTCGTTTACCAATACGCTTAAAGGGTCGCCGACTTTCTTCTTCAATTCGATGATGGAGTTGAGGTTCAACTCCAGGAGATCCTTGATGTAAAAACGGGCACGACCGACTTCGACGGTAACGGACAAAGGAATATCAAGCAGAAAGCTGATATCGATTTCCTGTGGGCCTTCATCACTCTCCCCTTCGAGCTCATCTCCGCCAAATTCCGCCAACTCATCACCTCCAGGAGTGGCCTCCTGTGTGATCATTTCGCGGTTTTGTTGAAGTTCAGATTCGACATCCGACCAATCGATGTCGTCCATCCCCTCCATATTCGAAAAATCGAGTTCTCCCGAGTCCGCCATTTTTCTGCCAGATAACTGATGCTAAATTTAATTTAAAATAAACTTGGTGATAAGAACTTTTTTAATAGGGGTTCTGTCTCCCGAGTCGGAGTCCTCGATAAATTCCTGTGAAAAAATCCCGTTCAGCTTTTTAAACAGTTCCCGTTTTAAAAGATCCATTCCCGATGAGTGGCGCAAGTCCTCGGTCGTGAGTTCCTGCAGGAATGAAATAATCGTATCATCGACTTCAGGTTCTCTCTTTACGAGGTATTCAAGGGCTTTTTCGTCCTCCATCGCGGCGACCAGTTCGATCTGTAAAAAGTGTTTGCCGTCTTTTAAATTAACCGTATAGTTTTTCTTAGGAGAATAATGTGGGTTGGTCAGTCTAATGTTTTCCTTTTGGCTTTTTGCCTGGATTTCCGCTTCCATCTTTGATTTGGGCTCACTACCCATAGCCTTTTCATCCTTCGAGTCGGTTTTGAAAACGAAATACAAAATCACCCCGATCACGATTAGCAGGATTAAAGCCGCGGCAATGATGATCAGTTTCTTTATACCGCCACCACCAGATTCTTCAGCTTCTTCATCTGCCATTTTATCTCCCTTGCTAAAATTTAATTTTGATGCTTGTGCCATAGGTTTACATCAAAAATAGAACATTACCGATAATAATTCAATCTCGTTTTTATTACGTTGAGTGTTCGGCTGACAAGAACAATCAAAATCGAACTTTAGTCTTTTATCTCAGTGTATATCAAAGATAATCCGAAATCAAACAATCTGACTGTTCCTCAGTTTATACCCGCCAATCATCAACAATATCATAAATGCAAAAGACAAGCCCTTTGATATTCAATTATGAAGTCCGTGTTTAAAACAATAAGCGAACTAAATTTATAGCGGAAAACGCGGGATCATTTTTTTCCAGAACAACTTGTTTTTAATTTCCGGAAGAAGGTCGATTGTCGTTTTTTCGCCGACGGCGATACATTTTTTTAACTGAAGAAAGTCAGCCCAGTGAATATCCATCAGATCAATCGGAATAACAATATCCGCACCCGAGAGCTTGCATTTTTTCAAGGCGATTCTGGAGGCCTCGGATGATTTTATGATAATGTTCCAGCCATTGATATTGGTGACATCGTGGCTCATGACGGGATTCACGTCAGCCGCGATGATGAAGTTTGCTCCCATGGATTTCGCCAGGTCGACCGGCACGGGATTTACCCAGGAACCGTCAATCAAATACCGTTTACCGTAATTGAACGGCGGGAAAATACCCGGAATGGCGCAACTGGCCATGACACGGTCGATCATTTTCCCGGAGTGAAATACGATCTCTTCTGCCGACTCCAGGTCCATACTAACCAAACCCAGCTTTACAGCCGCGTCTTCGATGTTTCTTTGAGGGATGATGCACTCAAGGTTGGACTTAAAGCTTTTCTCGGAAATGAAGGAACTGTTTTTAAGCGAAACGGCAAAAAACAGACTGGTTTTGAATATTTTTTTGAAGTGACCAAAGTAATTGGTCACTTCATTGTCGCTGTTCTTGATGAAATCGAGGCGGGTACGCTTAAAATCGGTGGAATGCAGGTAGGCGTCGATCTTTTCCATGACGCTGTAGGCATCGGCTTTGTCCGCGTAAATCGAGCCGATGACAGCCCCGATGCTGGTTCCGGTGATGATGTCAATTGGTATCCTGGCGTCTTGCAGTGCCTTAAGCACACCGATGTGGGCAAGTCCTCTTGCTGCTCCGCCACCAAGGGCAAGTCCGATTTTAAAGCTCACGTCTCATTATTTAAGAGTTCGTTTTTCTGATCGCGATTCTCAAGTCTCTTAGTTGCGCGGGGTCCACCTCCGAAGGCGCGTCCGTCAAAAGACAGGATGCCTGCTGGGTTTTTGGAAAAGCGATGACATCCCTGATGGAACTGGTCTGGGCCAAAAGCATGATGATACGGTCAAACCCCAGCGCCAATC
>JAOUME010000254.1 GCA_029881655.1 Deltaproteobacteria bacterium | reverse complement strand
CAGCGATGTTAAAGGGGATCTTTCTTCCGGAAATTTTTTCGGTTAAATTGATCACATCGAGAACGGAGTAGGTTTTTTCAGTCCCCAGATTCAAAATCAAAGATGTTTTATCCTTTGCGAGGTTTTCATAAGCCTTTAAATGAGCGCTCGCAAGATCGCTCACATGAATATAATCTCTTTCACCCGTTCCATCGCGGGTCTGGTAATCCTGCCCAAAGACCTCAACGGATTGTCTCATCCCAATAGCGGCCTCCATGACTATCGGGATCAGATTGGCGGGTTTTATCTCGATGCCGGTTACTCTCCCCTTAAGGTCATAGCCGGCCGCGTTAAAATAACGCAAGCATACCGATTTAAGCCCCTTTAAGCGGTCAAACCAACCCAAATACTGTTCAATAACCCGTTTGGTATATCCGTAAAAATTGATCGGGACGAGAGGATGTTCTTCATCTAGGGGCAAATACTCCGGCAAACCATAAACCGCAGCGGTCGATGAAAAAATAATATTGTTGGTTTTTGATTCCGTCACCGCTTCCACAAGATTGAGCGTGCCACTGATATTTTGATAGGCGTACTTCTCAGGAATAAGCATCGAATCGCCGGCCGCCTTTAAGGCCGCCAAATGGATAACCCCATCGAATTTATTTTTAAAAACTTGCCTCAGGTATGCCTTGTCGATGATATCGCCGTGGAAAAAATCCGCCTCTGGGAACAGGTTTTGTTCCAAACCGGTGCTGAGATTATCTAAAACGCTGACATGGTAGCCTTCCTCTAAAAAAGCTAAAACGACATGACTGCCGATGTATCCTGCCCCTCCAACCACTAAAATATTTTTATACATATTATCTCTTTAACATGTCGAAACCTATTTCAAATAATTTTGTAATCAAAGTATTTTATTATGTATCATTATTTTTTGAAATAAAATTGAATAATCCATCAATATTAAAACCTGATTCATGAAAAATAGTTGCCAAGCCCACTAATAAAATTGGGAAATACCCCCAACAGCCAATATTTAAATAGTTTTTTATCCATAATCGCATTTTTATTCTCTCAATCAACTTGAATTTTAATGATTTCCCGCCTGAAACAGACCCATGGGTTTTTCTTAAAATCAACAATGGTTTATCCAGGTTCGCGATTTTGGCTCCAGTTCTCAAGATTTTTACCCACAAGTGATAATCTTCGCCAACGCTAAAACCTAAAGAAGCATCAAATTTAATATCATAACAACCAACACCCTTAACAGTTTCAGTTCGCATCATCACAGTTGGATGCGCGACAGGACAGATTTTTAGAATATTTTTACGGACCTGTTCGGGGCTGAGAGGTCTTTTTCTTATCTGGGTTTTGCCATCAGGATATAGTACTTTTACAACCGTACCTAAAACTGAAACATCCGGATTTCTTTCTAAAAACTCTACCTGTTCTTGCAGTCTTTCAGGCAAACAAATATCATCAGCATCGACTCGCGCTATATATTTACCTTTGGCGGCTGATATACCAAGATTCAATGTTTTTACTAATCCTTCATTTCCTTTATTGATGATCGTAATTCTACGATCATTAAATTCATTTAATAAATCCGCGGTACCATCATTCGAACCATCATTGATTATTATAAACTCATAGTCTTCAAATGTTTGGCAAAGCACACTTTCAACTGTCTCTTTTATGGTATCCACCGCATTGTATACAGGTAATAAAACCGTAACCATGGGCTCCGCTTTTTTATGCATAGTCAATAATGTTATATCATTAAAAGAATGATACCTTGTATTCGTTATAATTAAATTTATTTTAAATCTTCGAAAATTTCATTGTTGCGATCATTAACGCGAAAAATAACCAGTAATAATAATCCAAAAAACCAATCCCAAAAAATAAATCATCACAAAACATTGCGATCAACGCAACTAAATTGCCATAAATGTATTGACTCGTAACGTCTGGACTATTTTTTATGTAAAAATAAAGTTTTTTAAATAGTTTATAATAAAACAATAAATATATAAATACTCCAAGTGTCCCCGTCTCCACAGCAATTTTTAATAAACCACTCGTTGTATAAAAAATATCTCTGCTTTGATAATACTCTTGAATCCCTTTTGGTACTAAGAAGCTTATAGTATTCAATGCCTCAGCAGTATGATATCCATAATTCCCAACCCCTACCCCATTAATCGGATTTGTGATAAATATAGTTATGGCGATCAGCATCGTATAAAGCCGGCTAAAACTGTTGTCTTCCAATGCGACACCACCGCTGATTGATTCTGCAGACGCGCTAAACCTTTCAAAAATATATGAATCCTTCATTAGGATGATAAAAATAAAAACGACTAAGGGCACAACAGATATTATTATCATTTTTTTCAATTTCGATATTTTTTTACTGGTAAATAAAAATATCGAAACTATTAAAACCCAGATCAACAACGCACTCCTACTGGCAAGTGCTATAGTTCCGCATGAAAAAAGAATAATAAAAACCATGTTCAGTTTCCCTTGTCTTCCTTGAGGGTGGAAATAACTTGCCATGGCCATACAGAAAAAAAATTTAAAAAAATGGTTAATATTGATCACATTTAGATCAAAATATTGCATTAGTAATTCATCTAATAAATTTCTGTTCCTAAGAGTTACAGCCGAAACTATTATAAATAAATAAACGAAGCAGGAAAGTATTGTTGCCGAAAAAATAAATGTTTCAATTTCTTTTAGATTGCCCAGCACATTTTTCAATATATAAAAAATTAAAAAATACAACGTTGAAGCAGCCAAAAAAAGAACTCCTTTCAGGGGATTTCGAGCATCAAACAGTGAAACGAGAGTACAAATAACAAATAAAAAAGCTATAGCATCGAAAAGGTCAAATTTTACTATATGATAACCCTTGTTTAAAATTATAAGTAAATAA
>JAOUME010000089.1 GCA_029881655.1 Deltaproteobacteria bacterium | reverse complement strand
TAGCCTTTAGCTAATAATGACTATAAAGTTAAATTAAATCCAATTATGGCGAAAAAAGGGTGGGGGGGAAAAAACTTTAACCGTTGTAAATGGGATTCACAAAGGGTTTTTTATCCTTTCACCCGTTTGATATCACGTAAAGTTCAGCCGGGACTAAAAACCTTTGAGCGCATTTTAGACTTTTAATTTGGGGCAATTGGCTTTAGGATGATATATATTTCCGAGTCAGGATGAAACGGAGCCCAACCAAAAGCGCAGTGTTTATCATTCTTTAATGAGTTCTTTTCAGCCGAAAATCATGAGCGTTTTTAACAAGGAAAAGTTAAAGAACAAATTGGCGGAGCCGCGGGGGATCAAGAAGTACAATATCCTGCTGGTGGACGACGAGCGGGCGAACCTCACTTCGATCTCAAGACTGCTGGGGACCCAGTACAATGTCCTGACCGCCAAGGACGGCCAGGAGGCGCTGGAGATGGTGGCGGACTTTAAAAACAAGGAGGACCTTCACCTGATCATCTCCGATCAGAGGATGCCGAATCTGACCGGAGTGGATTTCTTCAAGAGGGTCCAACCCATCGCGCCCGATACCATCCGTATCCTGCTGACGGGTTTCTCGGATATCGAGACCATCGTCGAGGCGACCAACGAGGGGCGGATCTATAAGTACATGACCAAACCCATCGAGACCAACGACCTTAGGGTGACGGTACAAAGGGCGCTGGAGGCCTACGATCTTACCAGCCGCAACCATAACCTGATTGAGGAGTTGAGGCTTTTAAACGCCAATCTCGAAGAAAAGGTGGAGGAGAGAACCGAGGCGCTGGAGAAAAGCAACCGGGACCTGAAGGAGCTGAACCGCGAGAAGAACGAGTTTCTGGGAATCGCCTCGCATGATCTCAGAAGCCCCGTCTCCAGCATTCAGGGGATGGCGGACCTGATCCTCAAAGAATACGCCGATTTCACCAGGGATGAGATCCTGCAGTTCATGGGGCAGATCAAGGACAGTTCCGGAAGAATTCTGAGACTGATCACCGACTTTATGGATGTCAGCGTCATCGAGTCGAGGCAGGGTGACATTAAGCTGAAGCCGCTGGATTTGGGCCGTGCGCTGGAGGAAGTCCTGGGGGATCTTAAAATCAACGCCGAGACAAAGGGGATCGAGCTTAAAAGGACGGGAGAGACAAAATCCCTCCGGGTTCTGGGCGATCGGGACTCAATCCACCAGGTCCTGGACAACCTAATTTCCAACGCCGTTAAATACACGCCACCGAATAAAAAGGTCCTCCTGATAGTCAGCCGTAGCGACACCCATTTCCAAATCCAGGTCAAGGACGAGGGTCCTGGAATCAGACCGGATGAAATGGATCGGCTCTTCGGAAAATTCTCCCGCTTAAGCTCCAAACCGACCGCAGGAGAGCCTTCGACCGGATTGGGGCTTTATATCGTTAAGAAAATCGCCGAATCCATGGGAGCGCGAGTCTGGTGCGAGAGCGATTATGGCCGGGGCGCGAGTTTCTTTATCGAATTTAAGGCCCACCCCGAATAATCCGCGAGAAACCAAAAATCCGATCCGTCTTCCCAGCCCGCTTTTAAAACCGTTCCTGCCCTGACTTAGTTGGGGCAGTACAGATCGCCGTACTTCCAGTTGACCCACCAGTGACAGGCAAAACCAAAAACCATCATCTCATTACAGCCTTTTTGCGCGGAGAACTTTCTTGCGCAACCGATGACATGATCCGCGACGTTCTCGATGACCTCCTTGGCCCTGGATTCGGGGCTGTTGGACGAACATCCGGCGAGGGCAAGCGTTAAGGCGAATAAAACCAGGACGACCTTCATCTTCATGTGATTCCTATTTGTTGATTGAACAGGGACGGTTTCCGCTTAATCAAACCGTTTCGCTAACCAGTCCATGTCATATCAAAATACCGCTCGGGTCGCAACCTGCGCGTGAATTAAAGCCGAACCTTTTATTTATGAAAGGAACCGCGCCCTTCGTTTGACTACCTTCAGTTGGTTTCGGTTTCCATATCAACCTGGAGGTTGATTTTCGGTTTTTTCGTACAACTGTCGATATATAAAAATTTAACCGATTCAAAAAAGGGACTGTTGTCAAAATCGGAGGGTACGATTTGCGAGAAGTTCTTTTTGCAATGCATGACGAGCTTGGCGTAATCATGCACATTGGTCAGATGAACTCTCCCGGCGTGCTTTTTCTTGTTGAACCTCAGACTCGGCGCGATAGGATATCCGGCCTTGTGGAAGGCATGAGCGATCATGCCCGAGCAGATGTAGAATTTCTCGAATGCGGTGTTGCCCCCGATATAAACGTGGGTGTCGGGCCGGATTTTCGTATAAAGATATTTGAACAGGAGCTTTTCGATATTAGTGATATCGTAGCGGGGTTGTTTTTTCAGCATCAGCTCCATGTATTCGGAAACCTGTTCGATGCCCTTCTTGTCCAGCATCGAAGCGCGGCAAATGCGGATATCAAGATGAATGTATTTATCGATCGGGCTGACGATAACGCCTTCGGGTTCGACCTCGATGATCTCTCCGTTGCCCCGGTAGATGGTGGAGTGACTGTATGGGGAAGTCGTCAGGGTCTGGATGATACGGCTGATTCGTTGGTTGCCTCTGACCAGAATGACGTCCCCTGGTTCCGCCGTTCTTAAGAAACGTTGTTTCTTATAGGCAAGCAAAATCTTTTCTTCATCCTTTGATCCCAGGAGGGGTAAAGCCGAGTCATAGGCGGGCATGACTTCAAGCAGGTAGTCCATAAGCTGCTTGTAGAGTTGCGCCTTAAATCTTTCGGTGGAGACGAATTTGCCGAGATCATTTATTTTTTCGAACGCCTGAAAGATAGCCTTGTCGATAAAAGAGTTTTCGCCCTCCAGATGCCTCGAATCCTTGATGCGTCCGCGAGCTATTTCCTTTAATTTGTTAAGACTTGCTGAAATTGTAGCCATCGCTCCTCTTTTTTTATAAATATTTTAATCGAAACCTGCCTGAACGTTGATGAACCTTCCGTTTTCTCGAGGTTAAAGCAGTATTATAAGAATGGTTTTAACTATATTTTTATTTTAACACCACTCCCTTGATTTTTCAAAGCCTTTTTATACCTGCCAAGTCGCATCAGAAAGCGAAACCCAAGGCCAGGAAGAAAATATACGGGTATTCGCGGTCATATTGGTGGATTTGTCTGATAAGAGCCGCCTCGTCCCAAGGGTCCAGGGAGCGGTCAAAATCTGTCAGGCTAACCTTTATATCCTTATCGGCTCCCTCAATACTTAGTCTTTGCTGGTTAGGATTCCACATCCCACCAAGCCCCCAGGTAAAATTATTTAACGGGCCAAGGTACGGGATGCCGATGTCGTTTCCCTGCTGGAAACCGAACCCCAACGCGTAACCTTTCCAGGAGTTCCGCCTGATTTTGACGGTTAGATTGCCTTCATAAATATTCTCGCCGATCTCTCTTTGGGCATGGTTATAATGGATTTCACTGGTCGTTTCACCCAAATTAAGGAGACCGAGGCTAACATAAATTCCAAAGTCAAACGGGCTGACCAGCAATGCCAGTGATGTTTTCTGACCTTGATTTGAAATAATTTCATCCACGCCGTCAAATTCGTAAATCCGTTTTGGAGACCGGTAGGTTTCCTTGAAACGATGGGCCGCCTGATACCTGAGCTGCGCCACCACATCAAAGCCGTAAAACTCAACATGGTGAGGCACGACCTGATAGCTGGCGGAGATACCATCTCCCAGGCTCTCGCTGGGTGAGTATTGTATCTGATAGACTCTGGCTTTATTGTTGTTGCGGCTACAGCCGACAGAAAGCAGAAGGAGCAGAATCAAAATATAGCAGTAAAGTCGTCTCATAAGAGCCACCTTTTAGAAATAATGCTCGAAAGTCATTCTTCCATAACGCTGAGAAGAAGTTAACTCATTGATCCAATCCTTGGGAGGTTTGGATATTAAACCGGGGTCCTCGATATAGCGCACGGCCGGGTCTTCCCGTATAAAGCTTAAATGAAAGGACGAGTATCTAAATAGATTCCACTTGAAACCGATTTCGTTTCGCCGGATGAGTGGATTGATTTGATCTTTGGTTAGGGCAAAGTCCATGTTTTGCGAATTGAGGTAATAACGGCTTCCCTCTAAAGTCGCATCGAAAATAATTCCTTTCACGCTGAAGTTAAAGTACATATTCCAGGAATATTCATTGGGCACAAACACACGGTGATCGATTTCGTATAGCTGGAAATGAAGGGCCAGACCGCCGTTGATAAAAGCCGTTCCAAATTCAAAGTTGTAGCCGAGCGCCACTCTCCGGTCGTGATAATAGGTCAGGGAATCGTAACGGACGCCAACGACCGGTTCATAAAGGACGATCTGATGATCCCAACCCGCGGGATCATCGGCTGCGTCACCAAAACCGGTCCTGATTCGCTTTATGGACCGAAAAAAAGCGTGCGCGCCCTTTTGCTGGGTATTGCCTCCCGAGGAGGCGCCGATATTGCCGATATAATAACGGTATCCTGAGCGGCGGTTATGGGAAACCTTGTAGAAACTCATGCCGGCGATAAAAAGATCGGCGTAGGGGCGGTCGTTTTCCCGCGGGATCTCCTGGTTGAGCTTCGAAGGGGTGAACATCATCTGACCCAAAAGGTATCCCTTATAATCCCAGGAGCTCACCTCATCCTTAGGGACGGCGCATTCCTCCTCGTAGATAAGCCCGCTGGTGTAAAAACGGTCGGTTTTGCCGAAGACATCGTTATCGGCGTAAAAGACGCCCCGGCAATCGAATGCGTAAAGCTTTCCAATCGACAGGATCATCAAAAGGAAAACCAATAACTGCCGAGTGAATCGACGCATCTTGGGCTAGTTGACGGGATTTAAACAAATCGCTGAATGGGAGTCGCAATAATTTAATCCAGCTCGTATCAAGTCTTTATCTTCAACGCTATCTTATCATGAATCTCAAAGGACAGGCAAGGAAATGAAGGCGGATAAGGGCGTGGTTGGGGAGTCGGTTTACAGGGTCGGTCGTTAATTATCATAGCCAGGAAGCCGATCCCATCCGGATTGTCTGATCCAGGCAAGATCTTGGCGCGTGGTTTTATTAGGTAATCCAATCTAATCCCAGATTGACGAGTAAAATCTGTGAAGTTGTTGATATTTTTAGTGTATGTTCAGTTTATGATCGACTGTGACATCAAAAGTGAAGAAATTATTAATCCTGCAAAATTACTCGCATTATTCTTATCTGCCAACTTTGTTTTTTTTATACGCTTTGTGAACTGACCCTCTATCATTGGTCGCTCTTAAGTTATTTTTTGACTGACTAAAGAACCATAAGGAGGACTAATGGCCTGTAAGAAATACACCCATAAAAAACCTTTTAACCCTTAGCTTATCAAAAAGACACCACCCCATCGGATTTATCTTCCTTGTCCTTTCGATTAAGCCCGGTTATGATGATAATAACCGGATTTAACCACCACCCAAAATCCGGACACTATAATAATATTGCGACAGATCAATTAATTTTGTATTTCGCGTCCGGTTTGTACTATACAAACGGGATTCGTTATGCGAAAGTTTAAATATATAGATATTTAATTAGCGCGCCAATTTAACCTGATTTGTGGGGGGGGTATGTATTTGATCAGATCTATAAGATTACTGGCGGTCATATCGTTTAGTTTGATGATGACCATGAGCCTTCAGGCCGCCGAGCAGAAGGGGAAAATCCAGTCGATTTCAAACAAGGCCAAGACGATCCAGTTCATGGATTTAAAAAGCAAGGAAGTCAACACCGTCAAGTTCGGAAAAGCGACCAAATTTATCAACGCCAAGTCCTCAAAGGAATTCATCGTCAATGACGTGATCCTGATCGATTTCGATCCGGGCAAAGAGGCAAAGTCGATTAAGCGGGTCCTGGTCGAGTTACCAAAAAACAAGGTCATCTCGACCAAAAAATTGGCCAGCCTCCTGGATAATAAAACCTCTGTTTTTTCTCTTTATGACGCGAGGCCTTTAGGGAGTTATCAGCAGGGGCACCTTTTGGGCGCCGTCTCCTTTCCTCCTGAAAAACTGGAAGCGAATCTAAGCTTGCTGCCGAAGGATAAAGACCGGCTTCTGGTTTTTTATTGCGGAGGGCCTACCTGAGGCCTTAGTCCAAAAGCGGCAAGTTTTGCTGAAAAATCCGGTTACAAAAAAGTTAAAGTCTACACTGAGGGAATACCAGCCTGGAAAAAAGCCAAAAATCTGATCGTGGTTGATGCTGAGTGGTTATCCGGGAATCTTGATCCAAGCCTGGTGATTTTGGACGTAAGGCCTATTGAGATCAGCTCCAAAGAACAAATAAAAACCGCGGTTTCCATTCCAGCGGGGGATATCTTAAAGCTGGGAAATCAATACGCCAGTAAAGTCCGCGGCAAGAAAAAGGGGGAGCCTTATTCCAAACGGATTTTACCGTCACTGGCCGATAAAAAAGCGCCCATCATTCTTTATGGCGATCAGACCCATAGCAAAGACGTTCAAGACGCCTACAAAGAGCTGGCGAACTGGAAATATAATAAGGTCGCGGTTCTGGATGGGGGTTTTGATCTCTGGAAGAAACAAAAACGGGCGGTCTCCAACGCAAAAAACACTCGAATTCGATACCAGAAAAAACTGGTAGCCGGCGCCGTTTCGGAGGAAGATTTTACCTCGCTGCAGGTCTCCGGCAAGGCGGTTATCGTGGATGTAAGAACGGCGAAAGAGCAGAAAAAAGGGGCTATAAAAAACGCTGTCCTGGCTCCTCTTGAGGAATTGGACGAGCATGTCTCAAAGATACCAAAAACGGGCGATGTCCTCCTTCATTGCTCCACGGGTGTCAGAGCTGAGATCGCCTATAATATTTTAAAGAAAAAGGGGTATGATAAGGTCAGGTTTTTAAACAGCCTTATCACCATTGCCAAATCAGGAGAGTATCGGCTTGAATAAAGTGCCGTACTTATAAACTAGAAAGCTTAAACTGACCGTTTTTAAAGCAGGATGCAATGGGCGTTATCAACAGGCGGGATTTTCTTACGATCTCATCCGCGTTTTTAGCGGGGAGCACGGTCTTGGGAGGCGGGTTTGTTTTATCGCCTTATCGTCAGGGTGAAGTCACCTCCCTTAAAAGCGATAAGGTCGTAAAAACCACCTGCGAGCTATGTTTCTGGCGTTGCGGTATTGACGCGCATGTCAAGGATGGCAAGGTTTTTAAGATCGCGGGACAAAAGGATCATCCCTTGAGCAACGGGAAACTCTGTCCCAGAGGATTGGGCGGTCATGGTCTGCTTTATGATCCGGACCGTCTTAAACATCCCCTGATCCGAAAAAACGTGAACGGGAAATCAAGTTTCCATAAAGCCACTTGGGATGAGGCTACAACCCTGATCGCCTCCCGGCTGAGCGAAATCACGGAAGAACACGGACCCGAGTCCGTCGCCATGTTCAGTCACGGATTTGGCGCGTCCTTTTTCAAGACCCTTTTGTCGGCCTATGGCATCGATACCTTCACCGCTCCCTCCTACGGGCAGTGCCGCGGTCCGAGAACCGAGGCCTTCAAGCTGACTTTCGGACATGGGGTCGGCAGCCCAGAGGGTTTGGACATCGCCAACAGCAAGTACCTGGTCCTGATCGGCTCTCATCTTGGGGAGAACATGCATAACACCCAGGTACAGGAATTTTCCCAGGCGATCGCCAAGGGATGCAGGATTGTGGCGGTTGATCCCAGATTCTCGACCGCCGCGGGTAAGGCCGAGACTTGGCTACCGATAAAAGCGGGTACGGATATTGCGCTGCTTCGATCCTGGATTCATATCCTGATCGAGGAAAAACTTTACGATGAGGACTTCATCGCGGAAAACGCCATTGGCCTGAGTGAGCTAAAAAAATCCGTCAGGGACGCCACCCCAGAAAAGACATTCGCCATCACGGGTATCCCCGTTGAGATGATCGTTAAGGTCGCCAGGGATCTGGGCCGTTATCAGAACCAGGCGCTTGTTCATCCCGGACGGCATGTCACCTGGTATGGTGATGATACCCAAAGAGAAAGGGCGATCGCTATCTTAAATGCCTTGCTTGGTAATTACAGGGCCAAGGGCGGATTGTTGTCACAAAAAACATACCCGATTCCAAAATACGACTTCCCCAAGCCCAAAAAGTCATCCAGGAAATTTAAATCCGTTTATCCCTTCGCGGGGAGCATCCCCTCCAACGAGATCGTTGACAGAACCCTGGCGGATAGTCCCGAGAGCTTTAAGGCCTGGTTTATCTACGGCACCAACCTGATTCATACTTTAGGCGATCAAAAATCGACCATTGAGGCTTTGCGAAAATTGAAGTTCGTGGTGGCCGTCGATGTCTTGCCTATGGAGATAACAGGCTACGCGGATGTTGTCCTTCCGGAGTGTACCTACTTGGAAAGGTTTGACGATCTGGATGCCAGAGCATACAAAAAACCCTATCTGGCCATCCGTCAGCCAGCCGTCAAACCACTGTTTGATAGCAAACCCGGTTTTGAGATCGCGCGGATGCTTTCCAAAAAGATGGGATTGCCTGATCTATTCCCTGATAAAATCGAAACCTACCTGGAAAGTCGGCTTAAAAAAATTGGCCACTCTCTGGTTGAGCTTCAGGAGAAAGGTGTTTTCGTCAATCAGGATTCCGGTTTATACAGAAGTCAAAACGAAAAAATGCGTTTTGATACCCCTTCGGGCAAGATCGAGCTGGTCTCAAATAAATTAAGGGAAAAAGGGTTTGATCCCGTTCCCAAATATACCCAGCATCCTGAAAATCCGCCGGGGTTTTTTCGGTTGCTGTTTGGACGAGCGCCGATGCATACCTTCGGGAGAACCGCCAACAACCGAATCCTGGGTGAGCTGATGCCGGAAAACGAGTTATGGGTTAATGCCGTCGCTGGCCAGGACATGAAACTCAAAAACGGGGAATATCTATATCTGGTTAATCAGGACAACATAAAAAGCAAAACTCCGATCAGGGTGAGATTGACCCAGAGAATCAGACCTGATGTCGTGTTCATGGTCCATGGTTTCGGCCATACGGACCCAAGGCTTAAAACCGCCCGGAACCGGGGCGCAAGCGACGCGGACCTGATAAGCCATTTGGATGTTGATCCGATCATGGGAGGCACCGGAATGAACAATAATTTCGTCACCTTCACGAGAGAGGCCTAGATGGCGCGCAAAAAAAAATACGCCATGTTCATCGACACATTGAAGTGTGTCGGCTGTTCCGCTTGTGTCTATGCCTGTAAATCGGAGAATCAGGTTCCAGAAGGTTTTTGCCGTGACTGGGTGGTACAGAAAACTGAGGGGACTTTCCCCCACCTCAGTCAGTTGATCCGCTCCGAGAGATGCCAGCATTGTGAAAACGCACCCTGTGTAACGAACTGTCCTACCGGAGCCTCCTATTATCCGGGTGACGGCACGGTCCAGGTCGACCGTAATCTTTGTACGGGATGCAAGGCCTGCATTGCCGCTTGTCCTTACGACGCGAGGTATATTCACCCAGTCGGATTTGCCGACAAGTGCACCTTTTGCCAGCATCGGCTCAAAGAGGGACTGCAGCCTGCCTGCGTGACGGCATGCCCAACCGAAACTTTGAAACTGGTGGATTTAATGGAAAACAGCTCAACGATCGAAGACTTGGTCAATGGCCGGCAGATCGTAAAAGACAAAGTCCATGCCGGCACTAAACCCAAACTTTTCTGGCTGGTTTAAAATAAGTTGTAAATCTTATGACTGAGATAATATCAAACAAACTCAATCCCTA
This sequence comes from Deltaproteobacteria bacterium, assembly GCA_029881655.1. Classification (GTDB taxonomy): domain Bacteria; phylum SAR324; class SAR324; order XYD2-FULL-50-16; family XYD2-FULL-50-16; genus JAOUME01. The sequence goes on along the minus strand of JAOUME010000089.1, from coordinate 1,292 downwards.
TGTTTATCCGAATTTGGACATCTGGCATTACGAAATACCCTTGTATCTTTTTTTGGGGGGTCTGGCCGGGGGTCTGCTGATCTTAAGTTCAGGAATGATTCTTTTTAAAAAGGAATCGATTGAGAATAAGGCTGTCCGGTGGGCGACATTATTATCACCGGTAATCTTAAGCATAGGCATGTTGTTTTTGCTGCTGGATCTGGAGTTCAAAATTCATTTCTGGCGGTTTTATACCGCTTTCATTTTCACTTCCCCGATGTCTTGGGGAGCCTGGATGCTCTTGATTTTTTATCCTTTCTCGGTTATGCAGGCTTTGATAGTTTTTAAGGATTATATTAATTTTTACCCGTTTATCCTCAAAACGATCAAGATCACGGAACCGCATTTACAAAAAATAGCCGTCGTCAATGTTCATATCGGTACCGGAATCGGTGTCTATACAGGTGTTCTGCTATCGACTTTTTACGCCAGACCACTGTGGAACAGTTCGGTGTTGGGGTTTCTTTTTCTTTTATCAGGCATCTCGACCGCGGCGGCGGTGATGTTAATTATCTGCAATTCTGGCGATAAAAGAACCTTTTTGAAGGTGGATATGTATCTGATCTCCCTTGAAGGGTTCGCCGCTACTCTCTTTATCATCGGCGGGGTTACCTCGGCCGGCGCTTTCCATGACGCGATGGTTTACTTGATTTCAGGAACATACGCGGCCTGGTTCTGGGTTTTGTTTATATTATGCGGACTGATAATACCCTTGCTGCTTGAAACCCTGGAGGTATTAAATAAAGTCCGTTATTCGCCCCTTGTACCTCTGCTCGTGATTATCGGCAGTCTGTCTCTTCGCTTTATCATCGTTAACGCGGGGCAGAGTTTTTCAACTTTTTATTAACATCGCCAAAGGAAAAACGATGGCATCAGACACGGAAAAAAAACCCGTCTATTGGTCTAATCTCGTGGCCGGGATTGGTTTGGGAATCATATTGCTCAGCGCCTATTATATCGCAGGAAGAGGTCTCGGCGGATCGGGGGCTGCCGCGAGGTTTGCCGCGGCCGGAATGAACCTAATCGCGCCTGAGCATACATCGAACTTGAATTATTTCGCGCGTTATTATCAAGAGGGTAAAGTTGTTTTGTCGGACTGGCTGACTTTTCAATTGATTGGCGTGTTTCTGGGGGGACTTTTCGGCTCTCTTACGGCTGGGCGGTTCAAAAAATCCGTGGATAAGGGAGAAAGAATCTCAAAGGGCAAAAGGTTTGCGCTGGCGTTGATTGGTGGAGGCCTGATGGGTTGGGGC
>JAOUME010000253.1 GCA_029881655.1 Deltaproteobacteria bacterium | reverse complement strand
TCATTGCCAACTCTAGATTGAATGCGATCACTATCAATCCGACACACGTTTGTTTTTTGAATATCATAGCTCCCAAAACAGAATAGCATTTGGATTTTAGCGGGAATCTTACTGTTCCTGAAGCCTTTACAAATTGATTTATTTGCCCCTGCCAACTTCTGTCTTTTTAATATTATCCCTCCATAAACTTCTTGTGATTCGCTCTTGAAAGAGAAAATTACAGGGAGATTACGCTGCCATGTTGAACTAATAAATCTATTAAATTCATCAAAGTTTTTGGTGCTGAGTGCTGCTTTGAAATACTTATATGCTTGATGGTTTTTTTGTGGGAAGGGAGGTCTCAATGGGGTTGTGGTTGGCAGATAAATCCCTTTTGTTACATTAGTAATTTTACGTTTAAGGTTCTTGAGCCAAGTTGTGGCTTTCCCGGGTAGATCTTCTGAAACCAATACTGAAATCCCTGCTAACGGCGGAGTAAATGTGTTGAAACAAACCAATTGTGCATTTAATCCAGGAGAGATAACTGACAAATATCTCTCTTCACTCATACCAAGGAGCCAATAACGTTGAAATTCAAAATCGAATTGGTCTTCGTTAATACGGTCTAGGCCATCTACTATTATCTTCGCTCCTCTATCAATAGACTCAAATACAAGTTTGCTAGGGTAAGAAATATCTAAAAATGTCGAATACCGCTCAGCAATACAAATATGATTGCCACGAGAAGGGGTCATATGAGGAATTTGTCGAGGCGGGTTAACAAAATAAACTCTTGGTAACCGAAATGGAAAGTGAGAGGTCAAGGTTACGATAATATTTATCCAAGACCCCTCATAGGCTATTTGGGTTTCCCATCCAATAATGTTTGGAGGGTTAACCAGTTTCCCTTGATCCGGTATTTCAAACTCTTCCAATAAACGAAAACAGCCTTCCGGATGAGAAGCAAAATGATCTTTAACTGTTTTAACGGCAGAAGCCTTTATTTGCGTAATATCAGGTTGCACTACCAGTATTTACCTTTATAGCATTACCTACAGTCACTGCACCAAAAGTCTTCGCTTTTGTTGAGTCTTCATCTTCATAGACTGGGAACCTATCTCCAAGTCTTTTCTTCCACTCTTTTGCTGCCTCTTCTTCGCTCTGATGATCAATTGCTGTATCTGCCGATTCAACAAGTACTCTTAGTCTTTCCATAAAATTATTAAATTGTGCATCCGATATTCTATCTCTTAAGTTTTCATCTTCATCTACAGGGTTTGAAATAGAATCATCATCAAGTAATCTTTCACGAATCACAGAAGCCGTATTACCAAAGGCCTCATCATCATTATCGCCATAATCGTCTTGGAATTCTTCAGCTGCTAGAATAGTTAATATTAAGCCACAAGGAATTTTAGAACGTGAAGATTGATTCTCAAAATCAGCCCATGCTTTTAGATATCTAACAACTCTTCGAAGTTGTCCGTTATTATTATGTTTACTAACTTCATCGTCAAACCATCCAGTAAGCTTCTTGGGGTCACTAAATATCCAACCGTCTCCTTTTACAGCAAGGTATGGTAGGGCATTATCGTCATCTTCCTTTACCAAATCGTAAATTGGAATATCTATGTGGTACCCAGCTTTAAAAGGGACACGAACACATTTGTTTTTATCAACTGGCGGATCTACAGTTGGATAGCTGGCAGCAGCATCTGTAACCCATCGGTGTACTGTTTCTGGGGTTGGGCGCTCCTCCAACTGAGGCTTGAAGTATAAGCCGTCATCAATGTCATAATCACCGTTCAATGGGTTTACAGTTGTTTTCATAGCAAATGAGCCCTGCATTTGAAACTTAATTGAAGGACGATTTTTTTCTGAAAATTCTTTCTTTAAATGTGCTCGCAATTTATTTCTGCTCGTTTTCAATGACTCTTTTTTTGTGCCATCTAGAGTGACCTTCGAATGATAAGAATCTGTAGCTGTAAAGAAGTTTTTGTGACAATTTGCCATTTTCTATCTCCCGATATTGAAAAAAGTTCTTAGTTTATTATCACCTAGGCTACCAGTGCTTGTAAATTTTGATATGTCATCTTTTGCAAGTTGATGTAGTAAGTTCAAGCTCTTTTTATTTGTCTTGTCAAAACCTACATTAGGAACATTAAAATTGGAGTGCTCAATGCGAATGTAGTTCCAACGGTTTTTTTCGAACAATAATTTAATCATGTTGTGAGTCGCTTCTGATTGGCACCCTAAGGGCAATAAAACAAGATTCTTATTCCAGAGAGATAAGCCTCTCCTTAAAATATGAGGCGTTTTGCCAAGGCCGTCTGGGATATTACCTATAGACAATAGATCAAAGGAGCTAGGAGTGTTATCTCCGGCGGAGTATGTCAGAGCTTCGGTTAGCGCTACAACGGAAGGATTATTCCCCCATAATCCACCATCTACATAATATTCGTTTACGTTTCCTTTGGTTATTTTAGCTACAGGGAGATAGTAGGGTGCAGCCGCTGTTGCTAAAGCAACTTGCCACACAAAATAATCTTTGTCTAAATGCAGATTTTTGTGGTGAGGTGTTTTAAATACTTTCGCTTTACCAGTTAGGTAGTTTACAGAGGGTATACATACACAAAGTTTGTTCCCTGTCCCTTTCAGACGGTCTGCAATGTCTTCAATAGTTAAATCTTCCCCGAAAAAAGTTTTACAAGCCTTTTCAAGTTCCGAATTACCGTACATCGAGAAGCATACAGACCAAAGAGTGCGGAGGATTCTAGTCAATGGATTTGGCGGGAAGATTAATGGACCATGTTCTAATAAAAAATCAACAATCTCTCTGGGGCGGCGTCCTGCCGCTAAGCCAAGAGCTATTATGCCACCCGCAGACGTACCAGAAATGACATCGATATGGTCAATTATTCTTACATCGTAATGTTGTTCAATATAATCTATTACAATCGCG
>JAOUME010000252.1 GCA_029881655.1 Deltaproteobacteria bacterium | reverse complement strand
GACGACGTTGCCGATGTTGTAAACCGTCCCTTGGTTGACAGGGGCCTGTTTTGGTGTCCCTGCCGTGGGGAGGGGAACTCCCTGACCGCTGAAATTCGCCGTCGCTTCGGGGACTGGATTCTCACCGCTAAGATTGATTCCGAAGGTGTCCGCCAGATCAGACCCCCAATCTCCAAGCGAGGCCTTGAAACTGTCCCATCCTTCAAAAGCCGATTTGATCGTCTTGATGGCGTGAAAGAGGTTTTTTAAAGGCAACAGCATAATATCGACTCCCTTGGCGATGACTTTGCCAAAAGTCACCCATCCATCTCCTTTGTCGCCTTTTGTCATGCCGAAAAGATCGCCAATCGCGGACCCCAGATCTTTAAGCGTCTCCCAAACGATAGACAGGGCTTCTCCACCCAGATTCTTAAGACTATCCCAGATAGGTCCCATGACTTCAGAAAAACCCTCCCATGCTTTGGAAAGCGCGCCTGTTTTTTCCTCCAGTTTATAGAGTCCGTAACTTAAACCAACGATCAGTCCGAGTCCCAGTCCGATCGGGCTTGTCAGCAAGGTAAAGGCTCCCGAGACCATGCCGATTCCGATCTTGAGCACGCCAAAAGCACCAGCCAGCCCTAAAAGAGCGGGGACCGCCAAGGCTGTCAGTTTCGCCAGGTTTGAATAGGTGGATGACCATTCGGATAACTTGCTGGCCCCTGTTTCGAACATTTCCACGACCGGAAGCATTACGGGAATAATCGACATAAAAAGCCGTTGCGTTGCGTTTTGCGCCTCGCTAAGCCCCTTCTTCCATTTAAACGAAAATCCGGATGCGATCTTGTCTTCCAGCCCTTTTGCCGCTCCCGTGATTTTTGGATTGGAATTCATCCCTTTTAACGCCGAAATCATGGCTTCGGTTCCCGCGTCTTCCCACTGAGTTCCGAAAATATCCTTGCCGATCTTGAATTGTTGAGCCGCGTTTTTATCTTTGAGTCCTTCGAAAATCCGGGACATGGCGTCCGCGGCGGTAAGTTTGCCCTCGTTGATTTGTTTGGTCAGATCACCAAGGCCCAGAACGTCCAAGGCATCCACGGCGGATTTATCGCCTCCCATCAGCTTCAGTCTGCCTTCCTTGAACGCGTCCGCCACCTTATCAATGCTGAATCCCTTTTCAAGCCCCATCTCCAAAACTCCCAGAGTCTGACTGAGGCCAAACCCCGCTTCCTTGAACTGGACGGAATATTCATGCAGGCTGTCGGCGAGTTCGTCTTTGAGATCCCCGCCCTTTCCCGCGAGATAAACTAAGGCGTCTCCAGCCAGACCGACGTCCTTGGTGAAGTTTTGCAAAATAGCCCCTTGTGCTTTCAGAGCCTGTTCCTCGCTGATGTTCTCGAATTCCTGATTGATCAGACCCGTGTTCTTTGCCAATTGTCGCAGTTCAAGGCCCTGGAGTTTGGTCAGGCGGTGCGCTTTTTTCAGGCGGTTGGAAGCTTCATCCAGATTTTGGAGTCCCAGATCCGCGTTGAGCTTTTCCACAGATTTTTGGACGGAATCGAAACTTCCTCCCGTATCACCTAAGGCTCGTTTTAACTTGCCGATGGAAGCGGAAGTCTCAGCGATCTTATCGATGAAAACCTTTCCACCGAAACCCGCCGCGGTGATACTGGCTATTCCAAGCCCGATATCCATTGAAGACTTCTTAAGCTTACCGAAGGTCTTCTCGGTCATATTTCTAAGCTTGGCGAGCTTTTTCTTGTAAGGCGCGAGATCCGCCCCGATCTTTATGGAAAGTTTGCTGTTGGTTTGGCTCATCATTTACCAAAGATAATTGCCGCCGCTTCCAAAAAGGCGGTGATTAATTGATTCTTTTGCTCCTCGTGCATGAAGATGGCTTTTGGCAGAGCGTCACTAAGAGCTTCAATGTCCTCGGTTTTGGGATCGTATAGGCCGTAATGGGTGGCCAAAGCGATCGCTTTTTGGAGCGAGCTTAAGTTTTTAGCTCGCTCTTGAGCTTTCCCAGCTTAACCTTGTTGCCGGATAATTTGGGAAACACAGTCGTAAAAATTTGAAGCCTGAGAGTCGGGTTTTCCGGATCGTTGATCAGTTCACTAAAACCAAGCTCCTGTTCTTCATCGATGAGATCAAGCAGAGTGTTGGTGACGAAAACATAAAACTTATCGTCGTCTCTCATCGTTTCTTCAAGCTCAATTGCGAGTTTGAATATCGTCTTGCTTGCCGCTGAAAAACGAAAATCGATTCCTCCAATTTCCAGGGTAACGCTTTTTTTTGAAAGCATCTTCCTGGCTTTATCGATGGTCGTATCTGGTTTCTTATTATCTCCCTTCTTCACTTTTGCCTCCTCTGGTTAATCGATTCCCGCCTGGTTTCTTTTCGCGAAAATCGGTAAAATTTCAACTCCGATACCGTAGACGACCTGGCCCTTGACATCGAAAGTGAATTTCAGGTTCTCGGGACTGTCCCCTCCTCCTCCCTTGACATTGCCTTGAATCAACTCTTTGGGAATATGTATCGCGACATCCGTCATCATGATCAGGTAGGGCAATTCCCCTTGCTTTTTGTCTGGCACTTCGATAATCAATCCTTCGACATCCTCCATTTCCTGCCAGCTTCCACCGAGGGCGGCCAAAGGGAAAAGGGCGTTTAAAAACTTATGCCTGGTTTTGAATTCTCCCCTGCATCCTCCGTCTTTGAGGTACTTGACTCCGTTGACGACTTCGAAGAGGTCGTCGATATTGGCCGCCAGATCATGGATGTTGACGAGCCTTCCCAAAGGAAGGACCGTGACGATCGCGTTAAAGGTATCTTTGCTCATGGTTTATTGAGGGCTTAAGGTTACGGTTTCGTTGACAACGGTGATAAAATTCGGGCCTTTCCCGTCCACTGTGAGATCGATTCCGCCATCGGTGTTCCATTCTCCTTTGACGCTCGCACTGTTCAGTTCTCCG
>JAOUME010000251.1 GCA_029881655.1 Deltaproteobacteria bacterium | reverse complement strand
CTAAATGGTTGAAAATTGGAAAAAAAATGAGGAGTTCATGAGAATAACCTGCCTGGATCTGGAAGGGGTTTTGGTCCCTGAAATCTGGATCAATGTCGCGGAAAAAACCGGTATTGATGAATTGAAGCTGACCACCCGGGATATTCCCGATTACGATGAGTTGATGATGAAGAGAATGAAGATCATCAAGGAACATCAGCTGACTTTAAAAGATATTCAAGAAGTGATCGCGACCTTGGAACCGATGGAGGGCGCGGTTAATTTTCTGGACTGGCTAAGAGAGAATTCCCAGGTCGTTATTTTATCGGACACGTTTGAGGAATTCGCCAAACCGCTGATGAGAAAGCTGAAGATGCCAGCTCTTTTTTGCCACTCTTTGGTCATTGACAGTCATTTCCAGATCGTCAATTACAAGCTCCGAATACCCGATGCTAAGAAAAAGGCAGTTAAAGCTTTTAAGGAATTAAATTTTGAAACCATCGCCGCTGGTGATTCCTTTAACGACGTGAGTATGCTGAAAGAAGCCGATCATGGTTTTTTCTTTTGTCCTCCCGAAAACATCAGCTCTCAGTACCCCCAGTTTCCCGTCTCAAAAAATTATGTCGAGCTTCAAGAAAAAATAGCCAACTGTTTCAAATAGAGATTTTTCCTTATTAAAAGAGTGTTGTCGCTGTTATATAACGACTGTTAACACCATATGTAATCTAACTATTGTTTGTAAAATGAGGTTGTAAGGCAAATGGGGAAAAAAACCCTTTGGCAGGTTTTTTCGGCGATGCCGCACAGGATGTTTTTTGCTCTGGGAACTGTTCTCCTGGTGCTTCCCATGCTGTGGTGGACGCATTATTTGTATGAGAGATATTTTGGGGAACTCTACCAGCTTTCCCACCCACCGATCCACGCTCATGTAATGTTGATGGTCTATGGCGCGCTTTCTCAATTCGTACTGGGTTTTGCGCTCACTGTTTTTCCCCGCTGGTTGAGCACCCAGGATATAAGGCCCATCAGCTTCAAGGTTCTTTTTTTATTAAATTTAGCGGGATTTTTAATCTATTCAGCCGGCTTGTGGCTTGGAGGCTGGATACCTGCCATAGGGTCGGGGCTGGTTTATCTCAGTTTTAGTACGGCGACGATCATCTTGTTAAAGGTTTTGCTCAACAGCCAGCATCCAGATAAAACGCAGGTCTGGTATACTTGGGTCGCGTTTGCTTCGGCATCGGCGGGGACTTTGTTCTTTACGGTTTATCTGGTTTTAGACGAAGCGGTTTATTACCGATTGGCGACTGGAATTGGCGTTTATTTTTTTCTACCTCTGTTAGTCCTGTCTATCGCCTACCGGATGGTCCCTTTTTTTACGTCCGTGGTCCTGGAAGGCTACCAGGTCAGGAGAGTCAAGTGGGTTTTGCGTCTGTGGCTTTTGGCCTGTCTGCTTAAAACGATCTTGTTTGTGCTTGGTCTAAAAGAATTTTATTTCGTTTCCGAGTTGGGGCTTTTAACGGGTTGTCTGGTTCAGTTTTATTACTGGGATTTTTTCAGGAAGAAAAAAGTATGGCTTTTGAAGTATCTTTATATTTCCCTGGCCTGGCTGCCGATTTCCAGTCTTTTATTCGCTCTTTTTTCACTTGATGCGTTTTTTACCGGAATCCAAAGCTATCCTTTGGAACTGGCCTCGACGCATGCCCTTTTGGTGGGTTGTATTAGCTCTCTGGTTTTTGGTATGGCGACCAGGGTGTCACTCGGTCACTCGGGGAGACCCTTGACGACCGGGAAATTTGAAGATTTATTGTTTCTGCTGTTACAACTGACGGCGTTTATTAGGGTCGGCGGTGAGTTGTTAAGAATTTACGATCCTTTGTGGGAAAGCTATATAGGGCTGTCAGGAGTTTTATGGCTTGTCTGTTTTATCGTTTGGGGGATAAAATATTTTCCGATTTACTTTTTACCCCGCATCGACGGCAATCCCGGCTAATTGATCAACGATCTGATTTGCGGGCTATCTGAATTAACAAACCAGGGAAAATGTCTATGACCCCAGAAGAATTTAACCAAATCTTAAGCGAACAGATCATCGTGATCGATGGAGCGATGGGAACGATGGTCCAGAATTATGATTTAAACGCCAAATCCTATGGAGGAGAAGATTTCCAGATGCTTTCGGATATTCTTGTATTTTCCTGTCCGGATGTCGTTAAAGAAATTCACCTGGAGTACTTTAAGGCCGGAGCCAATGCCGTAGAAACCAACACGTTCGGAGCGTCACCCTTAAGACTGCAGGAGTTCGATTTTAATAAACTAAACCCGGCTGGTTTCCCGGAACAGCCAGACAAAGCGGACTTAAGGGAACTCTCAATAGAGGAATTGACCCTGAGACTAAACCGTCAGGCGGTTGAAATCGCCAAGCAGGCGCTCGATGAGTATAAAGCATCAAAAGAGTACGATCAAAGACCCTTATTCGTCTTGGGTTCTATCGGACCGTCGAACTGGGTGCTATCCAGCACTCACGCCGATTTAAGGAAGGCTACTTTTGAGCAAATCGTGGAAAACTTTTACTGTCAGGTATCAGGTCTTATCGACGGAGGGGTGGATGTTCTTTTGTTTGAGACCCAACAGGACATCTTGGAACTTAAGGCCGCGGTGATAGGAGCCAAAAGGGCGATGAGAGAGAAAAACAGGCAGGTCGCCATCATAGCTCAGGTCACGGTGGATAAGTTCACCAAGATGCAGATCTTTAATACCGATATTCACGCCGCGATGGTCACGATTCAGGATATCGGCATCGATGTTTTCGGGATCAATTGCAGTATCGGACCGGATTTGATGCTGCCGACGGTGAAAAAAATCTCCCGTTATTCGAAATTGCCCATCTCGATTATTCCCAACGCCGGGTTGCCTCAGTCAGAAGACGGGAAGACCGTCTTTAAGTTGACACCTGAGGAAATGGCGGCTCACATCGAAACA
>JAOUME010000088.1 GCA_029881655.1 Deltaproteobacteria bacterium | reverse complement strand
TTGTATATGAACGTGGTTTAACGAGAAGAAAGGTTATGGCTTTATCGAGCAGGAGAACGGAGCAGACGTTTTCGTTCATCATTCAGGCATCAATTCAGCCGGCTTTAAAACCCTTAATGAGGGCGACAAGGTTACCTTCGAAATCGAAGAAGGCCAAAAGGGTCCTTCTGCGGTAAACGTTAAGGTACTTTAATAATATTTCTTTCAGAAGGAGGCACACGGATTTTTTTTGGGATTTCTCGTGTCCTCCTTTTTCTCGTCCCGCAAAAAGCATCAAGTTTAATCACTCGGTCTTCTTTTTAAGAGACTATCCCTCCGCAGAAGATCCACCTGCCTGTTTTTTTTATTAAAATTGGTTAATTGTTCCTGAGGATATAACATCAAAAAGTTGTAATTAGTCCAGGTTGAATAGTCCGTGCTTGTTAAGTTTTCTGTAAAAAGTGGAGCGGTGCATACCCAAAAGGGCGGCGGCTTTCTGTCTATGGTAGTTGGTATCCTGCAAAGCTTTGATGATTCTTGTTTTTTCATTGATAAGAGGCAGATCTTTTTGTTTTCCCTTTAATTTGTTGAGCTTGATCTCGTCTTGCAGATGGACCGTTTTTAAGATATTTCCTTTGCTAACGGCAAAGGCGTACTCGATTGCGTGGCGCAATTCGCGGATATTGCCCGGCCAGTCATAAAGCATCAGGCATTTTAAAGCGCCTGAGGAAATCCCTTGAACCGTCCGGTTTTCGTTTTGATTGAACTCGTCGATAAAGCGGCTGACGAGTAAAGGAATGTCGTGTTGTCTCTTGGACAGCGGTGGTAGTATCAATCTGATCACATGTAGGCGGTAGTAGAGATCTTCCCTGAAAAGTCCCTTGGTGACCAGTTCCTTTAGTTTTTTGTTGGTCGCGGCGATGATGCGGACATTGACTTTGATGGTTTTTGTCCCGCCGACCCGTTCAAAGGTCTGTTCTTGAATCGCGCGCAGAAGTTTTCCTTGTAACTCCGGAAGAATTTCGCTGACTTCGTCTAGAAACAAGGTGCCGTTGTTAGCCATTTCAAAGCGGCCGACCTTCTTCAAATTCGCTCCGGTGAAAGCGCCCTTTTCATGACCGAAAAATTCACTTTCCAATAGATTCGGCGTGATGGCAGCGCAGTTGACGGCATGAAAAGGGCCGTGGACCCGGGTACTGCGCTGGTGGATTTCCATGGCGGCGAGTTCTTTTCCGGTGCCACTGTCACCTTCGATGATGATGTTGGCGTTGCTGGGGGCGACTTGCTCGATCAACTGAAATATTTTTTTCATTTCAGGGTCTGTGCTGACCATGGAGCCAAAAAAAATACCGCCGGATTTCTGGTTTAGTCTTTTTTCCTCTTCTCTTAGATCATGAAAGATTAAAAGCCATTTGTCTCTGCTGGCCTGACCCTTCATTTCCATAATGGAGGCGTTGACTGGGATTTGTTTGCCCGAGTTGTCTAAAAAAAGGGTTTTGAGGTCCCTGACGTTTTTTTTTTGGGAAATCATCTCAAAAAGTGGACTTTTGGGACCAGCAAAAAAACTGCCGACAATACTTGAAATCGGTTTCCCGATAGCGGCTGACTCCTTTACACCCAATATACCGCAGGCTTTCTCGGATATCATTTCGACCATGTAGTTGGAATTTAGAGAAATACAGCCCTCGACAATATTATTAAAGGTCAATTTTAAAAGCTCGTAAGCCCTGATCTTTTGGTCGTATTCTTCTTTAATCTGGTTGGAAAAACGGATCAACTCAAAGGTTCTTTTGACTATACCCTTGATTTCATGTATGTTAACTGGTTTTCGAAGGAAAGCGTGGATGTTGTGTTCGTAGCATTTTCGGATCATCTCCTCTGTCGCAAGACCCGTTACCACAATGATTGAATAGGGAGATACGGCCTGGGGTTTGAGCATTTCCAAAAAGCGAATCCCATCCATATTGGGCATCTTGAGATCCAAAATAATCACATGGGGTTTCCTGAGCTCCACCTGAATAAGACCTTCTTCACCGTCTGCGGCGACGAATACTTCATAGCCTTCCGCATTGAGGGTTCTATAGAAAAGATCCCTGACGAATGAATCGTCGTCGATGACTAAAAGGCGGTTTTGAAGGGTGGATTTTTTCACCCCCTTTTTGGGTTGGGCCATTTTATAAACGGTTGTTTATTAATCCTCTTTTACTTTTACCGGCTCGAACTTAAGCAGGGTCTCGTCGTTCCGAGTCAGCCCAAGCTTTTCTCTGGCAAGGGTTTCATAAAGTTGGTTGTCTTTTTTTAAAGAGGATACTTTTTGTTCCCATAGGGATTTTTCAACCTTTAATGCTTTGATGTCTTTTAGGAGTTCCGCCTGCTGGTTTTGAAGCTTTTCATGCTGAAAAAACCCCTTGTCTCCGATTAAGGAGAGGGTGATCACGATCAGGCTGCAAAATAAAATCAGCCCTTGAATGACCTTTTTATCGTTGAATTTTATTTTTTTTGCCATTAATGAAAAGTAAAAAATTGCCCGTCCTAAAACCCAAGATTATAAAAAGCGGCGATTCCAGGGAAAACAGCCAAATCGCATAAGTCTTCCTCTATTCTTAAAAGTTGATTGTACTTGGCGATCCTGTCTGATCGGCAGAGAGAACCGGTCTTGATCTGGCCTGCGTTTGTCGCGACCGCGATATCAGCGATCGTATTATCTTCCGTTTCCCCTGAGCGATGCGAGATGACGCAAGTATAGCCCGCTTTTTTCGCCATTTCAATGGTGTCAAGGGTTTCGCTTAGCGTTCCGATTTGGTTGACCTTAACCAAAATCGAATTGGCGATACCTTCTTTGATGCCCCTTTGAAGTCTTTTGGGGTTGGTCACAAAGAGATCATCACCCATGATCTGAATTTTGTTTTTAAATCGATCGGTCATTATTTTCCAGCCATCCCAGTCATCCTCATGCAGACCGTCCTCTATACTGATAATCGGATAGCGTTTGACCAACCCCTCATAATACTCGATCAGTTCCTCCGCGGTTTTATTTGGATTTTTTTCCGCTCCAAGCACATAGATTCCCTTTTCGTAGAACTCGCTCGCCGCAGCGTCCAGAGCGATTTTTATGTCATCACCGGGAATGTATCCGGCCTTTTCGGTCGCCTTAATAATCACTTGCAGAGCTTCCTCGTTCGAGGCGAGGTTGGGAGCGAAACCGCCCTCGTCACCAACGGCGGTGTTAAGTCCTTTATCTTTAAGGACTGTCTTTAAGTTATGAAAAACCTCCGAGCCCATCCTGAGGGCTTCTGAAAAATTTTCTGCCCCAACCGGCATGATCATGAATTCCTGTATATCCACGTTATTATCAGCGTGAGAGCCGCCATTGAGGATATTCATCATCGGCACGGGGATTTGCTTGGCATTGACACCACCCAAGTAGCGGTACAAAGGCAGTCCCAAGCCCTCAGCCGCGGCTTTGGCGCAGGCAAGCGATACCCCCAAAATAGCGTTGGCTCCCAGCTTAGACTTGTTTTCGGTCTGATCCAACTCGATCATCAGGCGGTCAATCTCGATTTGTTCTGTCACCAGCAATCCCTCAACTTCAGGTGCGATGATTTCGTTGACGTTTTCAACAGCTGTTAAGACTCCCTTACCCAGGTATCGCTCTTTATCATGATCGCGCAACTCGACCGCCTCATGGGCTCCCGTAGAAGCGCCGGAAGGAACCGCCGCCCTGCCCATCGCGCCATTGGTCAGTACCACGTCGACCTCCACGGTCGGGTTTCCTCTGGAATCCATGATTTCGCGGCCATAAACCATCTCAATGATCAACTCTTCGCCATGCATACGCACTCCTGTTATTATAATGGTGATTGATTTGCTTGTCTGGCAGGGTATAGATTTCTCCAGCTTGCTTGTTCTGAATGCCCTCTAAGATTAAATTATAGCAATATCATAGATAAATCAAACCGAAAAGATCAATCCAAATTGTCCAGAGTTCTTGACCGATTTCCTACTCTGTTCTAATTTAATCTTTTACGGGCCTATAGCTCAGTTGGTTAGAGCATCCGGCTCATAACCGGACGGTCCCTGGTTCGAGTCCAGGTGGGCCCACCATAAGGAGTTTGGAAATAAGGATGAATCAGAAAAAAAAACATACACCTATTACAATAGCCATTCCGAAAGAATGTAAAAAACGCCAAGCATCCATAAAGGAGTGTTTGGCGTTTTTTTTTGATGCGGCTTGCATCATAGGCAGATAAGCCATTAGTCAGGAGAAGAGAATGTCAGACTCAGTAAAGACGGTTTTGAAATTATCCAACCAGGATCGTCTGATTCAAAACCACCGTAAGAAACTGGAAGTTATCCCTGAGAAAAAAAAGCGGTTAAAACAATACCTAGCTTCACTTGAAAAGGAACTCGGTAATTTAAGAAACAGCGTTTCGGATATTTCGACTCAGGTCAGGGAAAGAGAAATATTGATCATGGTGGAAAATGAAAAAATCGAAAAATCCAACCAGAGAATGTTGGCAGTAAAAAACCAAAAGGAGTTTGCGGCTCTACAAAAGGAAATCGACGCAGCCAAGAAAACGGTAAAGAGGGTCGAGGATCAGATTTTGGATCTGGAGGAAAAAAAAGAACCTCTCGAAGAAGAACTTTCAAACGCGTCGAAAGATCACGAAAAAAAGCTAGAAAAAATCACCAACGAGCATAATGAAATTTCGGAAAAGGAAAAGGGTCTGACCGAGGAGCTTGAGACGACTTTAAAAGCCAGGGACGAGCTGTTAGCGAAACTTAATGAAGATATCAGGTCTCAATACAACAAATTGATCAGGAGAAATATTATTCCTGCGGCAGTTGAGATCAATTCGGGCAACTGCCTGGGGTGTGCGATGACCATTCGGCCACAGGTGTTTAACGACATTATCCGCAACGCTGGAGGTGTTTGTCCTAATTGTCAGAGAATTTTAATTTACAAACCACCTGAGGAACCCGAGCCGGATGTTAAGGGAAATAAAAAGAAAACATAGACCTTTGGTCGGTATTATTTTTCACATAATATTTTTGAGGGGTCGTCATTGATTGCAGGTATTCTTATCCTGGTATTATTGATTTTGCTTTCGGCCTTTTTTTCGGGGATCGAAAGTGCTTTTATCTCCCTGAGCGAAATCGACCTGATCGAGATTGAACATTCCACCAGCAAAAACCGCAAGATCCTCTTACGTCTTTTGGAAAAGAAAGAGCGGCTCCTAAGCACCATCTTGATCGGCAATAACCTAGTCAATATCGCCGCGAGTGCCTTAAACACGGCTTTAGCCATTCAATACGCGCCTCGCTTCGGGATGACCGAGGAACTCGGTGTGACAGTTTCAGCCATTGTTTTGGTCTTGGTCATTTTAATCTTCGGAGAAATTACCCCCAAGAATATCGCTCTGGGTCATAACCGCAAAATCAGCCTTTTTGTCTCGCCACTGATCTTTTTTTTAACCCTGGTTTTTACGCCGCCGGCCTATTTTATCGAGCTGATCAGTGGAATGGTCAGTTGGATTTTTAAAGGCAAACGCTTCGAAAGATATATCATTTCAGAAAAAACCGTTATCAATGTGGTTTCCAGAGGAGAGAAACTCGGCGTTATCAACAAGATGGAACAAAACCTGATTCAAAACGTGTTTTTGTTTGATGAGAGGGAAGTTTATCCCATCATGACTCCCCGCACAGAAGTTTTCGCGCTTAACGAGGAGTTGACGATCGACGAGGTCAAAAAAGATATCATGCTCAAGCAGTTTTCAAGAATCCCGGTTTTCAAGGAATCCATCGATAACATCACGGGGATTGTCAACATCAAAACCATCTTTCGGGAGTTCCTGGAAGGGGAAAAAGATGTTCGGTTGAAGGAACTGGCTCAAAAACCGATTTTCGTTTACGAGACCCAAACCTTATCGATCCTTCTGGAGCGTTTTAAACAGGAGCAGTCCCATATTGCCGTGATTGTGGACGAGTTTGGCGGTATGGCGGGGATCGTTACCCTGGAGGATATTTTGGAGGAATTGGTGGGGGAGATTTTTGATGAAAAAGATATTGCCATTATCGAGAGTGCGGGGGAAAATAAATGGATCATCAACGAGGCGATGGATATCGTCACGGTCAACAAGACCATCAAAGGAGAAATCAAGATCGATGGCGATTACGAGACACTGCAGGGACTCATCATGTCCAATCTGAACCGGATACCCAAACCCGACGACAAGGTAAAGATTCCGCCCCATCATTTCAAGGTTTTAAAAATGAATCGGAACAAGATTCAATCTATCCTGATCGAATATCATCTCGAAGAGGATAAGGAAGTGAAATCCTCCGGTGATTCATAGTATAATCTTTATGTCTTTAATATCCGGTTGATTTTGAGTTGACTTGGAGAGCTTGTCAAACCAGTGATTGACGGTAAGGGTTTTTGTAAGATAAATAATGACCAGAAGCCTCTTTATTGAGTTATGAACTGACCAAATCGATTATCGCTGGTTGTCAAAAGGGGAAAAATATTTAAGAATTTCTTAATAAATCTTATATTAAGCTAACGATGAAATCAATTAAGTTCGCCCTGATCGTCATCCTGGCCTTTAACGGCTTACTTGCGGTCTATAACTGGGTCTCAAAAGAAGACGCTACGGCGGATAATTATCAAATCGAAGAGTCTTTTAATGAGCAGCCCCCGGAGGAAGCCTCTGAAGGACTTAGCCTGGTGGCTTTAACCGCGCTGACCAAGGAAGTCCGCTCAGGCCAGGAACTGGAGCGAAGACTCAACGAAAAAGACAGTATCAATAATCTGGATTTAAACCTTGATGAAAAGGTGGATTATATCTTTATCAAGGAGTTCGGCGATACCGAGAACAAAATAGGCTATTCACTGACCGTTCAACCTCAAAAGGATCAAGAGCAGGAAATCGCCGCGGTGACGGTCGAAAAAAACGGTGACAGGGCTGAGATTCAGGTTGTAGGAAATGAACAGGTCTACGGCGAAAACCAGATATTTAACGACTGGGCACCGGTCAAAAGAGATCCTTCTGAAGCCAAGAGCACAGCCAGTGGGAACCAGCCGGTCTACAACAGCTATTTTATGCCTCGGCCCCTGTTCTTCTCGCCTTGGGCCTTCGGATTTTATCCGGCTTATTATTCCTTCTTTCCGATTATGCCGATGGGCATGTATTCCAGCCGGATAAGCAGTTATAATACTGCAGGAGTCAACCGCGGGACAAACAGCTATCAGAAAACATCCAACAAATCGATCACCAATCCAAACCAGGGGAAGACGGCCGGCAAGGGCATCAACCGTTCCCTTAGAAAACCAACCGCCACACAAAAACAGTTTCAGACACAAAACAGAAGCAAGGTCCGCTCAGGCGGCTTCGGTCGAAGCAAATCCGGCAATTCCCTTTCGAAAAACAGTTCCACCAGGGCACGCTCTTCAACCACCTCTCCTGATCGGCTCCGCAAATCGAGAACTCCAGGTTTCGGTAGCAGGAATTCCAGTTTTAATAGCAGCCGTTCAAGTTCCACGGGTGGATATTTCGGCAGAAATCAGTTTCGATCTAGCGGTTACGGCTCCAGAAGCTTTGGTTTCGGCGGAAAATAGTCATGTCTCAAAGACCAGCCGTAGCACTTAGGAAGCTGCTGGAAGCGCTTCCGGACGAATCTTTTCAATTCTCTGGGAATCCAGATCAACTCATTTCCAGCGTTACCTGGGATTACCAAGCGGTTGGGCCTGGTGCTCTTTATTTTTGTTTGGAACAGGAGGAGTTTCAAGAAGAGCATATCCAGGACAACAGCCTTTATCACTGGAAGGACGCTCTTGACGCCGGAGCCGTCTGTCTGGTTGTGAAACAAGGGAGTTTGAGCCAAGTTCCGGATCGGATCAGTCTCATTGAGGTTCAAAATGTCAACCGTGCTCTGTCGGAAATATCAAGGGCTTTTTTCGAGAATCCTTTTGAAAAAATGAAGGTAATCGGGATTACGGGCACCAACGGCAAGACGACGACATCCCAGTTAATCGATTCGATCTTGTTGTGTAACAAGAAAAAAACCGGTATTATCGGCACCATCGGTGTCTTTTATCCCTCCGGCAGACAAAAAACTTCTCATCTTTCCAATCCGCTGGCCACCGAACTCTTCAGTATAGGCGACCAGATGAGAAAGGAGCAGGTTGATTATCTGATCATGGAAGTGACCAGCCACGCGATGGCATTTGAGCGTAACTACGGTATCGATTTCGATGTTGGGGTTTTCACCAATCTGAGCCAAGACCATTTGGATTATCACAAGACTTTCGATGATTACAAAAGCAAGAAATTAATGCATTTTGAAAGTCTGGGCAGAAGGGGGAAAAAGGCTTTTGCGGTCGTCAATCTGGATGATACCTGCGGTCCCGAATTCATTGAGGCTACAGACCGGCATTTAAGAAGCACCGGCAAGGTCGAGGTCTTGACCTTCGGCATTACCAATAAAGAAGCGGTTTTGGTGGCCTACCCCAAAAACATGACGGGAGCCATGAGCGAATTCGACGTTTTTTTAAAAAGCAACTTTCTCTGCAAAATCCAGTTGCCAATGCCAGGGATCTTTAATGTTTATAACGCGATGGCGGCATTTGCGGCGGCGTTTACCTTGGGTGTCAATATCGAGACGATCGTTCAGGGCCTTGAAAACGCGAGAAGTATCGAGGGTCGTTTTGAAAGGTTGGAAACCCCGGGTAATTTCCAGGTTTTTGTCGATTATGCCCATACTCCGGATTCCTTGACCCAGATTCTGCAGGAAGTCAGAAAAGTTACGGAGAAAAGAGTGATCAGCGTTTTTGGCTGCGGAGGGGACCGCGACCGGACGAAGCGGCCACTCATGGGCGAGGCAGGCTCCAGGCTTTCTGATATCAGTATCATCACCTCTGATAATCCCCGGTCGGAAGACCCCGGTGAAATCATCCAGGAAATTGTCGCAGGGATTTCCAAGGAGAAAAGACCCAAATTGTTCGTAGAAATCGACAGGGAAAAAGCGGTGTTTTTGGCCTTAAAACTGGCCAGAGCCGGCGACTCGGTCCTGATCGCGGGGAAAGGGCATGAAAGCTATCAACATATAGGGAGTGAGAAAATCCCTTTTTCAGACAGGAAGGTGGCCCTTTCTTTTTTTGAATTGAAGACTTGGCAGTTTTCAAGGGGTTGGATTGAGATCAGGCTGGACCACCTCAAACACAATCTGGATTTGATCTTGACTGACAAGCCCAAGGATTTAAAGGTGATGGGTGTGGTGAAGGACGATGCTCTGGGACATGGTATGATACAGACGGTTAAGGCGCTTTTGCTTTGTGGTTGCGATTATCTGGGTGTCGCTTGTATGTCCGAGGCCATGATCATTCGGCAGGCGGGTTTTGAGGAGATTCCGATCCTGGTTTTTGGCGAAAGATTGGACGAGGAGATTCCCGATTGTATCCAGTATAACCTGTCGATTCAGGTCCAATCGGTGAAAAAGGCAGAGTTGATCGCCAGTCTTTCCAAGGGGAGCGGGCGGTGTATCAAGGTTCATTTCAAGGTGGATACGGGGATGGGGCGTTATGGAGTCCGGTGGGACAAGGCCCATGAAGTCTTTGAGGAAATCAAGGCTATAGAGGGAATTGAGCTGGAGGGAATCATGACGCATTTTGCCCAGTCAGACGAAAAGGATAAAACCTACGCGAAACTCCAGCATGAGCGGTTTGAAGGAGTGCTTGAGAAACTTCGGGATAAGAACCTGCTTCCCCCGCTGGCGCACTGTTGCAATTCGGGGGGCTATCTGGACTTGCCTTTTGCGCATCACGATATGGTTAGAATGGGAACTTTGCCGATCGGGGTCTATCCCTCCAAGGTCTGCAGGCGAATCGGGATCGAGGGGGAACATCTCAAGCCGGTCATGCGGGTCTTGGGCAGAATAGCCTTCGTTAAGGAGTTACAGCCTGGGGACAAGATGGGGTACGGGATGCATTTCGAGGCAAAGAAACCGACCAAAATCGCCGTGATTCCGGTTGGATACGGAGATGGCTATCCAAGGCTGAGAAACAAGGGGCATGTTTTGATCATGGGAGAAGTAGCGCCCATTCTCGGGGGTAATGGCATGGACGGAACCATGGTGGATATCTCAGCTATTAAAGGGGTCAAGGAAGGAGACGAGGCAGTTTTACTCGGAAGCCAGCTTGAAAGGGAAATAACGGCGAATATGCTGGCGGATTGGGCGGGAACGGTCACCTATGATATTTTATCCCGCTGGTCTACCCGAATGGACCGTTGTTACATTAAATAATAAAAGGATATTTATTACAATCTGGGTATTAAAAAAGGATGATGGGAAGCTCCTCTGAGACTTATCTGCTTATTTTTTTGGAAGGTGGATTTTTAGCGGTTTTCGTCTTCGTGGTTTTGATGATCATGTCCATTTGGTCTTGGACGGTCATTTTTCAAAAGGGGATTTATTTCTATAATAC
Organism: Deltaproteobacteria bacterium; assembly: GCA_029881655.1. GTDB lineage: Bacteria > SAR324 > SAR324 > XYD2-FULL-50-16 > XYD2-FULL-50-16 > JAOUME01. Next base: position 765 of record JAOUME010000088.1, on the reverse strand, counting down.
CCAAAAAAGATCCAGAAGCTATTTTTCCAGTCTTAAACTCAACAAGGGACTCCAAGACCTTAAAGCCCGGTCGGAAATCTTCGCGGACGCCTATCTCGCCCGAGTCTTTAATAACGCCTATCTTGAATTAAGCGCCAATACCTCAGGCGGAGAAATTGTCTATAACCCGGAAGTTCTGTCGCGAATCGAGCGCAATATCGAGAGAACCATTTCCCTTCAAAATCAGAGGATGGAAAGGGGTTTAACCCTGCTGGCGACGATCAGCGGATCAGCGCCCTTCATCGGTCTTTTTGGAACCGTGGTCGGCATCATCGACGCTTTTTTCAACATCGGTTCTCAAGGCGCGGCGAGTATCGCTGTGGTGGCACCCGGGATTTCGACGGCTTTGGTCGCGACGGCTTTTGGGCTTTTTACCGCGATTCCGGCCTTGATCGCCTTTAATCTCTTTAGATCCTCCGCCAGAAGGATCGCCAATGATATGAGAAGCTATGGTCTGGAAATCATCAATCTTTTTTCGCGGGGGGGATGATGAGAAAGAACAGGCTTGAGGACTTCGAAGCTATCAGCGAGATCAACGTGACTCCTTTTGTCGATGTGCTGTTGGTGTTGTTGGTGATTTTCATGATCACGGCCCCGCTTTTTACCAAGGCCATCGATGTGCGTCTGCCCCAGGAAAAGATCAAATCCTCCAATGTAACCGAAGCCAGGAAATGGGTGGTTGCCATTGACGCGAGGGGCCGATATTATTTAAATGGAGAGAAAATC
>JAOUME010000087.1 GCA_029881655.1 Deltaproteobacteria bacterium | reverse complement strand
CCGGCAACCAAGTTTTTAGCCGCCTCAATATCGTAACAATTCAAATCCGGCAGTTTCACTTTCGCGATCTCCTCGATCTGAACTTGGGTGACCTTTCCTACTTTCGTCTTATTAGGCTCCGGCGATCCCTTTTCGATACCCAGCGCTTTTTTCAGCAATATCGGCACCGGCGGTGTTTTGGTGATAAAACTGAAGGAGCGGTCCGCGTAGACCGTGATCACGACGGGAATGATCATCCCCTCCTGATCCTGGGTTCTCGAGTTGAAACTCTTGCAGAACTCCATAATATTGACCGAATGCTGACCCAGGGCCGGCCCGATAGGCGGCGATGGATTGGCCTTTCCGGCTGGAACCTGTAATTTGATGTAACCAACGATTTTTTTTGCCATATTTTACCTGATACTGAATGCTGATTTTTTTAATGCCTGGCTTAGCTTTGACGACCTCTTCTCAAGTCGCCAGCCGAACCTTGTCAAAGCCCAATTCCAAAGGCGTGGCGCGTCCGAAAATGCTGACCAGTACGGTCAGCTTGCTGTGCTCGGCATCGACTTCATCAATAACGCCATTAAATTCCGCGAAAGGCCCTTCGATCACAACAACCGTCTGTCCAATCGAGTAGGTCGAATCGATCTCAGCCTGTTTGATCCCTGATTGAATCTGTTTGTTGATGTCGTCCAGTTCCTTCTGGGATAAGGGGATCGGCTTTTTTTGATCGCCACCCACGAAACCCGAAACCTTGGGCACATTCTTCAGCAAATGCCAAAGATCATCGTTCAACTGCATCTTGATGAGAATATAACCCGGAAAATAGGTCACTTTCGTGGTTTTTTCCTTTCCGTTCTTTTTGGTGGTGACCTCTTCCGACGGAATGAAGATCTCCTCGACCAAATCCTCCATCTTGTTGATCTTTAGCTGCTCCAGGATCAGCTTTTTTACTTTCTCCTCATGAGTCGCGTAGGCTTGAAGGATATACCACTTCTTCTCGGCGTCAGGCATATATTATCCGATGACTTGTTTAAATACTTCAGAAAGACCGTAATCCACGACCCCCAGAAAAACCGAGGTGATGGCAGTCAAGACCATGACCACGCCAGTTTGTTTGAGGGTTTGTTCCTTTGTGGGCCAAGTGACCTTCTTAAACTCGAATTTGACGTCCGCTAAAAATTGTCTTGTTTTTTTAAACATTTCCTTCCGTTCTTATGTATATTGATCCTGCCCTTGTTCTGATTCCAATACCAAGCAAAACCGATTTGGCAGGCCAGGGGGGATTCGAACCCACAACACTCGGTTTTGGAGACCGATGCTCTGCCAATTGGAGCTACTGGCCTACGTATGCTTTATTTCGACTCTTTGTGGGGCGTGTGCTTGCGGTCGAATTTGCAATACTTGGAAAGCTCCATCTTGCTGGGTTTAAGCCTCTTGTTGCGCGTCTTGCTGTAGTTTCTGCGTTTGCAGACCGTACACTCTAGCTGAACTATATCTCTCATCTGGATTGCTCTTTAAAAATACCGATTATCTTTGACTTGACTATTGTTGCCTTGAAACCAACCGGTTGTCAAATCAAGATAAAAAGTCATATTAACTAATATGGCGACCGAATTGTTATCTTCAATGGAGCCTGGGAGCAGGATTGAACTGCCGACCTTTTCCTTACCAAGGAAACGCTCTACCACTGAGCTACCCGGGCTCTTGATAGTCCTGATTCCATCCCTTTGGTGGGGAGAGGAGGATTCGAACCTCCGAAGGCTGAGCCGACAGATTTACAGTCTGTTCCCTTTGGCCGCTCGGGAATCTCCCCCTTTGAACTAATTGGTGCTGGCTGGAGGACTCGAACTCCCGACCCACTGATTACAAATCAGTTGCTCTACCAACTGAGCTAAGCCAGCCTTTCGTTTTTTGTTGGTAAAAGATGAATTTAAAATAGCTTTTTCATCTTGTCAATATGATTGTAATAAATTATCTGAACATATGCGAAGATATTTATTATCCACGCAACCTAATTTTTTTATCGGAATCCAACTATAATGTCCAACCCTGAATTCAAATCCGGTTTCATCACCCTCGCGGGCAGGCCCAACGTGGGAAAATCCACGCTTTTAAACCAACTGGTGGGCCAGCATGTTTCCATCACCTCGAAAAAGCCCCAGACGACCAGGAACCGAATCCGGGGCATTTTAAACGGCGAGAACTACCAGGCCGTCATCCTCGACACGCCGGGGATTCACCTGCCCAAGAGCGAGCTTCACAAACGGATCGTCGCCTACGCGGTTAAATCCCTGCCCGAGAGCGACCTGATCTTTTTCATGACCGAGGCTCTGCCCCTAAAGGATAAGGAGATCAGCAAGGAGGACCTCTATGTCATAAATTCGCTGCCAAAGAGTTATAAGAAGACCGCCCTGATCATCAACAAGACGGATCTATGCCAGCCTGAACAGCTCTTAAGGACGATCGAGATCTACAACAAGGCCTTCGATTTTTTCCAGACCGTCCCCATCAGCGCGAAAAAAGCCAAGGGAATCGACAACCTGCTGAAAATCATCCAGGGGAGTCTTAGGCCCGGGGTGGCTTATTTCCCCATCGATCAGTACACCGATCAGCCGGAGAGGCTTATCGTCTCGGAACTGATCCGGGAACAGCTCATCAAGCTCTGTTGGATGGAAGTGCCCTACGGACTGGCCGTGGCCGTCGAGTCGTTCAAGGAAACCGACAAACTGATTAAGATCTACGCCACCATTTTTGTGGAGAAACAGACCCATAAAAAAATCGTGATCGGCTCCAAAGGCGAGATGCTAAAGACCGTCGGCACCGGTGCCAGAAAAAAGATCGAAGCGATCCTGGCCAAGAAGGTTTTTCTGTCCCTGCACGTCAAGGTCTCCGCGAACTGGGTCAACAACCCCAGAAAACTGGGCGAGTTCGGCTACGGAACCGATTAGATACACAGACGCTAAAACAGACCCTGGACTCCCAGAACAATATTCCTCAAAGCGATGCCGATAATCAGAACCCCGAAGAAGAGGCTGAATTTTTTGCCGTCAAGCCTGTGCGCCAGATTCGCGCCGACGCGGCTGAAGATAAAGGCGCTGGGCAGGATGGCGAAGAAGGCGGGCAGATAAAGGCTCCCAAAAAACCCCTCTGAGGGGAATTCGATACCGCGGGATTGCGACAAATAGGAGATCAGACTGACTGATGTACTGAAAATCATAAAGCCGCTGGCGGTTCCGATGGCCCGTACAAGGCGAAACCCCAGAAACAGGTGCAGGATCGGCACCACGATCAGTCCCCCTCCCACCCCGAAAAACGAGGAGACACCCCCGGCGAACAGTCCCAAAATCAAAAGAATCGGCGTTGAGTGCCTCTCCGTCTCGACCTCGTGGGTCTTCTTGGGCCACAAAAAACGGACGCCGAAAGCCAGTTGAAAGAGCCCCAAAAAAAGCTTGAATTCGCCGGAGTGAACCCGTACGAGGACAAACGACATCAAAAGCGCGCCGACAGCACCCCCGAACATAAGAAAAAGCACCGCCCTGCCCGCGAAGTTGCGGTTTCTGAAATGGGCGTAGCTGCCGTTAAGCAGAGAAAAGACGATAACGCCCAGCGAGGTGGAGACCGATACCAAGGGCACGAGGCTGCCAGGCAGCCGGTTGGCCTCCAGATACCAAATCAGGACCGGAACGTAGATCACGCCCCCGCCGATACCGATCAGCCCCGCCAGAGTCCCCGCAAAGACGCCGACCAGGATAAAGATGATGACCGCCGTAAAATCCAAGAATCGAAACTCCGAAAAGGGATGATTAACGTAATTAAAAGTGATTTTGATTCGGTCAGATTATAAAAAAGGATGAAAAATTGTAAAGAGAAAGAATAAATATAGGCACCACCAAAACAAAAACACAGATCTCTACAAGACAAAATTAAAGCTTGTGACCGATATTATCTGGCCGGTTTTCGATAATGTCAGATGTCAGGATATAATTTTAGCACGAACGTTCGTGTTTTTGCATCGTACACCCATAATACTTAAAGCCCTCCCCCCGCCAACAGCCCTTTCCAGATCATTAATGCCACAATGATCCGCGAAATCGGACGTTGTATTTTCTGTCAGGCGAGATGTCTAAAAATTACATCGCGTGAACCATCGCGCTTTAATACCCTCCACCCTGTATTTTACCTCCCCCTCCTTTCATAACCCTTTAGTCTCCGGTCGCGCCCGACCTCCTCCGCTTCCTTGCCCGTCTCGAACTCCTCTCATTTAAACACTTCGTCCTTGAGACGGCACTTCCCGTCAAGCGCCGCCGCGATTTCCTTTTTGAAGGATTTCAGCCTCGTGATTTTTTCATCGATCTCCTTGTTTTTTTCACGCAGAAAGCCATTCATTTGTTTGACCGACAAGGATTTGGACAAAAACAGTTTCGCGATCGCCCTGATTTCTTTCAGATCAAAACCCAGCTCTTTGGCGTGGTTTAGAAGTTTTAATTGCCCCGCCAAAGCTTCGGGATAATCCCGATAACCATTTTCTGATCGAACCGCCTGGGGAAGGAGGCCTATTTTTTCATAAAACCTGATCGTATCCCGGGACAGACCGCTACATTTAGATAATTGACCTATTCTCATCTTTTCCTTTGACCTTGGAGTTACTCCATGGTTTATCATAACAAAAAGGAGGTACTATGAAAACCGATATAACGATTAAAAGCGGCGACGGAAGATCAATCAGGGCGGTAAAATACGACGCTCAGGCCGGGAACGGGAGCTTTATCGTTCTCAATTCCGCCCTTGGAATAAGACAGGGATTTTATGCGGATTTCGCCCTGTTTCTGGTTAGCCTAGGCTATGAAGTCCTGACCTGGGATGCCCGTGGCATTGGCGGGTCGGCTTTTAAGGACCCGAAATCCGATATGGCGAAGCTGAGGGACTGGCCGCGGTTGGATCTTAAAGCGGTCCTGAATTTTGTGGTGGATCAGGGCTTTTGCGAGTGGAAAGACCTCACGCTAATCGGCCATAGCGCGGGCGCCCACCTCGTCGGCCTCTGCCCTTCCATTTTGAAGATACCCAGGATCATGATGATCGCCGCTGGAACCTGCTACTGGCGGCTCTACGCTCCGAAACTCTGGCCGAAGACGCTGCTGTCATGGTACGTCCTGGTTCCCCTCATGGTCCAATTTCTGGGATACGTGCCCGCGAATTTGGGCATCGGCCATGATCTGCCCAAGGGGATTATCTCCGAATGGCGCGATTGGAGCCTCAAAAAAGATTACCTGTTTTCGGATGAAACTCTGGTCGATACATTCTACCAAAAATACTCCGGCAAAATCTTATCGATCGGCTTTAGCGATGATGCCGCCTTTTCGCCTGAAAAAACAGTCTACGATCTGATGGCCCATTTTCCAAACGCGGAGAAAAAAACCCAGATCCTCAGGCCTGAGGATTTGGGAATGCGTAAAATCGGTCATTTTGGCTTTTTTAAAAAAAGTAGCGTCGATAGCTGGCGGTTGGCACTCTCCCGCTGGCTGAGGTTTGATGACTGAGCGCTTGCTGAGGTTCGGTGATTTCCTGGTTGAGCGTCCATCTCCCCGACTCATCCGGTGGTTTTTAGCCCATGATGAAATAAAGCCGGAGGCGGTTTCGCGGGAGTTAAATGTCTTGGCTAGAAAGAATTGGAGTGACGGCTATAAAGCCTCGGCCGTCCGGACGAAAAGTCAGGCCGTTCCGGTTAGACGACGTCCCCGCCGCCGGCTCCGCTGATAACGATCTTGCCTTCTTCCTCGAGTCTTCTCGCGGTTTTGACCATTTTCTGCTGGGAAAGATCCACATCCGCGACCCTGACGGCTCCCAGAGTTTCAAGGTCGTCTCTGACCATATCGGCCGCCCTTTCGGACATGTTGCCGAAAATATGTTCCTTGACCGCGTCCGAGGCGGTCTTGAGCGCCAGAACGAGCTCGTTTTGGGGCGTATCCTTCAATATCGCCTGGACACCGTTCGGATCGACGAGAACCAGATCCTCGAAAGTGAACATCAATTCTCTGATCTGTTCGGCCAGATCGGGATTGGATTCCTCGATCGTCGCCAGAATCCGGCTTTCGGTTGATTTATCCATGGTGTTTAGCATCTCGGCCACCGCCTCAATGCCGCCGACCTTGGCTGTCGAAGCCGCGCCGGATGATTTGAGCTCCCTGGCCAGAACCTCCTCGATCTCCTTGATGACTCCCGGCGGAATACCCTCCAGAATCGCCATCCTGTAGGCAACATCGGCCTGGAGGTTCTCTGGTAGCTCCTTGACGACCATCGCGGTCTGTTCGGGGTCCTCCAGATGCGCTAAAATCAGGGAAATCGTCTGGGGATGCTCGTTCATGATAAACCCGGCGATGACTTTGGGCTCCAGCCACTTCAGGGAATCCAGGGAACCCTCATCGATCGAGGACTGCAGGTTATCGACCAGATCCTTCGCCTTGTCGTCTCCAAGGGCCTTGGTCAGGGCGTTTTTGACGAAATCGCCACTGGCGTTGATACTGAATCCCTGATCCTGCATGGCGGACTTGCGGTAGAATTCCTCCAGAACACTATCCAGTTCCTCGGGCGCGACATCGGTAAAACGGGTCATGTAATAACCGACCTGCTGAATCTCCCGGTCCTCTAGATTTTTCATGATATCCGAGGAGCCATCCTCGCCCAAAGCCAAAAGCAGAATTGCCGCTTTTTTAGGTCCCGTTAGCTTACCGACACTCACTTTAACACCCCTGAAAATAATTCATAAAATAACCCGCGATCTTTTATCTCCGCTCGTTAGCCTTAATGATTTCTCGGTCCGAAGCGGGACTAAGCGATGAAATGGCCTTTAAAACAAACTTAGGATTTCATCCAGGCCAGACCCTGTTTTTTATTTTGAAAAAGCAGAAACCAAGCCAAATCAGGCCTTGTTTTTAATTTTTCCCCCGGATGGCTTACGCCAGTCATGAGTCATTAGGCGGCAGAGAGAATCTCTTAAGCATCAATCATCACCGCTTAAACGCCAAAGCCTATCGGTTTATCAGGACTTAAGGTCCAAAAACCCGAACTTTTCCCGGATATCCTCCTCGATCAGCCGCAGCTTCCTCTCCACGCGGAATTTTTCCGCCTCCAGGCTGATCCTGTAGGACAAGGTTCCCGGACCGATCCCCAGTTTTTTTCCGGCTTCGAAATAAACGTCGGTCTCCTGACGCAGCTTTTTACCGTTGGCAAAAACCGCGGCCGAGAGGATATCGAGGATATAGATCTGATGCTCGACGCCGCTGACCTTTAGTTCCCCGATTTTGGGAATCTTTTTTTCCTTCAACAGCCCCACGACCTCCTCGAGGGTTTCTCTGGACTCCTGGCTATCGAAAACCTTAAAAAGTTTTTTCATAAAAACAACCTGATCCTTCTCGACGACGCCATCGGCCAGAATAATGCCCACGACGGCCCGGGCGAGCCATTTGCGCTCTTCGGGGAGCAACTCCCTCATAAATCGAACCATAAACGGTTGATGATTAAAGGTTGAATTAAATTCATGGGTTCAAAGTCACTGCGTTTCCTTTATCTCATCGGAGGCAATCGGGGTAGATGAAAATTACAAAATAATCCTTCCAATGGAGGAAATGAAAGACAGGCCCATAGCGGGGCTTCGGCCTCGTTTTTTATCTTACCGGATATATCGTTTGACAATATAGCATGAGATATCATCAACAGGGGAAAATGATTAAATCATTCAGCGACAAGGAAACAAAAAAATTATTCGATGGCAAACGCTCCAAGATACCAGCCGACCTTCAGAGAAGAGCCTTGAATAAATTGGTCGTGTTAAACGCCTCCCCAGATATTGATTTTCTAAGGATTCCCCCTTCTAACCAACTGGAAGCTTTAAAGGGTGACTTGATCGAGTTTCACAGCATCCGAATCAATGATCAATGGCGGATCGTTTTTAAATTCATCGGCTCTGATACCTATGAGGTCGCGGTAACCAACTACCACTAGAGGAGATATGGAGACAACAACGAAATTCCCCACTCCCGGGGAAATCTTGAAAAGCGAGTTTATGGAACCCCATAATTTGAGTATCAACGGACTGGCCAGAATGATTAACGTCGGGCCGATGCGGATTTCCGAGATCGTCAACGGTAAAAGGGCCATCACAACGGAAACGGCAAGACGGCTTGGGGCCTTCTTTGGTGGAGGGCCTGAATTTTGGCTTAACCTGCAAAGTTATTTTGATTTAAGGAAGTCAAAAGAAGCCGATCAGGGGGCCATCGAAAAAGAAATCAAGACGATCAGCTCCAAAGAACTTATTGCTTAATTGGAGAGGAGGATGAAAGGAGGGGATCGCTAGTTAGAAACAAAATTGATTAACCAAAAAAATCTATTTTTGCAGTAAATTGAGTTAGCTTTTTTTAATCAAAGAAAAACTAACTGTTCGCTTGAGGTCGAAGTTGGCGGATCAAAAATGTCATGATAAAGGTGATTCATGTTAGCTTTACCTGTTTGCCTGTTTTTAGCTATACGCTTAGCTCCCATATCTAAAAGCTTTTTATTACCTTTAGCAATCTCTGACATATCTTGATACTCGGCAACGTATAGAGGTACATTTGTTTTCAATGTTTCTAAACCAGCGTTCATTGTTCCGCCTTTTTCACCAGCTTCTATAACAATCATGGCACCACTTAAAGCAATAATAAGCTTGTTACGAGTCATTGCTCGATAGATTTTCCATGTGTCATCAGGCAAAAATTGGCTTATAACTAAACACCTATTCCAATCCCATACAGGTTTTAGAGCTTTTTTTATTCGAAAATGATTGATCCCTTCTGGTAGCACAAGAATGGTTGCCCCACCCGAAAATAAGGCATTGTAGTGAGCTTCGAAGTCTATACCGGATGCATTGCCTGATACAATAATAATATTATTCTTTGCCGCTTGAGAAGCACAATCTCTAACTGCATCCTTACCTTTGGGGCTTGAATTCCTTGAGCCACAAAAACCTATACTATGAGTGTTTAAAAGTTCTGTGTTCCCTTGTAAATATAATGCTGGGGCTTTGGAGCCAAATATCATTTTTAACTTTTCAGGATATCCTTTATCGTTAATGTCAATATTTACAATCTCAGGCATTTGTTCTTTATAATTATTCATGTTGTTTATTCTTTATTGATTGTCCGTATCCCTCATCGTTTTCACAAAACTCAAACCATAAACATTTTTAGCACCGGCTTTTTGAAGCTTCATACCAACAAACTGTATCGTTGTACCTGACTGATATTTATCATCAATTAGAATAATATTCTTACCATTGAGGTCTAAACCATCAAAATTAAGCTTTGATTTTTCTAAATATAGCCACTTATCCTCGACTTTTGAAGACTTTATTGATTCCTTCTCTTTCCCATAGTTAAAGTGATTTGTTATATTTTTCTTATTTAAAGTCTGTGCAACTTTTTCTGTGACTTGCGATGGTAAATCAAAATTCTTCCCTGGCCTGGGTGGTACGGCACAGATATAATCTGCGTCTTTATAAAAAGGAAGTTCTTTTATCGTCTTGCTACTATGCTGGGCTAAGGCATCAACCGCTTCCATATCATTGTTATTTTTCGCATTATGTTCAAGCAAACCTATAACGGTATATTTTCTATCTGTATTATTAGTAGTAAAGTTAAAGCTCATAGCGATAGATAGAGCAAGGCAATCACGAAGAAAAACCCTTTCACCCTGCTGCTGTTCCCAGTTTTCAATTACTTGCAATTCGTTCTTATCTATCATTTTATAGTAATTATTGAATCTTTCGCTAAAAAATAGTTGAATTCCTGTCATTTCTACAAAAATAGGCTTAATCGTTTCAGAAAACATTACAGAAAAGCTCATTGAGCTATTCTGTTTCTTCTTCTGTAAACCTGTTTCAGTAAAACATTTCCGTTTAGGACTTTTTCCCCTTGCTACATTAACAGTTTCTAATGTGATTGGTTCCATTTTAAAATAAAGGAGCAAACAAGGCCTATCCCTGTGATTTTTTACTTAAATAGATAATATTAATAAATTTCTATAGGTAGATTAATTATTAGGTGCTAATGATTTTCTTACATCATATAAAATATGAATTATTTTTCAAGACCTTCTTTTAATATTTTAAAGTTATTTTTAAATTGTTTTCTGTACTACAACTTAGTTTCGCTCAAAATAAAAGTCAGCTAAGGCATTCTGAAAGTCACCCCTCAAAACAATAGCCCACAAAATTAATTTAAACCAGATAGTTAACCTCCCCCCCTCCTTCAGTAGCTAAACAGTCGCAAAGGCTTTTTGATCGATGCTGCAATTCACGTTGAAATCCGTGTACTTCACGACCGGTTTTTTCTTATGGTTTTCCTCGAGTAAACTGATAATTCCATAACTCGCCAGTTTTTTTAATGTCCGGGAGAGGTTGGACTGCGCGCGCTTAGTCGTTCTTGCCAATTCCATAATCGATTCGGGATTGGTCTCGCGGATCACTTTCAGAAGATGTCTGTTTTCTTCACTTAAAATCTGGGATACCGCTTTTAAGGATGGGAAAAAAACCTTCGGCTCGGAAGGTTTTGGTTTATACTCACCCTTGGCGATCAAAATCGTACGTTTTTGATAATCTTCCAGGGACATGATGCCGATTTTCAAACTTCGATGTTTCATGATAGCCTCTTTATGTGGTTGTTGACATCGCTCCAGAAATCTTCCATCAGTTTCCCCGCTGATTTAAAATCGTAAGGAAAAACAACCTCATTTTTATGGACATGGTCAAACTCGATTCGATGGTGCTCCGGGTATGCATGAGCATTGTCATAACAGATAATTCTTGTTTTATAACGATCAAATAGAACCAGAGCGTACTTTATACCGTGTGGAACTCCAGGCCCCGCTGGAACTTTGGAAGCTTTAAAACTAACAAAGTAATGATCCTCGATTTGAAATCGATTGCCATCCAGATCCAATAAATACTCCAGCCCATGGTCCGTGATTTCGTCTTTATTATATATCATCTGGTGATATAGTAGTCAATGATTTTCATTAAATTAGAACGAGTGTCAAAAAAGCAAATAAATAAAAGTGATGAAAGTATATATGCCGAAATCCCCCCGAACAAAAACTCTCTAAATCCCTTTTGGAGTTATTTTTATCAAATTGCGGATTTCCCATCAATCAAATTCCCCCCCTTATCCCCTTAAATACCCACTTTTACCCCCCCTTCCCCTCTTTCTACCCATTCTCACCTTAACCA
>JAOUME010000250.1 GCA_029881655.1 Deltaproteobacteria bacterium | reverse complement strand
TCAGTCGCATGATGATATTTATATCACCTTCGAATCTTATTGCGTTTCATGTTTGTATAATAGAATGATTAATAATAAAATTAAATATATCAATTTTGAAATAAACCCGTAATTTTATACGTTGATGAAAGTAGCTCTGGGCCACAGCGACGAGGTCGATTCTCTTGAGGCCGTTTTGGAGCTGATCGGCTGCACTGGAGACGAGGTAATCTCCTCTAAACTCGGGCTTTTGGAAGACTCGGTTTTACTGGAGGGAATATACAGTCTAAAGACGCGCTTTGCGGTGGGTATAGGACAAAACACTTCCAAATATTCCCAGGCCGTGACTTTTTTGGCTGTCCGCCAGACCAAAGCCAAACTTAAGGCAGAGCCCGTCTTATGTTTTACCATCTTTGACTCCCTAACCACCAGCGGGCTGGAAATCATAAGCGGTTTAAAGAACGCGCTGGATCAGCCAAGATCCTCAAAGATGAGGAGGACCGGATTTTATTAAGAACCACCGTTCAGGACACCGGTATTGGCCTGAGCGAAAGTCAATTAGCTAAACTCTTTAGACCTTTTTCTCAGGTCGACGGATCAACGACCCGCAAGTTCGACGGAACCGGGTTGGGCCTGACGATCTCTAAACAGCTCATTGAGTTAATGGGAGGTGAGTTCACGGTTAAAAGCGAACTGGAAAAGGGTAGCGCCATTAGTTTTACCATCCCCCTTAAAAAGCCTGACGAATCCAACCCTCTCAGCTGCACCTTCCCTATGAACATAAGAGGTTTAAAGGCTTTGATCGTCGAGGATTACGAAAAACTGGGCGAAATTCTTAAGAGGATTCTTACCAAATTCAATTTCAGGGCAACCTGCGTCAAAACAGGAGAAGAAGCCCTGAAAACCTATAATGACGCCTTGAAGCATTAAACCTTCGATCTGGTGATAACCGATTATCTTTTGCCGGGCATCAATGGGATGCGGTTGGCTGAAGCAATCAGTGAAACCCAATTTGAATCAAAAGCGATTTGTTAAGCCAACGTAAGCTGCTTGAAAGGCTTTTCCTTTGATTTATAAAATCACTGATTTTTCTTACGATTTCCTTGTTTGTCTTGTATTATGAAACCTACAGGACATTTTTCTCGTTTTTTTTAAACAACTCAAGATATTTTCCTTTTAATTTGAAATAAGTTCTTGTAAAATTATTAAAAGTAGCTAATTAAAATCATAATCGATGTTTTTTAAGGGATTTCGCGCAGGCCAAATAGCCAAACCTGATTTAACAAAAAAATCAGTTTAAGAAAGAGTCGAGCGAACTTCAATTAACTGTCACCGGAGACTGCGATGAGCGAGAACAAAGAGGCCATTTTTGACGAGTCAGGGGGAAAATTTTTGACTTTTATCTGTGGCGACCGGGAATACGGCATCCAGATTATGGAAGCCCGGGAAGTGGTCAAAATGATGGAAATTGACCCGGTTCCCCAGACTCCCGATTTCATGAAAGGGATCATTAACCTAAGAGGACGGATTATACCGGTCATCGACCTGAGACAGAAATTCAACCTGCGGGAGTACGAAAAAACCGCCGAATCCTGCATCCTGGTCACCGACATCAAGGGCAAGCTGACGGGCGCGGTTATCGACCAGTTGGTGGGCGTGGTGACCATCGAAGAGAAAGAGTTCGAGGAAAGCCCCGACCTTGGCGCCAACATCAACACCGAATTTATCCGCGGCATCGCCAAACTCGAGAAAAGAGTCATCATCATTCTGAACATGAAAAAAGTCCTTTCCAATGAGGAATTGATTGAACCGCGCCAGGAAAAAGCTTCCTGATATTTATTCATAACTTGAAACGTCATCACCGATTTTAAGGAGACAATCCATGAGAAGGTTAACATTTGGGAAAAAGGTTCTGATCTTAATCATCCTTTTTGTATTAGTGGGGATCATTCCCGGACTGGTCATCAGCTACGAGTCCTTGAATAAATCAGAAGAAGCCTTGGAAAAAATTTCTTTTGAACAACTCCGCTCCATCCGCGACATCAAGAAAAGCCAAGTCATGGATTATCTCGAAAGCCTTCAGAAACAACTGAGGGTTACCCAGAACAATCCGTTTGTCCTGGAGGCCCTGATCGCTTTCAACCGGGCTTTCGAGGATGGCGGGGACAAGGTCCTGACCGCCTCGTGGAACAGGGTCGCCGACCGTTACGACGATGCCTTAAAAAAGATTTACAGCATCAACGGCTGGTACGACCTGTTTTTGATCCACACCGACGGCGATATCGTCTACACGACGACCAGGGAGTCCGACCTGGGCATGATCATCCCTGAGAGCAACCTGAGGGACTCGGCCATCGGAATCGCCTTCGATAAAATCATGCGTTCCCAAACCGATCAAATCGCGATCGCCGATTTCAAACCCTATCCGCCTTCGAATAATGAGCCCGCCGCCTTCATAATGGCCAAGCTCTACCAGAAGGGAAAAATGGAAGGGATCATCGCCCTTCAGTTCCCCATCGGCCAGCTCAATAAGATCATGCAACTCAGAACCGGTATGGGAGAGACCGGCGAGACCTATCTGGTGGGTGAGGATATGCTGATGCGTTCGGATTCCTTTTTGGATCCCAAGAACCATTCGGTCAAAGCCTCTTTTGCCAACCCCGTTTTGGGCAAGGTGGACACCGAAGGAACACGGGAAGCCCTCATGGGAAAAACGGACGCGAAAGTCATCCTGGATTACAACGGAAACGAAGTCCTCTCGGCCTACACTCCCCTACAACTCGGAGATCTCAACATGGCGCTGATCGCTGAAATCGACATGGCCGAAGTCGATATCCCCGTCGATCAACTCGCCAGCGCTATTTATTTGATCGCTTTCATCATCCTGGTCGTGGTGATCCTGGTGGTCATCATGGTCATCGTCTTCTCCCAGAAGGAAGTCAGCTATCTCTCCGGTATCGTGACCCACCTGCCCAGTTCGGCCGACCAGTTG
>JAOUME010000249.1 GCA_029881655.1 Deltaproteobacteria bacterium | reverse complement strand
GCCAGCCTACCTGAACTAGTGACCGAAACTGAAAGTGAACTGGTTGACCGCATCGTAGAAATAGCACAGCAGCCAGAGCTGCTGCGTCATCTAAGGAAAAATATTCGAAAACACGTTCAATTCTCCAACCTAACCAATGCTGCCGAATTCACTAGGGAACTGGAGTCACTTTACAGGCAGTGCTGGAAGAAACTCAGCGCCGAAATGAAAAATTCAAATATTATTCAATCTCGCTCTCACCACTTCAGTCTAAGTGACCAATATCTCAGTGTTTCCGACGGAAGTACCAAAATACAGTTTCCTATTGATAAAGTTGATGTAAATATTGGTGGAATCATTGAATCCGGCCAGTGGTGCCCTCCGGATTTTAAAATGATCGAAAATCTTCTTTCATCTGCAGAAAAGGTTATCGATTTCCTCCCGACAAGCCCGACATTTTTCTATTCTTTCATTCATATTCTAAAAGGAAAAGATCATACAAATCTCATTGATACTAAACACTACCTGGGTGAGATTCGCCACTTTCCAATAAATACTTTGGACATTGGTGCTGGTGATACTGAATCCACCCTTGCCAAAGCAGACTTCATTCACAGCTATCACTTTTCAGATGCATTCGAATTAATGAATACACTACAGAATAGCAAGCCCATTATTGTTATATCTCCTGAAAACATGCTTGAATTAGACTCTCCATTACCAGATGCCTGTGCCAGCCATGGTTACCAGATTTTCCGTTATCTTCCACTCATTGACCAATTGGTTGAAATCTCTCCACAAAGCCTTAAGGGAGCCAGCAGTCGCCTCAGTGCGGTCTGCATTCCGAAAGAAAGGGTCAATGCGTTGGTGGAAAACAAGGTCATTCTTCAGGACAGCAATAGACCACCGGTCAGCGAACAACTCCCCAATTGGGTAGAACAAATGAAAAAAATGGATTACGCACGTAACTTTGTAGATGAGTGGCAAACCGAAGCCCGAAGAAACCCAGCCACCAATCAGCACATGAAGGCTATCCAGCATTATTTGGCCTCCATGGAATCAGAGAACAAAGAGGATTGCTACGACCACCTGTTAAATGCTTTTCATCTGATTCTACCGATGTTGAAATCAGCGCCTGGGATTTCCAACCTGCTGACTGCTGCGCGTATTACCAGCACTCTGTCACTTAGCGATTCCACTCTTGATATTCTGGAAATGGTACTGCAGATATTGCGAGAGGATGAGAACCTCAATCTTAGTGAAGCATTCTTGCCACCTTCATCAGAGTTTGACCATATCAACCCCGAAGACAATTTTGCCGGATGGATTATGGCCTGCGTCACAGAGTGCAGAGAACATCATCGTACACAGAGCTTTCTCAACA
This sequence comes from Deltaproteobacteria bacterium, assembly GCA_029881655.1. Taxonomy (GTDB): domain Bacteria; phylum SAR324; class SAR324; order XYD2-FULL-50-16; family XYD2-FULL-50-16; genus JAOUME01. The sequence continues at coordinate 1,610 of JAOUME010000249.1, read as the reverse complement.
GCAGCGAAGAGGATATTTCACAACTAACCACCCATTGCCAGTCCAGTTTTGCCAGTGAATTCAGCAAAAAAAGACTCTTTTTACTTAAAAAGTTTTTCTCCGACATCTCATCGCCATATGAAACGACAGAAATCGATACCAGCCCAGCATCGGATGAAAAGTATTACAGCATTTATGATTACATTCTGATTTGTGCTCCTTCCTCAATTGACTATATGACGAGTTATGTCTTTATGGAACAACGCGACTGGTTTGAAGATGAGATAAGATTTGTTCGAAAGCTCATTCAACCTGGAATGAATATCATCGACATTGGTGCCAATTATGGAGCCTACACCCTAAGTATCGCCGATAAATTAAAAGGACAGGGGCATATTTGGGCCTTTGAACCCACAAAAAAGACCCACGACTGCCTACAGAAAAGCATTCATAAAAACCAATATAGCAACATCACCCTAATCCGCACCGGCCTATCCGACCACAAAGGAACAGCTACATTTTATACCTCGCCTAACTCAGAGTTAAATAGCCTATCAAGAATTGAAGGAATCAGTGGATCAGAAGAGACAATATCACTCACAACTCTGGATGATTTTTTTCATGAAAATCACCTCCCACAGATTGATTTCATTAAGTTAGATGCTGAAGGTGAAGAAATAAGGATTCTACAAAAATCAAAACAATTTTTAGAAAAAAACTCACCACTTATAATGTACGAACTCAAACATGGATCAAATATAAACACACCATTAATTAAAGAGCTTGCAAAACATGGATACAAAAGCTATCGCCTTATTCCAGGCACTGAAACCCTAATTCCGTTTGACCACACTCAGTCATTTGATGGTTATTTATTAAATTTATTCGCCTGCAAAGATGATCGCTCTATAAATCTGATAAAAAATGAACATTTAATCCTAGATATGCCAAACGAAATCATCCCTGACAAAGATGTTCTCATGAATTATTTATGTCAACTCTCAATAATTCTCGGAAAAAAAACAACCACTCAGCTAACTAACAACAGTCACCCACTGTACCTTGACATGCTGACACACTACCTGTGTTCAAAGGATGATAAACTTAATACCAAAACACGAACAGCACATTTGTACCATGCTCTTCGCCTTTCCCAGGGAATACTTAACTCTGGGGACGAAAGTGCCGAGGTATTAATTTCGGCATCACGAATCGCCATCGATCTTGGAGACAGAACAGGAGGAGTAAATCTTCTTCAGAAAGTGATTAACAGAATAGAAATCCTACTAAAAACAGATATAAAACAACTTCCTCTACCTGCTAATGAGAATTTTGAGAAAATGCATAGCAATGGACAATTAAAAGAATGGCTTATAAGCTCTGCTATTGATCAACTTATTCGAAAGCACGCTTTCTCAACTTACTTTACCGGAAAACAATCCATCCAACTTTTCAAAAAACTAGAAAATCTTGGTTTCAACAACGAAGACATGAAGATAAAATTCGGACTATTGAAAAAAAGACTACAACTATCATAAATAATTTATTGAATGAAAACCACTCATGCTGGATTAATGAATTCAATCAGATTCTGAAAACGTCCAATTTTTACAAACGCTCTACAAATCAAG
>JAOUME010000248.1 GCA_029881655.1 Deltaproteobacteria bacterium | reverse complement strand
CAGCCCGAACAGGATTGCAGTGGATGTAGCGTACCAACTCGACAAGGTAACTGTCGGCGTCGATCAACAACGCCTTGTAACGGCCCTGGAAAACGTGCCCGGTTCTTTGCTTTCTGCGGTTGAGGTAGCCGGTATAGCGGAATGAGATATTTTGCATGATCCGGGAAAGCGGCACCTCCCCGACCTGAATTGCCAGATGAACGTGGTTGGTCATCAGGCAAAAGGCATGAATACGATGACTGAACCGTTCCGCGCCATCTTGGAGCAGAAGGTAAAAGCGGCTACGATCGGCCTTGGAGAAAAAGATGTCCTGACCACCGTTTCCACGAAGGATCACATGGTAGACAGCACCAGGATAATGAATACGAGGTTTTCGGGCCATCCCTGTCTTCTATCGACAGAAAGACATAATGTCAAGCCTGACCCTCTTGTGCTTTTTTCTGCAATATATCCCGTTTTTCAAACGGGATGTTCCGGTAATCCAATTCTCGATATATAATATGAGAATCGCTGATTAATTTTCTCTTTAAACAAATCATCAAGTGAGCAATACCGTTTGTCAATTTGGTCATAAATGACTTTTTTGTATACTGAAAAAAAATGCTTAAAATCAATTATTAAATCTGGAATATCTTTGTCTGGGAAATTCAGAAAGTGATATCTAGGGATTTCATTATCAATGATTTTTCTAATTGTTGTATCTTTCCTTTTTTGTGGCCTATTGTTTGAAAAAATCCCCCCCCAATGTGTACCGCTCAGAAAGTGCTCAAATATAAAAACAGGGGCGATTGCAATGTGGAGCAAATTATTATCACATAACACCTCACCATTATTCCAAAAATCAGTTTCCAAATCGCACTCTTGGTTAAGACAAATAACGAATGGAAATGATATTTTTTGAACCGTTACAACGGACTTGTCGGCTTCAACATTTTCTATTATTTCAATATCTTGAAATATGTCACCTTGAGCCAGTCTCTTCAGTGATTTCTTTGCTTTCCTCGCCGATATCTTCAAAGATTGAGGTCGTTTGATATCTAACTGTAATTCTTTTTGGTGTTCTTTGGTCATTTGAGATCACTTCCACTGTTTTTTGAGTTTCTGTCTCTGATGGGATAGGATTTATATAGTCTGTCATTACTTCAAATCCTCTAAGTATTTAGGATTAATTTCTTTAACAAATTTTCCGTATGCAGCATGATTCAAGCTGGAAATTATCTCCTTCCATTCATCTGGACTGCTCTCACTTTCTACAAATGAATCTATGTCCATCAATAAATCAAAGACGGCAATAACTGCAGGATAAAATTTATTAGGAATGCCGTACTGAAAGCGCATTTTGAATCCATCATTGTTATATTCTTCCATTCCAATTATTCGTGATAGCACATCTTCTTCGATGAGCATTGACCTAACCAACGAAGACAATCTCTTTCCATAAATTTTTCCTATGTTTCTTTTTGTTTTGCATTGGAATTGATTTATATACCTCAAACCAATTCTTTTCGACTTAACTTCTATTCCTAGAGATTCAACAACTTCCACCACATTATCCATAATTCCTTTGTATAAGGAATTGTCCCTGTATTGATTGCTTTCCAGCCAAAAAGCACATTGTGTTTCAGAAAATGTCATCGAAAGAGCTTTTTTCTCTGATACCAAAACATAGTCAAAAGTATCTCCCTGGGTTATCTCCGAGGTTCCTTTTGTGAAATTAATCGAAAATTTATTTATTTGTTTTTTTTCAGTTCTGTCAAAATGCTCAGCCATTTTTTCGGCAATTTTCGCAATCTCAACTTGCCCGTCATTTATTAGATCTACTTTTAGTATAAAATTTTTGATCTCATTTTTAGCGAGAGTATTTTTACTAGTTATTTCTTCACTCATAAGGCACCCATATTTTTATTTGAACTCAAGTAATAATTCAGAGTCAGTTTTTTACAATTACTATCATAATCTTTCGTTTAGCTTAGCGGATATTCTTTTGTCCGCCGAACGCTGAGATAAGTTGCTGGCCGAAAACCCAGCAGGAAACATGGCAGCGCTTATTCCAGTCAGCTTAATTATTTTGTTCGGCGATTCATTACCGCTAAATATTTCGTATAGACATCCTCATGACCAAATTTTTTTGCTATTTCTCTAACCGATCTCCCCGAATTGTCTGTAAGTGGAATTCTTACATTTTTTTCCAACAATCTTTTTATTACCCTTTCCTTTCCCCATTTTATGGCTTTTATCATTAACTCCTCATATTCACTTGACTTGTCAGAAAGGGGACTAATTTCTTGTTTAGTCGTCATTGATGTAGAAGACGATAAAATTTTTTCTAAATATTTCTTTTTATCTCTAACTTCTTTCAGAAGGTTATTTCTGTAACGTAAGACTTTTTCATCTATGGTGTTCTCTAATAATAAAATTTCGTTATTAATCTGTTTTATAGCTATTTCTATAGACACTTCTTTTGCTATTTCCATTGACACTGCAAAGAATTCTCTGTTTGAAGATGCTCTATATTGTTTTAATATTGCGTGAACTTCTATCTCTCCAGCATCGCAGTCCGGCACAAAAACGTCAAAAATAACATTAAATTCTGTTGGGACACCACTACTTGACGAGAGCTCCTGGGCTCTTGCCTTTGGGCTTCTATTTGTTTTTCCAATTTTGAGCAAGTTTGGAAAACTAGGATTCTGTAAAATGTATATATGACCTGGGTTCATTTTTTATCATCTATAGTGCCGAACTATATCATTATCTTGCGTCTTGTTTTTGATAAATCTCACAGCGTAAGCGACACTGTCATGCTTCAAAAAACAGCCATATTCATTATTATCTTGCATGAGTCGCAAGATAATAATGAATATTTACTCTTATCCTGCAGCAACATAATCCTCCACATGACTTATCCGGGCCAACCAGGCGCCTGGTCGCCACCCTTATCTCTCTCGCCAAAGAACTGCTGCCCACCCTGACCGCCTGCC
>JAOUME010000086.1 GCA_029881655.1 Deltaproteobacteria bacterium | reverse complement strand
GAAATGGATGTCCTTTTGGGTAAACGAGAGTTCCTCGCCCGCCGAAACTTTGATCATCTCCTTGACGAGATCGACCCCGGTGATCATTTCGGTGACGGGATGCTCGACCTGCAGCCTCGTGTTCATCTCCATGAAATAGAAGTTCTCGTCCTGATCCACCAAAAATTCGATCGTGCCGGCGGAATAATAACCCGCCGCCTTGGCGACCTTGACGGCGGCCTCCCCCATCTGGGTTCTTAAATTCTTGGAAATCCGGGTCGCGGGAGCCTCCTCGATGATCTTCTGGTTGCGCCGCTGAATCGAACAGTCCCTTTCTCCCAGATGAATAATGTTGCCGAATTTGTCGCCTAAAAACTGAATCTCGATATGACGCGGGTTTTCAATGTACTTTTCGACAAAGACTTCCTCGTTGTTAAAACATGAGAAGGCTTCCGCCTTGGCGGTCTCGTAGGCGGTGATCAGACCCCCCATGGAGTTGACGATCCGCATGCCCCTTCCGCCGCCGCCGGCTGAGGCCTTGATGATGACCGGCAAGCCGATTTTGGTGGCGAAATCCTTTAAGGCCTTGGCATCGGTAATGGCGTCCGGGCTTCCAGGGGTGGTGGGACAACCGACGGATTCAGCGATCTTTCTGGCGGAGATCTTGTCTCCCATCATCTTGATCGTCTCGGCGCTGGGTCCGATGAAATCGATCCCCGAAGCGTCGCACTTCTCGACGAAATTACCGTCTTCAGCCAGAAAACCGTATCCCGGATGGATGGCTTCGGCTCCGGTGATCTCAGCCACGGCAATGATTGAAGGGATATTCAGATAACTCTTGGCGGACTGGGCCTCTCCGATACAAAGGGTTTCGTCGGCCATAAGCGTGTGCAGCGAATTGGCGTCCGCGGTGGAATGCACGCTGACGGTTTTGATGCCCATTTCCTTACAGGCCCGGATAATTCGCACCGCAATTTCACCGCGGTTGGCGATAAGTATTTTTTTATACATTTTCTGGATTAAACCTTGGTAGGTGTTTGATCGATTAAAACGGGTTATCCCACTTTAATGGCAAAAATCCTGGTTCCGTATTCGACGGGCGAAGCGTTTTCGCAACAGACCTCGACTATCACCCCGTTCACGTCGCATTCGATCTCGTTCATCAGTTTCATCGCCTCGATGATGCAGAGTATCTGCCCCTTTTTGACCTTGTCGCCAACCTGAGCAAAGGGCGGCGCGTCTGGCGCTGATGCACTGTAGAAGGTACCCACCAAAGGGGCTGTAACGAAATGGTGATCCTTCTCGAAGGCCGCTTCAACGGCGGTTTGGCCTCCATCGCCCGCCTGGGGAGACTCCAGACTTGGTTGAGCTCCGGTCAGCTTTGGGGTAAAGGTCGGCTGAATATCGGAATAATACGCTTTTTCCCTCTTCAGGGTCAGCTTGAGGTCTTTCTTCTCGATCGTCAGTTCAGTCAAATCGGATTCCGACATGAGCTGAACCAGATTTTTGATTTCCTTAATTCCTTTGATGTCCATAGCTGTTTTTTTTGTGATAAGTGGTTGAATCTAACTCATCCTGAAAATTAATTTCTCCCGTTTTATTATCATAATGGAAGCTAATAGAATAATCCTCCTATTGCTGAATTGCAACCCCATAAAGAAATAAAATCAAATTATTCCCTTGGTTACCGCGAACTACAAGCCTAGTAGGCCACCGCGAAAAGGACTCTCTGGCTTGAGGGTTTCCCCGTGCGGACGCACTTGCCCGGTTTGTCTTTTTCGTCTTCCGGAACGACACGGATGGTCGCCTTGGTTTCGCTTTGAATCAGCTCGGCGGTCTGTTTCGTCCCGTCCCAGTGAGCCAGAATAAATCCCCCCGGACCGGCCAGGATATCCTTGAACTCCTGATAGGTCTCGGCCGGGCGGATATTCTCCCGCATGAAATCCCCGGCTTTTTTAAAGAGATCCGCCTGAATGTTTTCCAGAATTTCCGCGGCCTTCTCCTCAATCCCTTCCAGCGCGCAAAAAACCTTCTGGCGGTTATCCCGTCTGACCAGCATGCCGCCCTTGTTTTGGACATCCTTGGGGCCGATCTCCACGCGAAGCGGTATTCCCCGCTGAATCCAGGTGAAGAACTTGTCGGCCGGGCGCATGTCTTCGCGGTAATCCACCTTGACCTTCAGGTTCGAGAGTTTCGCCCTTAGCCTCAAAGCCACCTGATCGGCGAAATCCAGCACCGCCAGCTTCTCCTCCTCTGTCTTGTAGATGGGGATCACAACCACCTGCAATGGAGCGAGCCTGGGCGGAACGATGATGCCGTCGTCGTCGCCGTGGGTCATGATCAGCCCGCCGATCATCCGGGTGGTGCAACCCCAGCTGGTCGTCCAGGCCAATTCCTCCTGATTGTCTCGACCCAGGTACTTAATCTCGAAAGCCTTGGCGAATTTCTGCCCCAGATTATGCGAGGTGGCGGCCTGGAGCGCCTTTTTATCCTGCATCATCGCCTCGATCGCATAGGTCGTAACGGCTCCGGGGAATTTTTCGTGCTCGGGTTTTGCCCCGGGGATGACCGGTATCGCGCAGACATCCTCCAGAAACTCCTTGTAGATACCCAGCATCTTCAGGGTCTCTTCCTGGGCTTCCTCATAGGTTTCATGGGCGGTATGCCCCTCCTGCCAAAGGAATTCCGAGGTTCTTAAAAACAGCCGGGTGCGTTTTTCCCAGCGCATCACGTTGCACCACTGATTGATCAGAACCGGAAGATCGCGGTAGCTTTGGATCCATTTGGCGTACATATGACCGATAATGGTCTCTGAGGTGGGTCTGATGACCAGCGGCTCCTCCAACTCCTTTCCGCCGGCCTGGGTTACCACCGCGAGTTCGGGCGCGAACCCCTCGACATGCTCGGCCTCTTTGGTGATGAAGCTCTGGGGGATCAAAAGGGGGAAGTAGGCGTTGACATGACCGGTCTCCTTAAACATCCGGTCGAGTTTTTCCTGCATGGATTCCCACAAACCGTAGCCGTTAGGTCTGATCACCATGCATCCCCTTACCGGAGAGTTGTCCGCGAGTTCCCCGGCCGCGATGACATCCTGGTACCATTGGGGGAAATTAGTCGCTCTGGGGGTTATGTTCTTTGCCATTTCACTTAAAATCTCAGGTTTGATTCATATCTTTTGACGAGACAGCCTTCGGGCGCAGGCTTTTGACCACCGACCTGATCTCCCCGTCCCGAAGCAGGCTTTTGATTTCCTGTCCCGTCTGGAGCTGATCGATGGAATAAACGACCGACTGATCCATGTCTGTTGTGAGAGCGTAGCCTCTTTTTAAAACAGACAGGGGGCTTAAGGACTCCAGCAGGTGGATCTTTTCTCCCAGGCTCTGTTTCTTCCCGCTCATCAGGAACTCCATTGCCTGAGTCAGTCTCCGTCTGAACTCCCCGGACTGATTTAGGCGCTTTGCGACCAGGTTCCCAGGGGAAGCCGCCAGGAGCCTCTGAGAAAGACCCGAAAAAAGCTGTCCAAGCCTCGTTGTTTCGTTTTTCATAGATTGATTTATGCGGTTGGTCAACTCATCGAGTCTCAGTGTCTGATTTTCGATGAACCACCTTGGGTTCGAGAGCCTTTTTTTGATATGGCCTATTTTTTCAAATCGGGCCTCAAGCTGGTTTTGCAGCAGTTGTTCGAGCCGCCTTTTTAGATAACCGGTTCTCTCGATCAGTTCGCTTTTAACCGGAACGGCCAACTCGGCCGCCGCCGATGGTGTGGGCGCTCTCAAGTCGGCGGTGAAGTCGCAGATGGTGAAATCGGTTTCATGGCCCACCGCGCTGATGATGGGGATTTTGGACTTAAAAACCGCTCTGGCCACCCTCTCCTCGTTAAAGGCCCAAAGATCCTCGATGGAACCACCGCCCCGGCCTAAGATGATCAAGTCCAGCTCAGGGTAGCCCTGGAGCCGGTCGATGGCCTTGGCGATTTCAAAGGAAGAGCTTTCTCCCTGCACAGAGACGGGGTCGATCAGGATTTCAAGTCCCGGCCAGCGTCGATTGAGCACCTTGAGCATATCCTGGATGGCCGCGCCCGTCGGCGAGGTGATGATGCCGATTTTTTTTGGATAGCGTGGCAGCGGCTTTTTTAACGCCGGATCGAAAAGCCCCTCTTTTTCCAGTTTCACCTTGAGCTGATCGAAGGCCAGCTGCAGCGACCCCACCCCCAAAGGCTCGGCCGACTCCGCGATGATCTGATAGGTTCCTCTCGGCTCGTAAACCGAAACGCGGCCCAGCAGCAGAACCTCCATCCCGTTTTCCAAATCAAAGGGAATCTTTGAGGCCTGCCCTCTGAAGATCACGGCGGCGATTTGGGATTTTTCGTCCTTGAGGTTAAAATAGAGATGCCCCGACGCGGGGCGAGAGAGGTTGGATATTTCCCCGGTAACGACAATACTCCCGAAGCAATCCTCCAGGAGGGATTTGATGTTACGGGTCAACTCGGTTACGCTGAAGGATTTTCGGTCTGGGGCCATCCGTGTCGGGCTGTCAGTAGGGTAAAAGCTGTCTGGCGACTTTTAAAAAAAAGATTTGAACCGGAAAAAGAAAAGAGTCCCTTCTTCTTCCGGCTGATGATCACGCGTAATAACCGGTATAAAATAGGGTTGATAAATGGCCAGTAGCCAATCAACATGTCACTTTGAGCCATTTTTCATTCTGAGCCACATGTCACCCTGAGCTAAGTCGAAGAGTGAATCTAAAATAAAGCTCGGATTTTCGGCGGCCACTCACTTAGCTTACACTCCGCATGGAGTGGCGACTTATTTTAACCAGGAGAACATCTTTCTGAGCTTGACGCCGATTTTCTCAATGGGGTGCTGCTCGGAGATTTGGCGCATGCCGTTAAAGTGAGGCTGACCGACCTTGTTTTCGGCCAACCACTTTGCGGCGAAGGTGCCGTCCTGGACCTCTTTCAGGATCATTTTCATGGCTTCCCTGGACTCCTTACCGATCACCTGGGGGCCTCTGAGCAGTCCGCCGTACTCTGCGGTTTCCGAGACCGAGTAGTTCATGCGGTTAATGCCGCCCTCGTAAATCAGGTCCACAATCAGCTTTAATTCATGCAGACACTCGAAATAGGCGATCTGTGGAGGATAGCCCGCGTCGGTCAGGGTATCGAAACCGGCTCTGACCAATTCCGAGACACCCCCGCATAAAACCGCCTGCTCGCCGAAAAGATCGGTTTCGGTCTCGTCCTTGAAGTTGGTGAGGATAACCCCGGCGCGGGTACCGCCGATACCTTTTGCCCAGGCGAGGGCGTATTCCTGAGCCTTGTTGGAGTAGTCCTGCTCAATCGCGATCAGACAGGGCGTTCCCGATCCTTCCTGATAGGTTCTGCGCACCAGATGACCCGGGCTTTTCGGCGCGATCATGATCACATCGACATCCTTGGGCGGGATGATCTGGTTGTAGACGATATTAAATCCGTGGCCAAAGGCGATAACATCCCCTTTTTTCAGGTTGGGGGCGATGTCCTCCCGGTAGATATCTCCCTGATGCTGATCGGGAGCGAGGATCATGATCACGTCGGCCGCCTTGGCCGCCTTGGCGGTGGTGGTCACTTCCAGACCGTCTTTTTTGACCTGCGCGATCGAAGAGGAGTTTTCCCTCAGTCCGACGATGACGTCCAGGCCGGATTCCTTCAGGTTCTGGGCATGGGCGTGTCCCTGGCTTCCGTAACCGATGACGGCAAGTTTTTTCTTTTCCAGAATGGCTAAATTAGCGTCGTTATCATAAAAAATAGGCAATTCCATGGATCTCCTTAAAAATTAGAAAGTTAACATTACATAAACAAAAGCTTTACTGTTTGGCCGGGCTATTTGTGAATCGCGGCCTCACCCGTTCTGGAAACGGCGATAAGTTCGTAATCCTTAAGAATACTGGTGACTCCGTCCAGTTTCGAGGCGCTTCCCACGACCTGAAAACTGATCGAATCCCCGTTCATCTCGATGATCTGTCCCTCGAACACCTGAATCAGCTGAAGGATTTCGTTTCGCTGTTCGGGGGTTATCTTGAGTTTGGCGAGCATCAGTTCTCCGCTGATCGTTTCGGCGGGTGAAAGGTGGGTCACCTCAAAGACATAGATGATATTGTTTAAAAGCTTGATGATCTGCTTGATCTTGGGATCGTCTCCCTTGGTAACGATGGTGATGCGGTGAGTGCCAAGCGTCTCGGCCTCTCCCGAGCAGATCGAATCGAGGTTATAGCCCCGGGAAGTAAAAAGTTCGACGATCCTGGCCAGCGCGCCGAACTGATCGTCCACTAAAATCGAGATGGTATGTTTCATTTGCCGGCTCCCTCGATGATCTCGCTCAAGTCCCCGCCGGGCGGGATCATGGGAAAGACATAGGCGTCCTCGTCGATCGCGAATTCGAGCAGGACCGGTTTTTTTAGCTTCAGCGCCTTTGTTATCAGGGGGACGACTTCCTCTTTTTTGGTCGCGCGGAAGGAGTCGATGCCGTAGGCCTCTCCCAGCTTGATGAAATCGGGATTGTGATTAAAAAGAGTGCCTGAGCGTCTTTTTTTCCAGAAGAAATCCTGCCACTGCTTGACCATACCCAGGTTGCCGTTGTTAAAGATCACGATGATGACGGGCAGTCCGTAGGTCTTGATGGTGGCCAGTTCCTGAATGTTCATCTGAATGCCGCCGTCTCCCGAGATGGCGATAACGGGCCGGTCCCTGACAAAAAGCGCGGCTCCAATCGAGGCGGGCAGGCAATAACCCATCGTTCCCAATCCGCCGGATGTCAGGATACTTCTGGGTTGTTTGAACCCGAAGTGCTGGGCGATGAACATCTGGTGCTGTCCCACGTCGGTGACGACGGTGGCCTCGCCTTTTGTCAGCCTGGAGAATTGCCCGATGATGTACTCCGGCCTCAGCTTGAATTGCGGGCAGTCGGTCTCGTCGAAGTTGGGCAGGGGATGTTTTTTTTTGGTCTCCTTGAGCTCATCCAGCCAGTCTCTGGTTTTAAGTGGTTTGGCGATCTTGTTGATCTGGCTCAGGAAATCCTTGACATCGCCCACGATGCCGATGTCGGCGGGCTTGATCTTGTTGATGACGCTGGGATCGATGTCGATGTGAATGATCTTGGATTGCTTCAAGAAGGTCTCCACCTTTCCGGTGACCCGGTCGTCAAACCGCGCGCCGATGGTGATGACCAGATCGGTGCGGCTCAAGGCCGAGTTGGCGGTGAATTGGCCGTGCATGCCCATCATTCCGAGGGATAGCTCGTGACCCTCAGGGAAACCACCGAGGCCGAGCAGTGTCATGCCCACCGGGATCCTGGCCGTCTTCGCGAACAGGGTCAGCTCATCCGCGGCGTTGGCGATATTGACGCCGCCTCCGGCGTAAATCATGGGTCTTGAACTATGAGCGATCATGTCCCAGGTGTTGGATATTTCCTCCGGTCTGATTTTCTCCGCCAGATGATAGCCCGGGATCATGATTTTTTTGGGGGCCTTCTCCGTGGTGCTCATCATCTGGATATCGACGGGGATATCGATTAAGACGGGGCCTGGTCTGCCGGTCTGGGAGATATAAAAAGCCTCTTTCAGGATTTTGGGCAATTGATCGATCGACTTGACCAGATAATTATGCTTGGTAACCGGTCTGCTGACACCCAGAACGTTGGTTTCCTGAAAGGCGTCGGTGCCGATGACCGGGGTTTTAACCTGGCCGGAGATGATCACCATGGGAATGGAGTCCATGGCGGCCGTGGCGATGCCGGTGATGGTGTTGGTCGCGCCGGGCCCCGAGGTGACCACAACGACCGCCGCCTTGCCGCTGACTCGGGCGTAACCGTCCGCCGCGTGGGCCGCGGCCTGTTCATGGCGGACGCGGATCAGCTTGATGTCGTGATTGAGAAACTCATCGAAAAGCGGAATCACGGTTCCGCCAGGGTAGCCGAAGATATACTCGACTCCTTCTTCTTTCAGGGCCTGCATGATAACCTCAATGCCCTTTCTGCCTTTTTTATCCGTCATGCCTGTTATTAGTTATGCTATGGGTAAAAGCCTGTTATCGTTCGTCTTTCAAAGGCTTTTTGATTTCCTGATTAAAGGATTCTTCCGTGTCTTTAAGCCACTCGCCCAAAAAGAGCTGCTCGTTGTCCTCCAGCCGATACTGCTCCTCGGTGATATAGCTGCTCAAAAGGGGTTTGATCAAAAAATAATAGCTGTTCTTCCAGTTTGGGTCTCTGGTTAAAACCGGGTTAAAGAGGTACTCCCCGATCCCCAGCGATCTTTGAAAGGTTTGCTGGGTGACCCCGTAGCCCTGCGCGAAAAACTGGAGTTCCACTCGGTCGACCTCGTCTTCCATATAGACCCGGTAAACGCCATCCCCTTCGACGCGAACGATTTTGATCGCCACCCGGTACAAGTACCCCTTTGAGGTCTGAAGATGGGTCTTTCGGTATTTTCTGGCCAAAACGAAAGGCCGGGATTCCCTGCTGTCCGGACTCAGGGTGATTATTCCCCTGACCCATCTGCTGGTTAATCCGAGCTTGTATCCCTGTTGTTTCGAGCATCCGTAAAGGAGCGTCAATCCCAGCGTCAGCGCGATTATTTTTATGAACGGGTCCGTTTTTATCTTCATGGTTAAAACTCAGCCCGTATATCCGATAGCCGTTGAGATTTTTTTGCTGTACTCGAGAATATGAGGAATAAACTTATCCTGCAAGGCTTTTTTGGTCATTCTTAAGGCCGGGCCGGAAATCGAAATGCCCGCGACGATCTGTTTGTCATAATTAAAGATGGGCCCAGCGACGCCGACAACCCCAATATCCATCTCCTCGTTGTCGATCGCGTAACCTTTTTCGCGGATCAGAGCCAACTCCCTTAAAAGCGTTTCACGGCTCATGATCGAGTTGTCAGTGTGGCGGTAGAACTTGTTATTCTGAAGGATTCTTTCCTGTTCATCGTGGGCGCAGTTGGCCATGACGACCTTCCCGATGGCCGAGTAGAAGGGCGTGACCCTGGAGCCGATTCGGGACTGCACCATCAAGGCCTGGGTGGACTTGGCGTCTTCGATGTAAAATAACATGTTGTAGCGGATGATGCCCAGATAGATGGTCTCGTTGGCTTTGTGGCAGAGCTCCTCCATCAGCTTGTGGGCGACCTTGATCAGGCCGGTGTGGCTCAGGAATGCCTGACCCAACTCCAAAACCTTGATGCCGATCCGGTAGTTCTCATTGAGCCTGTTTTGTTCGATGTAACCCCTTTTCTCCAGCGTGGCCAATATTCTAAAAATATTGTTTTTTTGAAGATTGAGGTTTCGGCCCAACTCGCTGACGCCGAGTTCGGTCTTCTCCCCCAGGAACTGTTCCAGCACGTCCAGGGCGTTCTCGACCGATTGAATGGAATACTGATCCTTGTCTCTCTTCATAAAAACGGATTGGTTTCAGGTCTTGCCTTGGACCCGGGTTTGTTTTCACCGCGTAAAATAAAACAGCGTTTTAAAACAGAAAGGGTAATCCGAAGCGATCTTTAATGTCAATCCAGGAAGGAGAACCGCCGATCTTTAGCTCCAAGCGGTTCCGGGGTCCTTATTACTATAGACGGTCGTGACAGGCGTAGCAGGAAGGACCTTCGCCTCCCTGAAGATTCTGGCCGTGGCATCCGGTACAGTTCTGGAAGGGCAGGTTATAACCCGGTTTATGGCGGACTCCGCCGAGGCTGGCGGTATGCCCCTCGGGAAAGTCACTACAGGAGGAAAGGCCGGCCAATACGAAAAAGGCGATCAACAGGATTTTGAGTTTCATCATGAAGTGTTATTTTTAAAAGTTGGCTTAGATAAAAAGGGATTGTTCGCGGGAAACGTTTTTTGAGTACCCGCAATCATGACTCATAATATCCGCCGATTGAAAAAATTCGTCAAATTAAATATTGTTCATTTTCGGATAAAAAAAGGGTTTCATCATTTTGGAGAGAATGATTTTTACGGTTGTGAATTGGAGTAAGATATTGGATACTCGCTCCATTGAAACCATAATCCAGCAAAAGGCATTAATAAATATGTAAAAAATTACAAAGGAGAACAGAATGGCATCCCAATTCATAAAAGTCACCTCAAACCACGATGAAACAGACATGTGGATCAACGTCGATAAGATCCTCATGGTGAAATTACTCAAAGATCAAACCACCATCTTATACGAAGAAAGCGACTGGACGCTGAAGGTCAAGGAGACGGTCGAGGAAGTGCTTGAGCTGATCCACCAGGAAGCCCTCAGGTATAAATAGCCGAGACCGGGACCGGGCCGCCCTGGAGTCTTGAGCGAGCGGGAAAAGGGTGACGCGGGATATCGAAGATAAGCGTTCTATCGCTTGCTATCCTACTGGACGGGTTCTGTTTAACGTCTTTTTATCGCTGATCTACCGACTGGCCGCGTTAGAGGTGATGAGCCGGTAGGTAAAGCTGTAAACTCTGTCGATGATCCCATCGTTATTAGAATCGTCCTCTATTTTAATTAAATTACCAAAAGCGTCGTAGCTGTAGGTGAAGACATAATCGACGCTTCCATCGCTGCCATAATCATATTCCTCTTTGATCCGGTTACCATCGGCGTCATAGGTAAAGATCTCGACCTTATCGATGGTCCCGTCATTGGTATAATCGTATTCCTCCCTGATCCGGTTTCCATTAGCGTCATAGACGCTGGTAAAGACACTTTCAATGGTCCCGTCATTGCTTGAGTCGATTTCCCATTTAATCAAACTCCCTTGGGCGTCATAGCTAAAGATATCAGCCTGATCAATGGAACCGTCGCCGCTTGTATCACGCTGTTTCCTGATTAATTGATCACGGTCGTCATAGCTGTAGATATAGGCCCAATCGATAGTCCCGTCATTGCCCGTGTCATGCTCCTCCCTGATTAATTTCCCGTTGGCGTCATAGCTGTAGGTGAAGATATCGTCGATGGTGCCATCGTTATTAAAATCGCTTTCCCATGTAATTTGATTGCCAAAGCTGTCGTAACTAAAGCTCCAGACCTCGTCGATGGTTCCGTCGTTACCCGAGTCATGCTCGCGCCGGATCATATTTCCGTTTGCGTCATAGCTATAAAAGGAAACCGCGTCAATGATCCCGTCGTTATGGATATCCAGTTCCGTTTTATCCATGACATAAACGTCTTTCGAGCTTTTAGCGTCGCCGGTCGCGTCGCCCGAATTAGACTTCTTGACGCAGCCTGTAAATAAAGCGAGCGGTAAGAGGATTAAGATCAAGAGACTGTTTCTCATGGCCAGGGCGTCGGGTTTTCGGTGGTTTATTTATAGGGTAGC
>JAOUME010000085.1 GCA_029881655.1 Deltaproteobacteria bacterium | reverse complement strand
GATGACGCTGGCCCATAAGATCAGTTTGAAGACGTAAGGCGCAAAAACCGCCTTTTTCTGATACAAAAGAAAAACCGTTATAATCAGAATTGAGACGATAAGGTATTCGCTGACGATTTTAAAGAGGGTCAACTCGCCGGTAAAACAATCGGGAAAGATTTCCCAGTACATGATCGACAGGATCAAAAGGACGCATGAAAAAGCGTAACATAAAAAAGTCATTATGAAGTTGACCTTTCTGTTTAAAAACCAAAAACCGGCCAAAAGAGAAAACGCCTCCATGAATCTGGCGGCGATCCAGAGTTGAGCTCCGATGTTGACGGGGTTTTCATAGATGAAGATAGAAAGCCCCTTGTAGTTTAAGGTATGAAAGCTGTCGATGACGGCTACGAAAAGGTAGGCGATACCGATAAGGCTTAAATAACCGTTTTTGATGAAACGCTGGGAATTCCAGGTTATGACGAAGACCACACAGCCCACGATGATCGAAAACATCTCCTCCAGGGTATGAAAAAGGAGAAAATGATGATGCGCCGTGATCCAGCTGAACGTGAAAAAAAGAACCAGCAGAAAAAACCGGTAGCTGGTAATGAAGCGGGGGACTGTCGTCTCTGTGTTTTTCACTGGCGGATCGACCTGATCAGTCCGTTCGGTCAAATTCTTCATCGGTTCTTTTTCAGCCAAGGGGGTATCGATGATAAACCTTCTTATTTAGAGAACAGGTAAACAAACTCTGCACAGTTTACCTTAGTTTGACCATGAAAAAAAGGTCTTTTTCAACTGGTTATCCAATTATTAAAAGATTATTTTATAAGGTTATTCGACCGGGGATAATTAATATCCCAATGGTTTTTTTAAGCGGCCAATACACACCTGCGCCCATGAAGGGCGCAGGGAAATAGGGGTTTGGTCTGGCCGAAAAACGGTTTTAAATAAAATTAATCGGTTTGGACGTCAGATGTAACTCATTGGATAAACGTGAGAATTAATTAAAACAGCAAAAAATCAATCGAGCGAACGGATTTAAAAATCCGGCTTGGCTATATAATGGGAAAGTTGATGATAAACGAGGTTCCCTGATCTATTTTGCTTTGGACGGTTATCGTTCCATGATGTCTCTCGACGAGCTGTTTGGTGATCGACATTCCCAGACCCGTACTTTTTTCACCTTCGGTTCCTTTTTGAGATGTTTTGGAGTATTTATCGAATATCAGGGGCAGTTTTTCAGGCGGAATCCCGATGCCGGTATCGGTGATGGAAATGAGAATCGATTTTTTATCGATCGAGGGAGTGACGGTTAAATCCACCAGACCTTTTTTAGGCGTGAATTTGATCGAGTTGGACAGTAGATTGTTAAAGATTCGGGTAAGCGAGCTTTTATCCCCCTGGACGAGAGGGATATTTTCCTCATGAAAACGGTTGGAGCACTCAAGCCGGATATCTTTCATTTTGGCGGAATATTGGGCTCCATGCAGACAGCTTTCCAGAATCGGGACAATATCGGTCGGCTCCAACTCGATTTCGAAACTCTCCGACTCGATTTTCCCAAGATCCAGAATATCGTTGATCATACTGAGTAAAAAATCTCCGGATTTAAGGATGTAGTTCACATATTCCCTCTCATCCTCCTGGAGATACTCCACCTCAAGCAGCAGTTCCCCGAAACCGATGATACCGGTCAAAGGGGATCTCAAATCGTGGGAGGCGATAGCCAAAAATTCCTCCTTGACCTTGTTGATCCTCTTTAGGTCGATTACCCGCTCCCTCAGCTCCTTTTTGAGTTTGTTTTCATTAAGATGGACATTCAGTCTGGCGAAAAGTTCTTCCTTGGCAAAAGGTTTCGGCAGGTAATCGGTTGCGCCCGCTTTGAAAAATTCGAGGATCATCGAGCGATCCTCTGATCCGGTCAAAAAAAGAATCGGGATATCCTTCATCCCCAGATTGTTGCGCACCTGGTTACAAAATTCCATCCCGTCCATAACCGGCATTAAATAATCGGTGATAATGAAATCAATGAAATTTTCATGTTTGACGATTATTTTAATCGCCTCGACTCCGTTTTCCGCCTCGATGGATTTGACCCCTTCGGTTTCCAGCGTGTTGACGACCAGCCTCCGGACGACCCTGCTATCATCTATGATCAAGGCGGTGACGCCTTGTAATTGGCCCTCATGCCTCAAAAGCCGGTCCACGGCGTTTCTGATCTCGTTTTTAATAAAGGGTTTGATAACGAACTCGGTTCCACCGGACTGAAATCCTTTGGCGCGTCCCTCGATGGTGTCGTTCGCCGTTATGAAGATCACCGGCGTATCACAAATCCTTCTTTTTCCATCTACGACGTTATCCTTAATATCTCTTATAGCGGCGCAGGTGTCATAGCCTCCCATTTGTGGCATTTCGACATCCAACGTGACCAGGTGAGGCTTGAAATCCGCCATCATCTTCATTGCCTCAACCCCGTTTTCAGCTTCCATGATCTCGTAAAGCATCTCATCGAGATCTTTCAGGATCAGTTTTCGAACGGTCGGGCTGTCGTCAACGACCAGGATTCTTTTTACTTCGGACATCAAACAAACTTTTTTTAAATGGAGCTAAAATAAGATAGTGACTAATGTTTCATATCGCGCGGGCTCTCGGATTTTAAATTCTATCTTAATTTTATTTTATTGGATGCGATTTGTAAAATAATAATATGGACATTAATTTTTGGCCCTTATTTGTTTTGTAAAATTCCGGTTTATATTTTAATAAAACCTAAGTGGATTAACTTAAAAAGCAGGGGTATCGATTGCGGTTTGAATTAATTTGGGTTATGCCTTAATCTTTCTCTGGCTATTTTGGTGTTTAAACTAATCCCGTTTATCAATCAGATATAAAAAGACCCATGAAGGCGATGATATTCGCGGCGGGTTATGGAGAGAGGCTAAGACCTCTGACCCTGTCGGTTCCGAAAGCGTTGGTGCCCGTTAATCATAAGCCCATGCTTCAGTGGGCGATCGAATATCTTACGCGTTACGGTGTCGATGAAATCTGGATCAACACCCATTATCTGGCAGATAAAATAGAGGACTTCATTCAGCGGCAAAACTACCCGATCCCCATACACCTGTCTTATGAAAAGGAGATATTGGGAACCGGCGGGGGTCTTTTTCTTTTGCGTGAGAACTGGGATGAGGATTTTCTGGTCATCAACGCCGATATCCTGTGCGATGCCGATCTTTCAGGCTTGATGACGCATCACCGTGAAAACGCCTCCATGGTCAGCTTGATGGTCAATCACCGCAAAAAGGACTCGATGCTGGTGGTTGACGAAAAAAACTGCCTGAAGGGACTTTCTTCGGGCTACAGGGACTCAATGCCTGAAAACTATCGGCAGGTTAATTTCTGCGGTATTCATTTGATATCTCCGAAACTGTTTTCCTTTGGGGATCAAAACCCGGAGTTCTCAATTATTATGGAGTATCTCAAACTACTCGGTCAGGGGCTTGAGGTCAGCGTCTTTGACATTAAGGATGCCTACTGGGAGGATATCGGAACCCTGGAGACCCTAAAGAAAGCCGAGGAGAACTTTAAAGGTTTTACGCCTCGTCATACTCGATGAGTTTAAAGACAGGATAGTCCTTGAGTTTTTTTCTGCCGTTTAATCCCAGCAGCTCGATCACGACGCTCAGCCCAACGATATTCCCCCCCAGTTTTTCAACCAGCTGAGCTGCCGCCAGCAGGGTTCCCCCCGTGGCCAGGAGATCATCGACGATGAGGACCCTTTCGCCTGACTTAAGCGCGTCTTGATGGACCTCAAGCTCATCGGTGCCGTATTCGAGCTCATAGGTAACCGAGATAGTCTCTCCCGGGAGTTTGCCTTTCTTTCTGATCAGGACCAATCCACAGCCAAGCCGATCAGCCAGCGCGGCTCCCAGCACAAATCCCCGCGACTCGATTCCCGCGATCTTATCGATCTTTTGATCCTTGAATTGCGCCTGAAGATAGTCCAGGCATTTTTTAAAACCCGTCTGGTCCTGAAATAAGGTCGTCACATCCTTAAACTGAATTCCGGGCTTAGGAAAATCGGGGATGTTGCGGATATAGTCTTTGAGTTCCTCCATTGGGGTCACCTCGTGAAAATTAATATTAAATCAGGCTTTCGAATCGGGGTCAGGTTTTTTCTTCGGATCCATTCTCTCAGCCACGCTCGCCGCTGATTCCAGATACTCTTCGATGTTCCTGGGCCTGTTTTTAAGAAGCTTCAGATCCTCGCTGAAACTCTTAACTTCCTTGATCTCGTTTCCGGCGGCCTCATCCAGTTCCTGAGAGACGGTTCTTTTGAACTCGTTGGTATGGCGGCGTAATTCGGCGAGGCCCTTGCCGATGGTTCTGGCGACCCCGGGTAGTCGGGAGGGACCCAAAATCACCAACGCGATGATGCCGATGATGATCATTTCGGTCATGCCGATATTAAACATATCCCCTCACTTGAGATTAACCGCTGATTTTTTTTAAAAAGGCAATGACACTTTTATCCTGCCATTTTCTGGGACCCATCGCCTTGGCGATAATGTTAAGGTTTTTATCCAGGATATAGGTTGTCGGAAGTCCCGACACGCCTAATTTTGTTCCGATTTTACCGTCGCTGTCCAGAGCGATGTCGAAGGAATAAGGATAAAGATCAATGAACTCTTTTACTTTCTTTTCCTCTTCGCTGTAGCTGATCGAGATGATCCTGAATTGAGTGTCCTTGAGCAGGTGGTGGAGCTCTTCCATGTCGGGCATCTCTTTTTTACAGGGAACGCACCAGGTCGCCCAGAAATTCAAAAACAAGATTTTTCCCTGGTTGGAATCGAGTTCTTCGGTTTTTCCGCTGAGCAGCCGATAAGAGAAATTATCGATTTTTTCGCCCTGCTGGGTTAAATCCAGAAAATAGTTCTCCAAAAAAGCGTTGATCTCCTGCTTGCTGTCCAGCTTCATGGCAGGAGTTTCCGGGGATTTTTCACAAGAACTTATCAGAAACGACGCCAGTAATAAGAAACAGGAGAGTTTCCGGATTGCTTTATTTAAAGAGAATATCATTTTAGAGTTGTTTGAGTGTTTTGCCAAGAAGTTGGACATCGTCTCTTGAGACCATCTTGAGCAAATTGATTAACAGTATGCTATTTTCGTCTCCAGAAATCACCCCCTCGATGCAGTTTTGATCGATTCCCCTGATCTTGACGGGAGGCGCCGCCAACAGGTCCTTTTTTTTGATCAACCTGACGCTGCTGGCCTCATCGACCATGAAACCGACGCTTAAGCTACTGTTGACTGAAAGGATGATGACCCTGGCTTGCGAATAGTCTTGCAACTGTAACCCTAAAAGCTTCCTTAGATTGACCAGCGGAATGACATTTCCCCTTAGATTGATCACCCCCTCGATAAACGAGGGTACTCTGGGAACTTTTCTCACTTCCCGCATACTGATCACTTCCCGGACATTCTGGATATAGACGGCGAAGTCCATCTCCGAGAGCTTAAAGCACACGATTCTTTTCGATTCGTGCCGCTCGATCAAATAATCCTGATTTGATTCCATGAATATTTTCGCTTTTTTTGTTCGCATCCATCAAATAAACTCTTTCAACCAAGTCTACTTTATACTAAAACACCGAGTTTTTCTTTGATGTTTCCTAAACCTTCATGCTCTAATTTGGTTTTTAAACCTTTCTTGATATGTTTGACAACCATGGGCCCCTCAAAAATCAGTCCCGTGTACAATTGAACCAGGCTCGCGCCACGCATGATCTTTTGCAGGCAGTCCTCCGCGTTAAAGATGCCGCCGACCCCGACCAGGGGGATTTTCCCTTCCGAATAAAGATAAATCTTTCTTAAAACCTCGTTGGAGAGGTTAAAAATCGGTTTTCCGCTTAGACCACCCGAGAGGTGCGTATACTGGTTTTTCAGACAACTCCTGTTTAAGCTGGTGTTGGCCACGATCAGGGCATCTACCTGAAAATCAAGAGCCAGATCAACGATGCTTTTAAGCTCTCTTTCGTCGAGGTCCGGGTCGATTTTGAGCCAGATTTGTTTTTGAAGATGGGTTTTTTCGGCCAGCTGAGTTTTTTTTTCGCCGATGGCTCTTAAAAGACCTTCGAGCTGTTCTTTCACTTGAAGTTTTCTAAGTTCGGGCGTATTGGGGGAACTCACGTTAAGCGTGATGTAGTCGGCGTGATTCCAGGCTTTTTCGATGCCTGATAGGTAGTCGTCAACCGCTCTATCCAACGGAGTGCTCTTGTTTTTCCCGATATTGATCCCGATGGGGACTTTGCGGGAAGCCTTCTTTAGGTGGTCGATCAGTTTGTCGATACCGATATTGTTAAAGCCCATGTGGTTGATGATGGCCTTGTCTTCTTTAAGACGAAACAGCCTGGGCTTGGGGTTTCCCGGTTGCGGTTTTGGCGTGACGGTTCCAACTTCAATCGCCCCGAAACCAAGAGACTGCATGATGTCAATAGCAATGGCGTCCTTGTCGAATCCAGCCGCCAGACAAACAGGATTTGGAAAGCAGAGATTGCCGATATGAACTTGAAGGCGGTGATCCTCAAAAGCGAACAGGGATCGCATGGTTTTTTGGAAACCCGGAATCGCTTTCCCCTTTTGGCAAAAATCAAGGGTCAGCTCATGGATTTTTTCCGGGTCCATCGAGTAGAGCAGGTTTTTGAACAGATGGAACATCAGCGGTTTTATCTCTCTTCTTAGAAGGTTAAAATCTCGACTTCAATCCGGTCCAGGATCAGGTTTTTAACTTGAATGATCTGTTCACCGCTTAAGGGTAGACATCGGCTATCAGCCGGAGTCCTAGCCAGACTGTAAATCTGAATATGCTTAATCAGAACTCCCTTTTCGATCAACTCTCCGATCAACTCGGCGTAGGCTTGATAGGTCTTTGTTTCAAATGGCGTCCCCTCCCAATTAAAAAAACAGCTCTGTAATATCAAAGGAAAACGGCCACCCACTTCCACCAGATTGTCGATGAGTCGCTTAAACGAACAACGGCTCCGGTTTATTCTTTTTAGACTCTCTTGATCCCAGTAGTCCAGTTTAAACCAAATCTCGCCGCTGTTTTTCATGAATTCGGGAAAAACAGCCAACAAATCATCCCTAAGAATTCTGGTGCCGTTGGTAAATAGAACCAATTTCGCTTCTTTAAGGCCGTGGATATTTTTAAGATGAAGGACTTCCCTGATGAGTTCGGCTAAGGGCTTATAGAGCGTCGGTTCGCCATCTCCCGCGATCGAAATGTCCTTTAGAGGATATCCCTTAAAGGAGCCATTGTCTTTTTTAATTTCCTCAAACCAGCCTTCCAGTTCCTTTAGAACCTGTTTCAATGGTGCTTTTAAACTTTTTTTAGGTATCGTGCGGTCCACTTGACAGTAAATGCAATCAAAATTACAGTTTTTGGCGGGATTAAGATTGATTCCGAGCGACAATCCTCCCGATCTTCTGGATATGACGGGATAGATTAAACGACCATACTCACTTAACCGGGGATGCTGAGCGGTTGATAAGACAACTTCGGGTTGAGAGGGAGTGCTTTGCCGCATTTGATGTTAGCCTGGGTTCGATGATCGAAAAAACTCTAAAAAACAAATATATTTGGCGCGTCACTTTAAAATTCAATCACCCGAGCAGGATTAAAAAATTATTTCAGGTCAGGTTCCGGATCTTTTTCTGCATGATCAAATCCGTAGCAGTGGATGGCTGAGGTAATCTTTGGGAAAGCTCATGAATCAGGGTAACCGCATGCTCGATCAACTCGGGTTTCCCATAGGCCTGCATCTCCTTGATGATGACTTGATACAAGGACGACTCGACCTGCATCTTGACGATCGGATCAATATTATCCGGGTTGGTTCTCAATAAGATACTATGGAAAATCCGCCTAGCCTCGTCGTTGATCTCGGCTGATGACTCAACCAGAGCCAAAATACAGTCGTTGAGTCTCTGTTTGATCATACTAAGCGATTCGTAATCGATGATCTCCGAAATATTGTGATTGCTTAGATAACTGGTCAGCAAATCGATTGATTTTTGCTTTAGAACGGGATGGTCTTCTTTATTTAACAGCTCGAAAGCCCTGTGATTGAGATTTTGCTTGACCCCCTCCATGACCTCTTGAGTGATGATTGAGGAGTCCAAAGAACCAAGCACCGAATTCATTAAAATGTCCAACTTGTAGTTGATTAACCCGTTCTCAGGCTTATTGGAAAATTTTTCGACTTCTTTGTTAAGATAATCCTTCAAGGTCTCCTTGATATCTTCCCTGACCTTGGACTCATCAAGCTCATTGATCAAAGACTGGGTTAATTCCTTGGCTTTTTTCTCCAGATCAAGGTTGTTCTGGTCCTTGCTGATTTTTAGGATCTCCTGGTTGACCAAATCCTCAAGACTTTTATTGATTTCCGGATCGATTTTCGAATTTTCGAAATTACCGATCAGATAATGGGATAAATCCTTTGATTTTCTTTGCAACTCTTTATTCTCGACATTGTTGCTGTACGAAATGATCGTTTGATTGATCAGTTTGTTGATTGAATCGTAAACCTCAGGTTCAATCTTGGAGTTATCGAAGACCTTGATCAGGGAATTGGAGAGTTCCATGGACTTTTGGATGACATTTGGGTTTTGCTGATTGCTCACATCGGAGAGAATTTTCTGATTAATCAGCTTGTCCACGGACTGTTTGACATCCTGTTCGATTTTAGAGTCGTTAAAAGCTTGAATTAGGGCTAGGGAAAGTTCGCGTGCTTTTTTTATCACTTCGGATTTTTGAGATTGACTGGCACTTGATAATAACTCCTGGTTGACCAATTTGTTGACCGAGTCGATGATTCCCTGTTCGATTTTAGAGTTGTCGAAAGCCTCGATCAAGGCTAACGCGATAGTCTCCGCCTTGAGGGATAAGTCTTTATTATCCTCGTTTTGAGCGGACGAGAGGATTTTATGATTGATCAGTTTTTCCACGGACTGGATGACGTCGCTCTCTATTTTCTCGTCCTTGAAATTCTCAATCAGGCTTGAAGAAAGCTCGGCCGATTTCGTTTTGAGATCGGTGTTCTCAGGGTCGCTTGATAGGGTCAAAACAGTCTGATTGATCAGTTTTTCCACGGACTGGATGACGTCGCTCTCTATTTTCTCGTCCTTGAAATTCTCAATCAGGCTTGAAGAAAGCTCGGCCGATTTCGTTTTGAGATCGGTGTTCTCAGGGTCGCTTGATAGGGACAAAACAGTCTGATTGATCAGTTTTTCCACGGACTGGATGACATCCGGATTAACGCTGTAGCTTTCGAAAGACCTAATCAATGTTTTCGTGAGTTCATTGATTCTCTTAGACAACTCTGGGTTCTCTGGATCATTGGCGGTGGATAAAATTTCCTGATTGATTCTCTTTTCGATGGATTGGATGATATCCTGTTCGATTTTTTCTAACTCGAACTGTTCGAGCAGATCTGAAAAAAACGCGGTCGCTTTGCTACGGATCTGAGTGTTTTTCGGGTCATTGGCAATGCTTAACACCTTTTGGTTGATCAGGTTTACAATGGACTCCCTTATTTCGCTATCAGCTTGATTTGTTGATATATCCCTAATTAAGGTCTGGGAAATTTCCTCAGCGGTCAAAGCGATATCCGGGTTGTCGGAAGTTGAGTACCGGTCCAAAATCACCTGATTGATCTTACCTTTGATGGTTTCCTCCGTTTCGGCATTGATGGCGTCTTGATCAATTTGGCTGATAAACCGATCAAAAATTTCACGGGTTTTCTCAAGCACCGCCTGATTGTTTTTCTCTTTGATTAAATCAAGACCAAGTTGATTAATATAAGCTTCGATCGATTCAATGGTTTCTTTGTGAATGGTCTCAGATGAGATCCGATCGACCTGTCGCTTCATCAGTTTTTTGGTGATTTCCTTGATCTGTTGATTGGCCGGATCGCAAGTCTCCTTGATTAATCTCTGATTGATGAAGGATTTTAAATCTTTTTGTGTCTGGCTGCTGATGACAGATTCGTCAAAGGCCGCGACCTGAGTATGAAGAAGGCTCTCGAGTTTGCCCTTGACCGATTTGTTTTGGGCGTTTTTCGCCAACTCGACCAGGGACTGATTCAGTAAATTCTTGATGTCGCTTTGGGTTCTTTTGACGATAAACTGTTCTCCATAGGACTCAATATCCCCCAAAATCTGTTCGGCCGCTTTTTCCTGAACCCTTTTCATCAGTTCTGTCTGATCCGCCTCAGAGTAAATGAAAGTTATCGCGGTTTGTCGTAAGTTTCTTAAAATACGGTAGGTATGTAAAAAGGCCTTAAAAGGATCGATAAACGCCGAGCTAAAAATCTTGCTAATTGAGTTTGCCATTCGGTTGTGATTTGTTAGAATTATCTATAAGTTGACAGTGGATTTTGATGAATAGACGTTCTGGTATTTGAAGTTATTAAAGAAGAATATATCTTTGCCTGGGTTTGGAAAAATTCTACTTTAGTTCGATAACAAATGCAAACCCATTCGGCGTTAAGATTTTATTATTTATATCTAATACAAGCTTATCTATATTTCATCAAGTTTTTTTGATTTTGGGATGGTTTTTTAAATTAAGTGCGCAACTGGTCTTCAGTCAAGGCGGTTTTGTCCAGGAATATTTTGTCTATCTTTTTAGCGGTTCTCCCGCTAAAAAATGAACCTTTTTATCTTATGACATCATTATTTTAAAAGTTGTATCGATTATGAATCCCCAACAGGCAGAGAAAATAATTCTGGATATCAGAGAGAGAATCGAGCGGTTCAATGATGAATACTACCAGCTTGGACAAAGCAGTATCGAGGATGACGCTTTTGATGTGATGCTGGAACAGCTGGTTAGGCTTGAAGACCAGTTTCCTCAGTTTGACAGAGCGGACTCCCCATCGAAGAGAGTTGGGGGCGGCGCGGTCAATGATTTTAAGCAGGTCGATCACCGACACCCGATGCTGAGTCTGGATAATCTCTACAGTCAGGATGATCTAAGTCAATGGTTTCAAGGATTGCGCAAGCAACTAAAGGGAGAGCCGTTTAATCTGGTTTGCGAACTAAAAATCGATGGTTTCGCGGTCGCGGTCCGCTATAGTGAAGGTAAAATCGCGCAGGCGGTTACTCGGGGAAACGGCGAGACGGGCGATGATGTCACCTCGAACGTCAAAACGATAAAGACTCTTCCGATGGGGCTGGCTGAAAAGCTCAGTCTGGAGGTCAGGGGAGAGATTTTTTTACCCAAGTCACGTTTTGATCAGATAAATCTCTCGCGGGCGAGAGAGGAACAGGACCTTTTT